>JAAYUF010000122.1 GCA_012517815.1 Clostridiales bacterium
CTCCAGCGTGATGCCGCTTGCGTAGCACTCATGGATCATCCCGCGCGCGCGGGAAACCATCTCGCTGGTGGAGCAGGCCGCGTCGTCGGGCACGCGCAACGCGGCAAGCAGCATGTCGCGCGCCCGGCAGAGCTCCTCCCGCGTGACGGCGGACATCGCGGTTTCCAGAAGGGCCTGCCGGCCCAGCGCCTCGGTGCCGGGGTACCCGCGCTCCTTGGCGTTGCTCAGGAGCGCCCACAGCAGCCGCACAAAGCACTCCTTGATTTCATGGGGGCTGTGCGGCTGGGCGGGGCTGAACGCCAGCCGGAAAAACGCGGCGAACTCGCGCTCCAGCCCTGCGATATCGCGGGACCACAGGGCGGCGCGCATCCGCGCCTCCAAAGCAACCGGATAGGAAAGCGCCGTGAGCCGCTCCCGCCCGGGCAGCCGGTCGATCGCGTTGACCTGCCTGCCGGTGACGATGGCAAAATCGAACGCCTCCTGCACGCGCAGCCGCAGCTCCCGAAGCGCATCCAGCCCGGCGCAGGCGGCGTAGCCAACCACAAAGCGCGTTTCGGCAAGGGTTTGGGCAAGCAGCTGCTCCGGCGCCTGCACAGGCCCCGCCGCCACGACCGCCAGCCAGCGGTTTTCCTCCAGCTCGATCAGGCGCGCGCAATCGGCGTCCGGGCGGCACAGGCGGTGCTTGAGCGTCTGCGCGGCAGCCCGGTCCCCATCGGTCGGGGGCGCGGGCGCGTACAGCAGCATCAGCGTAAAGGGACCGTCCGCGTCCACGCCGTACTCCGTCAGCAGGTAGGCCCTTACGTCGTGATCCGCCGGCACGCCGTCCAGCGAGTTGCGGTACACCGCGCGCAGCGAGTGCAGCGCGGAGAGCCTGCGCGTCGGCTCCGCCCGGTTTTGCCGCGTCAGCTGCTCGGCCTGCCGCAGGGCGCGGATGAAATCGTCCATCACGATGGGCTTGAGCAGGTACTCGATCACGCCCAGCCGCACGGCCTGCCTGGCGTAGGCGAACTCGGAATAGGCCGTGAGCACGATGGCCGGGCAAACGCAGCCGTGCTCGTGCGCCTGCGCGAGCATCTCCAGGCCGTCCATGTCCGGCATGCGGATATCGGTGATCACCAGCTCCGGTTTCAGCGTCAGGATGGCGGAGAGCCCCTCCCGGCCGTTGGCCGCTTCGGCCACCACCTGATGCGCCCCCGCCACGCGGCTTACCAGCCGCGCGATGCCCTCGCGGATCAGGATCTCATCCTCCACGATTACGATTCGCACGGCAGCTTCTCCTCCCCTTCCAGCGGCACGCAGAGCGTCACCGTCGTCCCCTGCCCCGGAGCGCTGGCGACCGCGAGCGTCGCCTGCCCGTGGTAATACATCTCCAGCCGGGCCATGGCGTTGCGGATGCCGATGTGGGAGCGCCGATCCGGCGGGGTATCGGCCGGCTCGCCAAACGCCTCCTGGATCGCCTGCTCGGTCATGCCCTTGCCGTTGTCGCCGATGACAATCCGCAGCCAGTCGCCCTCCCTGCGGACGGTCAGCCTGAGTTCGCTGGTGCCGCGCGCCCCCTCGAAGCCGTGGATGATCGCGTTTTCCACATACGGCTGGAACAGCAGCTTGCGCACGCGGCATTCCAGCGCCTGCGGATCGACCTCGGCCCGAAAGGAAAACTCGTTTTTCAGGCGGGTGCGCTGGAGGTACACATACTTCTCCACCCAGCCCAGCTCCTCGCGCACGGTCACGCGCCGGTCCGCGCGGTCGATGGCGTAGCGCAGGATGCCGCCCAGCGCCGAGATGCAGTTGCTGATTTCGTACTGTTCGCGGTTGATGGCCATCCAGTTGATGGTATCCAGCGTGTTGTACAGGAAATGGGGGTTGAGCTGCGCCTCCACGGCGGCCAGCTCCGCCTGCCGCTGGCTGTCGTTGGCGCGGCGCACCTCGTCGATCATGGCGCCCAGCTGCTCCAGCATCCAGTTAAAGTCGGTGGCGATCAGGCACATCTCGTCGGGCGCCGACGCGGGCAGGGAGAGGCGGGTGTCCAGCTCGCCCCGACCCGCGGCGTCCATCGCGCGCACGATGGTCTGTACGGACCGGTTCATGCGGCTTGTAAACACGAACACGGCCGCCGCCAGCGCGGCCGAAATCAGCACCAGCGCGAGGATGAACCACGACTGCTGCCCAAAGATGCGGCTGCGGATCAGGCTTTGGCTGAGCACGCGCAGGATGCGCCAGCCGTAATCACCGTTGACGGCGGAATAGGCGTGCAGATCGCCCGTGAGGGTGGTTTGCGCCATGGCCAGCGCGTCGGCCTGCGGATCGGCAAAACGGGCGCCGATTTGGTCCTCGTGGGTGGAGGCGAGCACCGTGCCGTCCGCGTCCAGCAGCAGGTTTTCGCCCCCGCTGTCGGAAGAATCGTATCCGATGGTTTCCATGAGCAGCCGCGAGTCGATGCTCAGGATCACCACGCCGCATTGCGCGACGATGTCGCGGTAGTTGATGATGCGGTGCGCCATGTGGAACAGGTAGACGCTCTGGCGGTTGATAAAGGCGGCGAAGGCGGTCTGAAGCATATGGGTGCGGTTGTCCGCGCTTACGGCGGCCAGCAGGTCGTCCTGCGGCACGGGGTAGCAGTTGATCCACGCGTTTTGGGTGGCCGAGCCGGTCAGCTTATCGTAAAACACGGTGTCCCCGGATGGCAGCAGCACGGTAATGCCCTGGATATACGGCCGGAAATAGCACGCGGCGCGCAGCGTGCGCAAAAGCTGGTTGCGCCGCAACGCCACATCCTTGCCCGCGTTGATGCCGTTGACCAGATCGACCACATCGTCGGAGGTGTACAGCTGGTAGAGAATATCCGAATAGGCGGCCAGCGTTACGGTCAGGTTGCGGGAGATCATCTCCAGATTGTTGCCGATCAGGCTGTCGATGTTGTCCTGCGCGGTATTCACGATGCGGCTGGAGGAATAGAGGGTAAGCGCGATCACCGGGATGATGGACAGGGAAAGGAACGAAAAGAGCAGCTTGCTGCGAAAGCTGCGATGCCGCCGCAGCGGGCCCGGCTGATCTCCCCTGCGTTTTTCCATGGCCGTCGCGTCCCTTCTATGCTATGGAAGTCATTTTACCATATCGTACACGCCCGTCCAAGAGCGTGCCCTTAAAAAAGTCCACCTTTCTTGGGAATATGGATCAGATCCGAAGCGCGGCAAGCCGGTACCGTTGCCAACCGGGTAACGCCCATACGTGGGGGCAAGGGGTACGCGACCCTGCGAAACCCGGCTGCGCCACGCACCGGCGCGGCACGCGGGAAGGGCGACACGCGCTGATTGAGCGACACGCACAGGCGGGCGGCTCGCACAGGCGGGCGGCACGCAGGAAGGGCGGCACGCGGGAAGGGCGGCACGCGCCGATTGAGCGGCTCGCACAGGCGGGCGGCACGACCGGAGGGGCAGCCCAAAAGGCCGGCCCGAACCCGCGCCCGGAGCGCCCAACACACGCCGGGCATACCTTTTCGCCATGCCAGCGATTGCAAATCCCAAATTCTGTGCTATCATTCAGAATATAGGCAAACGCCGTCAGGCATGTCCCGCGCGGCGTTTCAGGCGGCGGCACGGCCGGTGGGGCGGTTGCGGGCCGTCCCTTGATCACCGGCGCCATTCGACAAAAAACGGAGGACACCGTACATGAAAAAACCGTTCCTGCGCAGCATCCTTTCCATAGGCTCGGCGTTGCTGCTGTGCCTCGCGGTTCTCTGCCTGCCCGCCCCCGCGGCGTCCGCCGCCACGGAGAGCACGGCCTGGCAGCTGGTCGGTCAGGCGGGCGGCGTCACCAAGGCGCTGTACCTGCGGGAGAACACGCTTTTTGTCGGCTGCGGCCTGCACGTGCTGGCACTGGACGTTTCCAATCCTTCCGCGGCAAGGCTGATCGGCGCCAGTCCGCTGCTGCCCCAGCCCGTCGAAGGCATCGCGGACGGCGGGGCGGGCCGCCTGCTCGTCTGCTGCGGTTCGGGCGGGCTGATCCTGCTGGACGCGAGCGAGCCTGCCGCTCCGGCGATTCTGGGCGCGCTCAATACGCCCGGTTATACTGAAAACGCAGCCCTGTACGGCGATTACGCCGTGATCGCGGACGGCCCGCAGGGGGTGCAGGTCGCCGACCTGTCCGACCCTTCCCAACCGGCGATCGTTTCGGAAGCCTACCCGCTGGCCTACGCGTACGACGTGGCGCTGCGCGGCAGCGTCGCCTACTGCGCGGGCGGCACCAGCGGCCTGTTCGTGATCGACCTCGGCGATCCGCTGGCGCCGGCGGAGGCGGGGCTGATCCCGCTTAACGGCTGCCAGTATGACGCGGAGCTGATTGGCGATACGCTCTGCCTCGCCGGGGCGTGGGGCGGCGTAACGGCGTTTTCGCTGGAGCAGCCGCTGTCGCCGCTACAGGCATCCGTTACGGAAACGGCCGGCTGGGCAATGGCGCTGGCCGGAACCGGGCAGCGCCTGATGGTGCCCGACGGCGCGGACGGCGTGGCGTTTTATGACCTTGCGGGCGGGGAACCGGCGCTGATTTCAACCTACCCTTACGACGGGTATGTGATCGCGGGCGCGACGGACGGGCGCACCGCGTTTGTGCTGGATGAAGCCAAGGGGCTGCTGATGGTGGACACCGCGAACGCGGCCCGCCCCACATCCCTTGCCCGGTGGATTCCGCTGCTGGACGGGCGCAGGCTGGACGTCCAGGGCGATTTCTGCTACGTGGCGGGCGGCCAGTCCGGCATGCACGTCCTGGATATCGGCAACCCCGACGCGCCGCTGGAAACCGACTGGTACGATACCGGCGACGGCTATGCCAACGAGATCGAGGCGGAAGGCGACACCGTCTTTCTGGCGATGCGGCTGATCGCGCCCAAGCCCCTGCAGGCGTTTGACATTTCCGATGCCGGCAAGGCGAAGCTGCTGGGCGTGCTGGACAACACCGCCTCGCTTTACCAGATCAAGGGCGGCCCCCTGATGGTACGCGGGGACTATGCCTACATGACCGGCGGCGACCCCATGGCCATCGATATCCGCGATCTGTCGTCCCTCCGGGGCCTGGGCAGCGTGCAGGGCACGGAAACGAACGGCGGGGACCAGCGGGGGAACCTGTTCATCGCCCGGGGCAACCATGAGATGATAATCATTGACACCTCCGACCCCACCAACCTCCGGGTGCTGTCCCGGCTCAACGTGGATTCGAGCGGGGCAACGGCCCGGTTCATCAGCGATACGCTGTTCCTCGCGTCCACCGTAAACGGCGTGGACGTATACGACGTTTCCGATCCCATCAACCCGCGGAGCATCGCAAGCCTTGACCTGCCGGGGGACGTCGCGGACATGTTTATCAGCGGGGATACCGCCTACCTGTGCGCGCAGGGGGCGGGCGTGTTCATCGTGAACCTTCAAAATCCCAAGAAACCGACGTTGCTGGGTACGGTGAAAACCCCTGTCACGGCATGGGATTGCCATGTGCAGGGCGATACGATGTACGTGGCCGGCAGCACGTACGGCCTGCTGATCTACCGGCGGGGGGACGCGGCCGCGCGGACGGAAGAACCGGCGCAGGCCGCCGCGCCGGCGGATCTGGTGCTGGGCCCGATCCCCGATACCCTGCTCAAGCCGCAGACGGAGCCAGTGGCCCTGGAAAAACCCCGGCAGGCCTATGCGCTTGTGGTCACCAGCGCCGCCGACAGCGGCCCGGGCACGCTGCGCGAGGCGCTGGACCCCAACCGGCTGGAGGATAACACCACCATCACCTTCGACCCGGCCGTGTTCCCGTCGGATCAGTCCGCGACAATCCAACTGGCGTCGCAGCTGCCTTCGGTCGACCGCAACTATGTGACGGTGGACGCCAGCAACGCGGGGGTAATCCTGGACGGGGGCGGCGCGATCGAGCGGGGGCTGGACCTCTACGGCATGTACGAAACCGTCATGGGGCTCCAGTTCAAAGGGTTCACCTTCAGCGCCGTCGCCTCTTACGGGGCGTACGCGCGCATCGGCGGCAACCGCAACGCCGGCGAAGGGCCCGTGGGGCAGGGCAATCAGGCGGGGTATTGCAACATGGGCGTGTACGTGTACGGCTACGGCACCGTGGTGCAGGGCAACCTGATCGGCGTGGACGTGACCGGCGCCGAACCGGCGCCCAACTGGAGCGGCATCTTCGTGACCGACGGCGACTACACCACCGTCGGGGGCACCCAGCCCGGCGAGGGCAACGTGGTCAGCGCCAGCGAGCGCGGCAACATCACCTCCTGGTGCGATCACGTGCGCATCGTCGGAAACCTGATCGGCGTGGACATCACCGGCACCAAGCCCATTGCGCCGCGGTCGAATTACGGCCTCTTTTGCGAATCCGCCGCCACCAACAACATCGTGGGCGGCACGGCGCCCGGGGAACGCAACGTCATCAGCAACGCGCGGATCGGCCTGATCTTTGGCGACCAGAAAACCTACCAGTGCACGGCCGTGGGCAATTACATCGGCACGGATATCACCGGCACGGTGGCGATCCCCAATGATACGGGCTTTTTCTCCTACGTTTCCTGCCACAACCGCGTGGGCGGCACCGGGGCCGGCGAGGGCAACGTGATCAGCGGCAGCCTGAGCGTCGGGGTGGATCCGCTCAGCGATACCTTTGTGCTGGGCAACCTGATTGGGCTCGCGGCGGACGGCGAAACCCCGCTGCCCAACGATACGGCGGTGCAGCTCCGCTCCGGGACCATCCTGGGCGGCTACACCGCGGCGGAGGGCAACCGCATCTACGGCGGCACGTTCGCCATCCGTGCCGGCGATACCGGCGTAACGGGCGGCTACGTGGCGGGCAACGCCTTCCTTAGCCCCTCCGCCAGCGGGCTCTGGCTGGCAAACAACACCTCGGGCCTGTTCATCCAGCATAACCGCTTCGCCGCGACCGGCAACTACACCGTCGTCCTGGACGGCGGCGCGGGAAACGCGATCCGTTCCAACGCCTTTGCCGGCAAAAAGCCGGCGAACTTCATCCTGCCGCTTCACGGCGGCAATCTGGAGCTGAAGCCGCCCAAGGTGAAAACCGCCAAGAAGAACGCCCTGAGCGGCACCGCCTGCGCGTACGGCCGCGTGGAAATTTACCGCTACGCAGACGGGCAGGCGACGCCGCTGGGCGTCGCGCAAGCGGACGCGGCCGGGAAGTTCGCCTACGCCGATGCGGAACTGGTCAAGGGTGTTCGGGTGCTGCTCACGGTAACGGACCCGTTCAACAACACCTCGGCCTTTTCCAAGGCTTATACGATGAAGTAGCCGTAGCGGATCGGCCCCGCGCTCCCGGCGCGCAGCGCGTCGTGGGCGCTTCCGGCGTGCAGCGCGTCGCGGGCGCTCCC
>JAAYUF010000001.1 GCA_012517815.1 Clostridiales bacterium
ATCGGGTGCGGCGGGACCCCTCGGGCGCGGCACGCGCCGCGCCCGGCATGTGCGGCACGGTCCAGCGTCCGCCGCTGCTTTCGCGGGCGCCACGCGGCCCCGTTCGTCCTGCCCGGCGCGGCGGCCGACGCGCGCGAACCGGCTCCCCGGTTTAGCCGCAAGAATGCGCGCGACGCACCGGAGCCCGGAAGGGGGCTGCGGCTTGCGACGATCACCTTGACAGGGCGGAGGCAGGTGATTATAATATGAAATCGAATATCATTTTTAATTTGGCGACAGACAACCGTCACCGCGGAAGGAGAGCAGCCGATGTCGGGCATACCACATTCCCGGGCTTTCCGAAGACGCCGCGCCGCGCTTTGGCTCGCGCTGCTCCTCGCCCTGGGGCTGCTGGCCTCCGCAGGCGTGATGCTCGCCGAGATTGGGCACCGCTGCACGGGCCATGATTGCCGGATTTGCGAAGGTATTCTTCGCCTGCAGGCATTGCTTCGCGGTTTCGCGGCGCTCGCCGTCATCCTGCTGCCGCTGCGCAGGCCGTTCGCGCCCACGCACGGGGCAAAGCGGCGCGACGTCAGGCTGCACCGGGCTTTGACGCCCGTCGCCCTGCGCATCCGTATGAACGATTAAGGCGTCTTCGGTTCATGAACGCATCGAAACTTCGGCCGATTCGCCCCTGAGACCGGGAGCGGAGGCGAAGGCGCAGCGGGGCTGCGGCGAGCATCCGCGGCGAAGTCACGGGAGAGAAACACCGTGAGAAGGAAGCGTTCATGAGTGGAAGCAGGATAAGCCGCCCGTCCCGCGTTTTCCGCCACGGATGGTCGCTGCGGCTCCCCCGCCGGGCCGACCAACCGCGCCGCCGCCCAGCCGCGCGGCATGCCGGCCCGGGCGGTGGCGACAAGCGGAACGGCCGCCCGCGCCGCGCCGTCACCCTTTGCTCAAATACCGTTTCTTCGAAAGGATGGTCTTCACATGACCCGTCATTGGATTTGCCTGTTGCTGGTGTTCGCCCTGCTCTTCACGGCCGTTCCCGCTTCGGCGGAAACCGCCTCGCCGCTTACCGTCGTGGCCACCATCTTCCCCCAGTACGATTTCGTGCGCGCCATCGCCGGCGACACCGGCGCGGTCAACCTGACCATGCTGCTCAAGCCGGGCGCGGAAACCCACTCCTACGAGCCCACGCCGCAGGATATCATCGCCATCCGCAACGCCGATCTGTTCGTCTACGTCGGCGGCGAATCCGACGCCTGGGTGGAGGATATCCTCTCCTCCATGACCGACAGCGCCGTAAAACCGCTCCGCCTGATGGACATGGTGCCTACCCTGACCGAAGAAACGGTCGAGGGCATGCAGGCCGAGCATGAGCACGAGGAGGGCGAGGAAGCCCACGAGGAAGGCGAAGAGGCCCACGAGGAGGGCGAAGAAGAAGCCCCCGAACTGGATGAGCACGTGTGGACTTCGCCAGTGAACGCCGCCGCGATGGTGGACGCGCTGTGCCATGAGATGAGCGCGCTGGACGAGGCCCACGCCGCGGCGTACCGGGCCAACGCCGACCTGTACATTGAAAAGCTGCGCGCGCTGGACGAAGGCTTCCGCGCCGTGGTCGACACCGCCAAGCGCAAGGAGTTCATCTTCGGCGACCGTTTCGCGCAGCGCTACTTCGCCGCGGAGTACGGCCTCACCTACTATGCCGCCTTCCCCGGCTGCTCGACCGAAACCGAACCCAGCGCCCAGACCGTCGCGTTCCTGATCCGCAAGGTCAGGGAAGACGGCGTGCCGCTGGTGCTGTACCCGGAACTGTCCACCCACAAGGTAGCCGACGCCATCAGCGAGGAAACGGGCGTGCCCACGCACATCTTCTACGCCTGCCACAACCTGACCGCCGACGAGTTCGCCGCCGGAAAAACCTATGTGGATTTCATGACCGAGAATCTCGCAACGCTCAAGGAGGCGCTGAACTGACATGGCACTCCTCACCTGCGAGGGGGTCTCCCTTCGCTACGACCGCGTAACGGTCGTCGATCACCTGTCGTTTTCCCTGTCGCGGGGCGATTACCTGTGCGTTGTGGGGGAAAACGGGTCGGGAAAATCCTCGCTGGTGAAGGCGATTCTGGGACTGATGCCGTTGGCGGGCGGGACCATCCGCCTGGGCGAAGGGCTCAGGCGCTCCCACATCGGCTATTTACCCCAGCAGACTGCACGCCAGCGGGATTTCCCCGCCGGCGTGCAGGAGATCGTCCTCTCCGGCTGCCTGAACCGGATGGGGCTGCGACCCTTTTATTCGACCAAGGAGAAGCACCGTGCCGCGCAGGCCATGGAGCGCCTGGGCGTCTACGGGATGCGGCGCGAAAGCTACCACGAGCTTTCCGGCGGCCAGCAGCAGCGCGTGCTGCTGGCGCGCGCGCTTTGCGCCACGCAATCCATGCTGCTGCTGGACGAGCCCGTGGCCGGGCTGGATCCGCTGGCGACGGCGGAATTCTACCGCCTGATCGCCGAGCTCAACCGGGAGGATCAGGTGACCATCCTGATGATTTCCCATGATATCGACGCGGCTGTGACCTGCGCCAGCCACATCCTCCACCTGAGCGGCGAGCCGCTCTTTTTCGGCTCCGCTCAGGCTTACCGCGAAAGCGAGGCCGGCCGCCGTTTTCTCAAGGAGGGTTCGCATGCTTGAGTGGATCGCGGAGTTGCTCAGCTACCCTTTCATGGTGCGCGCCCTGGTTGTGGGCGTGCTGGTTTCCCTCTGCTCGGCGCTGTTGGGGGTCAGCCTTGTGCTCAAGCGGTATTCGATGATCGGCGACGGCCTGTCCCACGTGGGTTTTGGCTCGCTGGCCGTCGCAATGGCCTTTGGGCTTGCGCCCCTGCAGGTGACCATTCCCGTGGTGGTGTTGGCCGCGTTTCTGCTCCTGCGGCTGAGCGAATCCGGCAGGATCAAGGGCGACGCGGCCGTCGCGCTGATCTCCACCAGCGCGCTGGCGCTGGGCGTGCTCACCATTTCCATTACCACGGGCATGAACACCGACGTTTGCAACTACATGTTCGGCTCCATTCTGGCCATGAGCACCTCGGACGTGCGTCTCTCGATCCTCCTGAGCGCCGCGGTGCTCATCCTGTTCGCGTTCTTCTACCACCGCCTGTTCGCCGTGACGTTTGATGAAAGCTTCAGCCGCGCGACGGGGATTCACGCGGGGGTCTACAACATGCTGCTGGCAACCCTCACGGCGGTAACGGTGGTGCTGGGCATGCGGATGATGGGCGCCATGCTCATCTCCAGCCTGATCATCTTTCCGGCGCTGACCGCCATGCGCGTATGCAAGCGCTTCCTTCCGGTGGTGCTGGTGTCGGCGACGCTTTCGGTGGTTTGCTTCGTGATCGGCCTGGGGCTGAGCTACGCACTTTCAACGGCAACGGGCGCCAGCATCGTCGCGGTCAACCTGTTTGCTTTCCTGCTGTTTTCACTGATCGGCGCCGTTGGCAAAAGGAGGAAACCGGCATGAAACGTTTGGCAGCGCTTTGTCTTTCGGCCTGGCTGGCCCTGTCCGCGGCGGCGGCGGAGGGCACGGAGCCCTCCGTCGATCTGGAGGTGCGGGAGAAGATGTTCCTCACCCAGATCATGGAGCTCAACATCAACGCGGCCGATTATCTGGGAAAGACCGTCGCGCTGGAAGGCATGTTCATGACCGTCGAAACGGGCGAGGGCGGGCCGGTGTACCGGCTGGTCTACCGGCAATCCCCGGGGTGCTGCGGCAACGACGGCATCACGGGGCTGGAGGTGGTCTGGGACGACCCCGCGGCGCAGTACCCGGCCGAGAACGACTGGGTGCGCGCCGTCGGGAAGCTGGAGCAGTACATGGAGGAAGGCACCCCTTACCTCCAGCTGCGGCTCCTTTCGCTGACCGTGTTGCCGGAACGCGGGCTGGAGTTCGTCACCCAATAACCGGGGGGCTGGCGAAACGCCCGGTTGCCGGCGAAGGTCCGTCCCCCCGGGCGGCCCGTGCCTGTCCGCGCCTTTGCGTCGCTCCCCCAGACAGGCGAATCTCCGCCGCCGGGCGCGGCGGTTCCCGGCGGCGGGACGCGCGCTTATCCTCCAAGCGCCGTCCCCTACGATTTTCAATCATGAACGCCGCGTCGCACAGCGCGTTTCTCCTCTGCCTTCGTCGCAATCGCTCGCCGCAGCCCCGCTGCGAATCTGCTTGCGCTCCTCGTCGCAGAAGAAGCCGTCCGTCAGCATAAAAACATACACGCATTAAAATCCAAAAAACCCCCGAGCCCGTTTGACGGGCCTCGGGGGTTTTCCTGTTGGTCCCGCAAACGGGAAGCGGGGTGCCCTAGCCCCTCGCCCCCAACTGACGGGCCACGTTTTCCAGCGCCGCCAGACCGTTATGGAAGCCGTTGCCGTTATCCAGCACCACATCCGCCACGCTTCTGTAGACGGGCATGCGTTCCTCGTAGATCCGCTCGATCTCCTCGCGCCCCTTCTGCGCCAGCAGCGGGCGCTTTTCGGCACGGATGTCCAGCAGAATGTCGTCGATGGGGCGGTCGATGAGCACCACGTAGCCGTGCGCCCGCATCAGCCGTCGGTTTTCCTCGCGCAGGGCCGTGCCGCCCCCGGTGGAGACGATGCCGGGCGTCGCGTTGATCAACTCGCGCAACAGGCGGGTTTCTCCGTCGCGGAAGGCGGCCTCGCCGTAGGTTTCGTAAATCTGGGCCGTATTCATGCCGGTTATCTCGGTGAGGTAGGCGTCCGTATCCAGGTACGGCGTTTGCAGTTTGAGCGCAACGCGCCGCCCCAGGGCGCTTTTGCCGCTTCCGGGCATGCCTACCAAAAAGATATGCCGTTCCATGACGTTACTCCCTTTCCACCGTATCCTTTTCCCGTCTGTCCGCGCTTTCGCCGGAGAGCGCCGGCCGGCTGCCCATGTCCAGCGTAAACTCGAATGCCGCGCCGGTCTCCCCGGGCAGGAGGCGGATGGTTTGCCCGTGCTGTTCCACGATGCTGCGGCAAATGCTCAGCCCCAGGCCGGTCCCGGAACCCTTGCCGACCGTGTGGGCCTTGTCCGCCTTATAAAACCGTTCGAAGATATGCGGACGATCCTCCGGCAGGATGGGCGCCCCGTCGTTGGCAACGACAACCGATACCTTATCATGCACCAAAGCGGTGCGGATTGTCAAGTTGCCGCGGTCGTTGCTGAACTTGAGCGCGTTGTCCACCAGGTTGTGGATCACCTGGGAAATCCGGTCCTGATCGGCGCGCACGGTGCAGGGGTCCACCTGAAAATCCAGGTGGACCTCGATGCCGCGCCGCTCGATCTCGCCGATGTGGCCGATGATCACCCGGCGGATGGACTCGTTGATGTCGTAGTTGACGGGCTTTAGGGCAACGACGCCTTTTTCCATGCGGCTTAACTCTAAAAGATCGGCAATCAGCTTCTTGAGCCGGTTGGTTTCGTCGCTGACCACCTGCAGGTAGCGTCCGGTTTCCTCCGCGGGGATGGTGCCGTCCAGCATCCCCTCCACAAAGCCGTGGATGCTGGTAACCGGCGAGCGCAGTTCGTGGCTGACGTTGGCGACAAACTCGCGCCGGTTCTCCTCAACCTGCGCCAGCCGGTCGGCCATTACGTTAAACGCGCCCGCGAGCTGCCGAATCTCGTTGACGCCGGTCACCGCCGCCCTGGCGCCAAAGCGCCCGCGGCTCATGTCCTCGGCCGCGCGGGTGATCACCGTAAGCGGGCGCACGATGCTGCGGGTATACAGAAGCGCGCCCATCGCGGCGATCAGCGCCGCGGCGGAAAAGCCCACCACAATCTGGAACACCACGCCGCGGTACTCGGCCTCGATGATCTGCGCGCTGGTATGGATGAACACCGCGCCAAGTACGCTCCCGTTTTGCACCCAGGGCACCGCCACGGTAAACACCGTGCCGTTGGCGGCGTTGGTGATGCGGGTCTGGATCTCCTTGCCGGTGAGCACCTCGCGCAGGGCGTCGGTCACGTCGGAGGCGCTCAGGCTTTCCACGGTGTCGGGGTTGCTTTGGCTGGCGGTGAGCATGTTGTCCTTCACCCGCCCGTTGCGGTCCACGATCAGGATATACGCGCCGAAATCCTGATAGACGTTGGTGGCTTTCCACTGCAGGTAGCTTTCGGTGGGCGTGTCGATGCCCAGATAGTCGCTCAGCGTGGAATCGTCCACACGGCTTGCCAGAAAGGCGATCTCCCTCGCCTGCACCAGCAGGCTTTCCATGCGGGAGGCGATCATGTTGTTGCGGATGGTGAGGATGGAAAAGCCCGCGCCCACGAACACCACTACCAGAATCAGCAGCAGCAGGATGGAAAACAGGCGCGAAAACATGCTGTGAAACATTGGGCGTACCTCGCTGGAACCGTTTACTTGACTTCGAACTTGTAGCCGACGCGCCACACGGTGTGGATTTCCCAGCCGTAGTTTTCGCAGCCGACCAGCTTTTCCCGAAGGCGCTTGATGTGCACGTCCACCGTGCGGCTGTCGCCGAAGAAATCAAACCCCCACACCCGCTCCAGCAGTTGCTCGCGCGTGAACACCATGTTGGGGTGGGAGGCGAGGAAGTAGAGCACTTCCATCTCCTTGGGCGGCATTTCCACGGGCTTGCCCTCAAACGTCACCTCATAGCGCGCGAGGCTGACCGTCAGTTGGGGGAAGCTCAGGATATCGTCGGCGTCCTCGCCCGCGGTTTCGGTGTTGCTGCGGCGCAGCACCGCCTTGACACGCGCCACCAGCTCCTTGTTCTCAAAGGGTTTGGTGATGTAGTCGTCCGCGCCCAGCTCCAGCCCCAGCACCTTGTCGAAGGTTTCGTCCTTGGCGGTGAGCATGATGACGGGGATTTTGCTGGACTTGCGAATCTCCCGGAGCACCTCCAGCCCGTCCACGCCAGGCAGCATCACGTCCAAGAGCACCAGGGCGGGGGCGTGCTTGCGAAAAGCGGCCAGCCCGTCGTCCCCGCGGGCCGCCTCGCACACTTCGTACCCTTCCTTTTCCAGATAGAGCCGTATCAGGTGGCTGATGTTGCGGTCGTCATCCACCAAAAGGATGCGCTGTTTATCCGGCATGGCGATCTCCTCCCAACGGTTCGCCGGCGCGGCTGCGTCGGCAGAGGTCCGGTATGTTGCGGACGGCCGGCCGCCGTCCGGGCATGGGCAAGGGGTTGTGGGGTAAGCGGCAGGTTTGCGGTCGGGGCTGCCGGCCGGCGGGGCGCGGCGGCGATCGCGGGGGCATTCCCTCCGGCCGTGCAACCGCCTGGGCGGATGTTTTCCTCGACGCCACGCCCGCGCTCCCGCGGGATCAACGCCAAGGCCGCAGCGTGGGCTTCGCGCTTGCCGGGCGACGTCGGCGGGCACCCGCCGCCGCTTTCGCAGGAAGGCGTCGCCGCCGTTACGCCGCAATCGCCGGGTCGCGCCAGCGGACCTCCGCCACTGTTTTACAGGTGTGCGTCGCCGCCGCTACGTCGCATTCGCCTTCGCCGGGCGACATCGGCGGGCACCCGCCGCCGCTTTCGCAGGAAGGCGTCAAAGCCGTTACGCCGCATTCGCCTTCGCCGGGTTGCGGCCGCCGGGCCTTCGCCGTTTCCGCTACTTGAGCGTCACCACCGTCACGCCGTCCTCGCCTTCGCCGTACACGCCCAGGCGATAGCTCTTGACGTCCATATGCCCTTTCAGGTGGCGTTGGATGCCGGTGCGCAGCACGCCCGTGCCCTTGCCGTGGATGATGCTCACCTCGTGCAGGCCGGCCAGCGTCGCTTCGTCCAGGTAGCGGTCCACCTCGGGCAGCGCCTCGTCCTGCGCCATGCCGCGCACGTCCAGTTCCAGCGGCACCGTGCGCGAAGCCGCGCCGGTTTTGGCCATCACCGTGGTTTTCTTTTCCCGGGGCGGTTCCACCAGTCGTAACTGGCTCAGATGCGTTTTCATCTTCATGATGCCGGCCTGTATCTGCAGCTCGCCTTTGCTGTCGGGCAGGGTAAGCACCGTGCCGCGGGTTTTCAGGTTGACGATTTCCACATGCTCGCCCACGCGCACGGTTTTGGGCGGCACGAAGTTGGTTTCGCTGGCCTGCGTAAGGCCTTCGCTCAGCTCGTCGATCCCGTTTTCCAGACGCTTGCGCAGCGCCTGCGCCTCGTGCTCGGGCGTCTGCGCCTGCTTTTTCATGGCCTTTAGCTCCGAAAGGATCGCCTCGGCCTCGCGGCGGGCGTTTTCCAGCACGCGGCGCGCGTCCTCCTTGGCCTTGCGCAGGTTCTTTTCCCGGCTCTGCTCCATTTCACGGCGCAGCTTCTCGGCCTCGTCGCGCAGGCGCACGGTCTCCTGCCGGGTATCCTCGGCAAGCTTGCGCTCCTTCTCGGCGATCTGGCGGTGGTACTCGGCGTTGGCGATCACGTCCTCAAAACGCACGTCGTTTTGGGACAGCAACTGGCGCGCGCCGTCGATGATCTCCTCGATCAGCCCCAACCGGCGGCTGATCTCAAACGCGTTGCTCTTGCCGGGGATGCCGATGGAGAGCCGGTACGTGGGCCGGAGGGTGGCGATGTCAAACTCCACGCTCGCGTTTTCCACGCCGGGCGTGGTGAGGGCGAACGCCTTAAGTTCGCTGTAATGCGTGGTGGCCATGGTGCGCACGCGCCGGGCCAGCAGGTTTTGAAGGATCGTCTGCGCCAGCGCAGCGCCCTCGGTGGGGTCGGTGCCCGCGCCCAGCTCGTCAAACAGGGCAAGGTCTTGATCCGTCACGTGCTGCATGATGTGGACGATGTTTTGCATGTGCCCCGAGAAGGTCGAAAGGCTCTGCTCGATGCTCTGCTCATCGCCGATATCCGCGTACACCCGGTGGAATACCGCCAGTTCCGTTCCCAGCTCGGCCGGAACATGCAGCCCGGCCTGCGCCATCAGCGTGAGCAGGCCCACCGTTTTCAGCGT
Source organism: Clostridiales bacterium (assembly GCA_012517815.1). GTDB lineage: Bacteria > Bacillota > Clostridia > Christensenellales > Aristaeellaceae > CAXXOK01. Next base: position 8,931 of record JAAYUF010000001.1, read on the forward strand.
GACGGTCTTGCCGCCGGTGTTGGGGCCGGTGATGATCAGCGTGGTAAAGTCCTCGCCCAGCCACAGATCGCTGGGCACCACGCGGTCGCGGTCGATCAGGGGATGCCGCCCGCGGATGATTCGCAGGTATCCCCGCTGGTTGAGCCTGGGCAGCACGGCGCTCATTTCCTTGGCGAGCAGGCCCTTGGCGAACGCGAAATCCAGATGGTTCAGAATGTCGATGTTCGTGCGCAGCGGCTCGGCGTGCGGGCCGATCTTTTCGGACAGCGCCTGCAGGATGCGCGCGATCTCCTGCTGTTCCTTGGCGTGGAGCTGTTTTAAGTCGTTGCCCATTTCCACCACGGCGATGGGTTCCACAAACAGCGTGGCGCCGGACGAGCTCTGGTCGTGCACCAGCCCCGGGACGTTCGCGCGGCATTCCGCCTTGACGGGGATGCAGTACCGGTCGCCGCGCATGGTGATGATGGCGTCCTGCAGGTATTTGGCGAACGTGGCGCTGTGGATCATGCTGTTGAGCTTATCGCGCATGCGGCCGTTGGCCGCCCGAATCTGCCGCCGGATGGCCGCCAGTTCCGCCGAGGCGCGGTCGGCGATCTCATCCTCGCTCAGGATGGCGTCGCTGATTTCCTGTTCCAGCGCGGGCAGGGGCGTCAGCCGGCTGGCCAGCCCCGTGAGGATGGGCGTATCCTCGCGCTCCCTGACCAGCGCGGTGCGCGCGGCCCGCGCGGCGCGCAGGAAGCCCGCCACGTCTAAAAGCGCGCGCGGGGAAAGCGCCGCGCCTTTTTCCGCCAGCGAGAGCTGCTCCCGCACGTCGCAAAACCACACCAGCGGCTGTCCGCCCAGATAGGCGATGAGCACCACGGCCTCCTCGGTCTCGTCCAGCGCGCGGGAGACCTCCGAAAAATCGCCGTACGGCGTCAGCGCCGCGCACAGTTCCGCGCCCATGGGCGTTACGCAGTACGAGGCCAGCTTGTCCCTGATCTTGGTAAATTCGAGCACGCGAAGCTCGCGGTTGGCTTCCATCGGTGTTCCTCCTTCGGGTGGGAGCGTCTATCGGCTGCCGCGCGCCCGGTATGCGGTAGCGGCGCGGGTAGGAGCATCGCAGCGTTCGTCCTGCGTTGGCAAGAGGGGATCCGGTTGTCGGCCATCGGCGCCGCCGGGCGCATGCGGGCGGGCCCCGCATCGGCTTTCGTTCCCGGGTTGCGGCCGGGCGGCGTCTCCGACGCCCGCCGGATCCGTTCCCGGTCATGGCCGCAAGGTTATCTTCCATTGGCGGGCCGCCCGGCGCGGGGCGGCGATCCGTTCCGGGCCGGTTTCATGGCCGGCCGTATCCCGGGCCCGCGTTTCATTCCACGCCCCGCCGGAAATGCCCCCCGGTCACCGGCTCTTCCGGCGGCAGCGTGTCCTCGCCGCGCAGGACCGCTGCGAAGCGACGGGTGATCGCCGGCTGCCGGTCGGGCGGCTCCACCGTGAAGCCAAGCAGCATGCCCGCGCCCAGCGCGCGCCGCCGCTTCTCCTGCCGGGCCAGGTCGGTAGGCAGCGCGTTGTACACCTCCACCACGCAGCCTTCCGGCGTGCGTACGCGCCCCAGCGGGAACCGGTAGCCACGCCGGTCGGAAAGGGCGGGGTCCGGGCGCGCGCAGGCGCGATCCTCCGGCCCGCACAGGGAGCACTCCGCGCGCCCGGCCGCAAGCCCGCGCGCGACGCGCTCGGGGCAGTGGTTGAGCAGCATCACGCGCTCCCGCCCGTACACGCGCAGCAGGCTCGGCGTATCCTTCCACGAAAGCTTCGCCAGTTCCTCCCCGGACCATTCCGGCCACAGGGTAAAAAAAGCGATCCCGGCATGCAGGAGTTCCCGCGCTGCCTCCCGGTTGGTTACGGGCACACCGTCGCCCAGCGCGACCGGCAGCCCGGTACGCAAGCCCAGCTGCCCCACGCTGCCCAGCACGACGCCGTCCAGCTTCGCCCTGTGAGCCTTCGCCGCGGGCCACGCGCGCGCAAACGCATCGTCGCTCAGCTGGGGCGGCAGCGCAAGCCAGACGCCCGAAGGCAACCGGTCCAGCGCGGCGGCCAGCGCGTCCTGCCGGAGATCGGCGGGCCGGTAGATCAGCAGGTTCGCGCCCGCTTCCCGAAATGCCTGCGCCAGTTCCGGGCGGTCAAAGCTCACGGCGAGCGTTTCCGGGCCCAAAGCCCGCGGTAACGCGCGCGCGGCGGGCTCCGGGGCAACTGCCCACGGGCCGTCGGCACGCTCAGGATCGATCGGCCGCATACTCTCGACGGGCCGCGCAACCCAAGCCCGCGCGCCGCCGACAGATTCCGCAGCAGCCGTCCGAGCGCCGTCGGCCGGCGGCGCGACGTCTGTCCGCTCGCCATCGGCTTGTCGCGTTGCCTCTGTCCGCGCGACGCCCACCGGCGGCGCGACAACCGTCGGCCGGTCGTCGGCGGGGTTTCCGCCCGGCGTCGCTGCCCTGCCGGCACGCCAAAACGCATCCCGCCGCGCTTCTGCCAGCGCGGTCAGCGCATCCCGCCGCAGGGCGTTAAGCGCCGAAACCGGCGCAAACGCGCCGTCGGTTTCCACGTCTGGGTTCCCGTCGAGCACAAAGGGCGTATCGCCCAGCCTGGCCAGGGAGCGCGCGATGTCGTCCTGCGTCAGGGGGCGTTTCAGCGGCGACTGCGCCGGTTGCCCGACCGCCTGCCCCTCGCTGACGCCGTCGCTCGCCGTCAGGCGGAGCGGCGCGCCCGCCCGGACCGTGGCGCGAAGGGTAATCGGGATGGGCTTCTCGGTGAGGCTCTGCGTCCATTGCAGCTGCCATGCGTCCAAAAGCCGAACCACCGGGTCGCCCGGGCGCGCGGTTTCCCCCGGCCGCAGGCGCAGCGTCGCCACGCTCTGCTCCTCATGGCCCGCGTAGCGCATCTCCACGTCCGTTCGGCTTTCCAGCCGGAGGCTGTCGCCGTCGTGCAGGGGCGCGGTGAGGCGCGCGGTCAGGAGCCCGTCCCTAGCAGCGGTCACGGTGCCGATGCGCACGCCGCCGTGCCCCACGCGCCGGGTCGCGCACAGGTCGGCGTCCTCCGCGCCCAGGATGTGCCCGCCGGTAAAGCCGCCCCGATGGAATACCTGCATCAGGCGTTCGCGTTCCTTGGGGTCCATCGGCCGGAAGGCCCCGGCCGCCAGCGCGTCCAGCGCGCGCCGGTAGCTGTCCACCACCACGGCGACATATTCCGGGCGCTTGAGGCGGCCCTCGATCTTGAGCGCCAAAACGCCCGCCGCCTGCAGCTCGGGCAAATGATCCCTCAGGCACAGATCCCGCATGGAAAGCAGCGCCGCGGTCGTATCCCCCAGCGTGACCGTCTGCCGGCAGGGTTGCGCGCAGCGGCCGCGGTTGCCGCTCCGGCCGCCCGCGAGGCTGCTCATCAGGCACTGGCCGCTCACCGCCGCGCACAGCGCACCGTGCGCGAACACCTCCGCCGCCACGCCGGCTTTCGCCACGCGCGCCACGGTTTCCAGCGTGCATTCCCGCGCCAGCACCACGCGGGCAAAGCCACGTTCCCGCGCAAAGCGCGCGCCGGCTTCCGTATGCAGGGCCATCTGCGTGCTCGCGTGCAGCGCCAGCGAGGGGTACTTCTCCCGGGCGATCCGCGCCACGCCAAAATCCTGCACGATCACCGCGTCGGCGTGGCAGGCGTCGATCACGCCAAGCGCCTCGCTCACGTCGGGCAGTTCGTCCGGCTTGATGAGCGTGTTCACGGTCACATACACGCGCACCTGGTGCAGGTGGGCGTAGGCGACGGCATTTTCCAGCGCATCCGCGTCGAAGTTCGCGGCGGACGCGCGCGCGCCGAAACGCGCATAGCCCAAATAGACGGCGTTTGCGCCGGCGCAAACCGCCGCCCGCAGCGCCGCCTCATCGCCCGCGGGCGCGAGTAGCTCCATCCTGCCGGTTGTGTTCATCGTATCCTCGCGCGAGCCTTTCCCGCCGCCTGCCTGCGGAGTGGCCGAAACGCAGCGCGGCTATGCCGCCGCGCATGCGGCGCCGGCCGGCCGTCAGGCGATTCCCGATCAGGCGCGCCGTTACGCCCAACCGCCGCGGCGCAAGGCTTCGCCCTGCGCCGCTCGGTGCTACAGTTGATCGAAGGGGTATACCTGCCCGTTGGTTTCCACCCGGATGGAGCGGATTGTCTGCGGCGTCAAGGGGCGGTCGTTGCGATCGGTCGGCGTGGCGACGATGGCGTCCGCCGTATCCATGCCTTCCAGCACCTTGCCGAAGGCGGCGTACGCTCCGTCCAGATGCGGGCTGTCGCTGGTCATGATGAAAAACTGCGAACCCGCGCTGTCCTTCATCATGCTGCGCGCCATGCTCAGCACGCCGTAGGCATGCTTCACGGGGTTTTGCACGCCGTTTTGCGCAAACTCTCCCTTGATGCTGTAGCCGGGCCCGCCGGTGCCGGTGCCCTTGGGGCACCCGCCCTGAATCATGAACCCCGGGATGCAGCGGTGAAAGATCAGACCGTCGTAAAAACCGCTGTTGGCCAGCGCGATGAAATTTCCTACCGACTGGGGCGCGGTTTCGGGGTACAGTTCACCCCGGAGCACACCCCCGTTTTCCATGATCATTTCAAATGTTGGATTCGCCAAACGAATCCTCCTTTCTGGTTACGCCGTACGTCCTTTGGGTGAAGAACTGTTACAACCCTTGTATTATAACAGAATTCAATGAACTTGCAAGCCCGCGCGCCCCGGCGCGCATGTAAAACGTGCGGGGCGTCGCCACGCGAAACAGGCGGCGGATTCAGCCGGAAAGGAGCACACGAAAAAAAACGTCGCCGGAGTACCCTCTCCCGGCGAACAGGGGGACGCGCTTACCAGATTGCCTGTCGGCGGCGCAGGGCGCCGGCCATCCCTGAAAAAGCCTGCGGCACGCGCAGCCTCCGCGCCGCGGGGATGAACCCCAAAAACCTGGCCGTTCTTCCTTCGAACGGCCGGGGATCACAACCTGCCGCCATGGGTCGGCGGTCCGGCAGGCCCGCCGACCCATCCCCGCCGCAGCAGGCCTGAGCGGAGCCCAACCCAGCCGCGCCCTCCGGCCGGTAAGCCTGCCGGACGCGCGGCAGGCCTGCGGTCAAACGGCTTCCCCCTTTTCGGCGGCGGTCGCCTCCGGCAGCGCCCGCTCATACCAGGCTTTCATCCGCGCCGGGATTGCCTGGTCCGGCGCGGTGGATAAAAACCGGATGCGGTCCTCCAAGGCGTCCCGCGCCTCCGGCGGGGCAAAGCAGCCTTGCGTAGCCGGCCTGTCGGCGATTGCGCCGCTCGGGGTCCAGGGATGCGCCAGCAGGTCGCAGCGGATCAACTCCCGCTCCAGTTGCCGCGCGGTGCCCTCGTTGCCGTCCACCAGCGCGACATCGGCAGGCAGAAGCGCCTGAAGGGCACGGCGGAGAAAAACGTAATGCGTGCAGCCCAGCACGACCGCCTTCACCGGCCCCGTCAGATGGGGCGACAGCAGTTCCGTGAGCTTCCGGCGGATACGGGGCCCGTCGGTCTCGCCGGCTTCGATCAGTTCCACCAGTCCGGGGCAGGGCACGGGCACGGCATTCTGTCCGAAACGCTCCATCAGCAGATGGAACTTATCCAGCCGGAGGGTCATCGTGGTAGCCATGACCAGCACCGCGCCTTCGCGGGGCAACAGCGAGGCGGGCTTCAGCGCAGGCTCCATCCCGATGACCGGGAGGGGCAGTTCCCGCCGCAGCGCGGCGGCGGCGGCGCTGGTGGCGGTGTTGCAAGCGATCACGATGGCCTTGCACCCCATGCCGGTCAGTCTCTCCACGCCTTGGCGGGTATAGGCGAGCACTTCCTCCGGCGTTCGGTCGCCGTAAGGCGCGTGCAGGTTGTCCCCCAGGAAGATAAAGCGTTCCCGCGGAAGCCTCAGCGCCGCGGACGCCAGTACGCTCACCCCGCCAAACCCGCTGTCAAACACCCCGATGGGCCGGGAATCCACCTTTGACCACCTCCATGGACGGATGAACCGGTACGGCTGTGCCGCCGTAAACGCGGCGGCACACCGGAAAAACGGAATCCCGAGAACCGTGAAACGCACGTTTGCCCAAGGCCCGTGACGCCGTGCGCAACGCATTCCCCTTACGTGGGGGAAGAACCGATCAGCGCGGTTGTCCGCTCGCTCAACGCGTCGATGGCCTCCGTAAGGGCGGAGAGCGAATCGCTGACCTTCTGGCCGCTGGAGAGCTTGGCGTCGTAGGCGTCAATCACCGTATAGATCGTGTCGAAGATCGACTGGCTGTACAGCCGGCCGACTTCGCCGAACATGCTGACGTTCAGGTCGTTGATGATCTCAATGCCGTGAACGTATTGGCGGATCTTGCCCAGCACGTTGCTGGTGGTGGTGGCTCCGAGCCGGGAGAGGGTGTTGGTCTGGCTCACGGCGTGCTGGATCTCCGAACGGAGCTTGGCGTTGCGCTGGTTTTCGAAGTTGGCCTCGCTCAGGCCGCCGACGCCCACCAGCTTGAGCAGCAGGAAGGCGGCCACGATGACGATCACGATCACCAGAATCGGGCGGTACCGGTTGGAGCGCATCACGGAGTTGAAGCGGCTCTGATTGGAGTAGCGATACAAGGGCGTACCTCCTTTTGCAGGGGCGCGTTGATCCAAACGGCGGTTGACGCCGGCCAGCCGAAATTTCTCCCCTAGTATAGCACAGCTTGCCAGCCCGGTAAAGCAAGGCGGGTGCCTGTTGCCGACCCACGCCCGTTGTGGTAGAATCGGGACGGACGCGGGGCCACGGTGGCCGCATGGAGCATGCGGGGCAAACGGCCCGCGCGCGGAGGGAGCCTATGGAAATGAAGGAACTGGCGCGGCCGACCGCTCGGCAGCGGGCGGACGTCATCGCGCTGCTCACCGATTCGTTCTGGCGTACGCCGCTGTTTCAAAGCTACCTGTTTGCGGGGCGCAAAGCGCTCGCGCGCTCGTTCCTGGCGGCGCTGCTCCGCTACGGCATGCGCGCCGGACGCGTGTTCGTGATGGAGGACAGCGGAAAACCCGTCGCCTGCGCGCTGTGGAGCGGCCCGGATTCGCCGGAGATGAGCCTGCAAACCTACCTGACCACCGGCATGTGGCCGCAGATGCTGAGCATCGCGCTTCGCAGCCCCGCGGCCATGAGGCGCGTTGCCGAGCTGTTCCGTTTTTTGGAGGGATACGTGCCCGGCTTCCCCTGCCACACGCTGGAGTTTCTGGCCTCGACGCAAAAAGGCGCGGGCGCCGCGCTGGTGCGCGCCTGCCTGCCGCGCTTCCGGGACCTCCCGCTGTATGTGGAGAGCATCGTATCCAAGAATGACCACGCCTTCTACCGGCAGTTTGGCTTCAAACCCTTTGCCAAGGCAGAATTCCACGGTACGGATTATGCCTTTGCCCTGCTGGACGAGGCGGAGGCCGCGCAGGCTGCCGAGGAGCCCGCGCCAGCGGAGGCAGGCGCGGCGGACGCTCCCCAACCCGCCCAAACGGCCAGCCCGATGAGCCAGGCGGACGCGCTCCGTCCGTGACCCTCGCGGACGGACACGGCGCGGCGGCAGTCAGGCCGGCATTGCGCGCCCAAACGGTCCAAAACCGCGTGAAAACCCGCGCGCGCAGGGCTTGACAAACCGCGCGGCCTCCGTTATAATCAACGCAATTTCAAACGCGATGAACGGGCGCGGCGCGCGCGAAACCCTCTCAGAGAAGCGTCGGTTGGTGCGAGACGCCGGGGAACGCGCGAACCTACTCACCCGCGAGCGGTCGGTGGGAACGGAGTACCCCCGGACGGGACGGCCCGATACAGCCGGCATGAGCGGGAGCATCGGCTCCAAGCGAAGTGGTACCGCGGATGCGACAGCCTCCGTCTTCGATTTTCGAGGGCGGGGGCGTTTTGTATCCATTTTGAAGGAGGGCGCAACATGGCATTTGTACCGACACTGGAGCTTCACGACAACACCATCCCCGGTTTGCTGCGAAGGAACGCCCAGCGTGTGCCGGAGAACGACTGCGTCGTTGCGCCGGAGTTCGGCGTGCGCTGGAGCTGGAAGGAGTTTGACCGCCGCACCGGCGTGATTGCGCGCGGCCTCTACGCCCTGGGCGTGCGCAAGGGCGACCATGTGGCCATCTGGGCGACCAACGTGCCGGAATGGATGCTCATCATGTTCGCCACCTCCAAGCTGGGCGCCATTCTGGTGACGGTCAACACCAACTACAAGCAGTTCGAGCTCAACTACCTGCTCTCCCAGAGCGACGCCAAAATGCTGGTGATGATCCCCGAGGTGCGCGGGAACGATTACATCGAGCACATCACCGGACTGATGCCCGCGCTGCTGACCGATGCGTCGGACAGCGTCGCCGAGGCGAAGCTGCCCTTCCTCAAGCGCGTGGTGCTCATCGGCGAAAGCCCCAAGAAGCCCCGCGGGATGTACGCCTTTGATGAGCTCTACGCCCTGGCGGAAACCGTGCCGGAAGCCCTGGTGGAAGAAAGCATCGCGGGGCTTTCGACCCACGAGGTCATCAACATGCAGTACACCAGCGGCACCACGGGCTTTCCCAAAGGCGTGATGCTCACGCACCACAACATCACCAACAACGGGCAGTTCATGGGCGACTGCATGAAGCTGACCGAGGAGGACCGGCTGCTGATCGTGGTGCCGCTGTTCCACTGTTTCGGCTGCGTGCTGGGTGTGATGAGCTGCCTGACGCACGCCTCCTCCATGGTGCTCATGACCCGCTACAATCCCCGGCAGGAAATGGAGATCATCCAGCAGGAGCGCTGCACCGCCGTGCACGGCGTGCCCACCATGTTCATCGGCATGCTGGAGCACCCGGATTTCGACCAGTTTGATTTCTCCCACCTGCGCACGGGCATCATGGCGGGCAGCCCCTGCCCGATTAAGACCATGCGCGACGTGACGGGTAAGATGCACCTCTCGGAGCTGACCATCACCTACGGGCAGACGGAGTGCTCCCCCGGCATGACCATGAGCCGCACGGACGATCCGCTGGAATTGCGCGTCAGCACCGTGGGGAAAGTGCTGCCCCATACGCAGGGCAAGATCATCAGCCCCGAAACCGGGCTGGAGCTGCCCCGCGGCACGCCCGGCGAGATCGTGACCCGCGGCTACCACGTCATGAAGGGCTACTACAAAATGCCCGAGGCCACGCGCGCCGCCATCGACCCGGACGGCTGGCTGCACACCGGCGACATCGGCACCATGGACGAGGACGGCAACTTCCGCATCACCGGCCGGCTTAAGGATATGATCATCCGCGGCGGCGAAAACATCTACCCCCGGGAAATCGAGGAGTTCATGTATACCCACCCCGCCATCCGGGACGTGCAGGTGGTGGGCGTGCCGGACGAGAAGTACGGCGAGGAAGTGTGCGCCTGCGTGATCTTCAAGGACGGCTGCGCCGCGACCGACGAGGAGCTCATCGAGTTTGTGCGCAGCGGCATGAGCCGCTACAAGGCCCCGCGCTATATCATGGTGCTCCAGGAGTTCCCCATGACCGCCAGCGGCAAAATCCAAAAATATAAGCTGCGCGAAATGGGCGTAGAAAAGCTCAACCTGCAGGCGGCCGCCAATATTGAAACCGCCTGACGCGCGGGCGCGCGGAACCGGCCGCGGGAGCGGCGCGGCAGACCACCGGCGAACCTGCGGGGACCAACCCTCTTGCTAGCTGCGCACGCATACGGCTGGCCGCGCACCGGCGCACGGGGCGCGGTTCCGTCGAGCCTTCCCGGGCACGGGAAGCGTTGCGCAAGCACCGGCCGGACGGCGCGCAGGCCATTTTATACGGCCTTCAGGAGCCTGAACGCGCCGTGAAAGCCTCGGGCTGCCCTCGCGCGATCCCTTGCAGGCAATGCCGCCATACAAGCGGCAGGCGATACCACAATGCAGCCGAAGCGACCGGGCGGGCTCGTTCCGTCCGGTCGCTTCGGTTGGGTATCCATCGCGTTCCCGCGACTTCCGTCGTTTGCCTTCCGGCGCTTCAGGCCGGACGTCCACGCTTGAGAAGGGCGGCGGTTTTCATGGGAGGCGCGGGGTAAAACCCAGCGTGGCGCCTCGTTTTGCCAGGCCGGTCGGGCCGGTCGGGAAAGACCCGCGCCGCATCGGCCGGCCTTCCTCAATCGTCCAAAGCGCCGTCCGGGGAAGCCATCCTGAGCACCGCGCAATAGCAGTCCAGCCCGACGCCGTCGGCGACGGCCCTGGCCAGAATCCGAAAGCGCGCGGTGCCGCCGTCGCGGTCGCTCAGGCTGATGACGCTGTCCAAAGGCGCGTCGCCGGGCATACCCGCCGCCAGCCTCGCAAACACCCCCGCCTGTTCAAGCGTATCCCGCGCGGCGCGCGCCTCCGCGCCGCAGGTAAGCATCGTTCGCATGCGGGTGTTCTCGTGCGCGGGCCGCGCGACGCCGCCGATTCGGTAGATGCCAAACCCGATGGGCAGAGCCTCCGTCAGGGTGTGCATCTGCGTCTGCAAGGACCGTAGCTCCGTGATATCCTCCATCACGGCGAAAATGCGGGAAACGCCCGGCGACGGTCCGGGGTACAGCGAATTGAGCGAGCGCATCCAGCGCAGCGTACCGTCCCGGTGCGGCACGCGATACTCGATGGTAAAGGGTTTGCCCGTGCGGCTCAGTTCCACCGCGGCCTCCCGGAAGCGGGGCACATCCTCCTCATAGACGCCGCGGAAGGCTTCGGTTTCGGCGGCAAACGGCTCGTCGGGCGCGTAGCCGACCATCTTGCGGTAGCCGTTGCTCAGGTAGAGGATGCGTTGCTCCTCCCCGCGCATCTCAAAAATTCCGAACCCGGCCAGGGAGTTATCCGCGAAGTTCTGAAAGCGCGTCTGCTCATCCAGATAGTTCTCGCGCACTTTTACCTGCTCGTCGATCTGGTTGATCGCGCCGATGCAGCGGCAGGCGCGGCCGTCCTCCCCGGCGATGAAGGTGCACATCACGCGGCACCAGACCGCGTCGCCGCCGGCCGCCTCCAGCAGGCGCAGGGTGACCGCCCCGCTGCCGTGGGCCAGCAGATCGTTGACGAAATGGCGGAACACGTTCAGGTCCGCGGCGCAGATATAGCGCTCCAGATCCTTGTGAGAGGTCAGGGTGTGGAAGTCGAACGCGCTGAGCGCATAGCGCTCAAACCCGTGGGACGCTGTCTGCCGGCCGGTCTGGGCATCCCACTCGAAAAGCGACGTGCCCAGGTGCTCTAGCAGCGCCTGATAATGCGCGAGCTCTTCCCGTTTGAGTTGCAGCCACTTGTTCTCCTGCGCAAGGTCGTCGGCGCGCTTGCGGTTGTGGACGTCCGCCACGCACAACAGGTACACCTCGTCCCCCACGGCGGCGGGCATGCGGATCAGCGTAAAGGAAGCCCAGCGGGTCTGGCGGCCTTCCGTGAGCACCTTGCGCTCCACCTGATAAAAATCGCTGCGGTTCTCCCGGAGTTTGTCCCGCAGATAGCCGGGCTCAAAGATCAGCCGCTGCAACTCCTCATCCTTGTTTGGCAGCAACGCCTCCAGCCGCTCCCGTAGCGGCGCCCACGGCTGATGGGGCGTGTCGGCGGCGGAAGGGGCATCCGCGATGGACACCGCGCGGTAGGTTTGCCGGTCGATGTTGATTTCATACACGCTGGCGTACACGCTGCGAAGGACGGTCGCGTAATCCCTGAGCGCGCTGGCCTGCTCGAACTCCTTTTGCTCGGTCACATCGCTGAAGGTAAGGCAGAACACGCCGTTCTCCCCCGCGTTGCCCATATGGCGAAGCCGCGCCTCCAGCCACATCTGGCGGCCGTTGCGGCGGCGGATGTGGCGGCACACGCAGCGTTCGACCCGGCCGCTCTGGGCCGCCTGCCGGCAGGCGGCCAGCAGCGCGTCCCGGTCGTCCGGGTGGACGGTGAACAGCGCCTCCCGGTCGCCGTCGAACACCTGCTTGGGCGTGCAGCCAAACAGCTCGTAATAGCCGTCGTTCACGCGCCGGACCTCCAGCGCGTCCCCGCAAAGCTCGTAAATGCCCATGCCGCCGACCATGCCGTTGAACATGGCGCCGGAGAGATCGTTGACGTCCGTAAAGGCGGACAGATCCACCGATTCGCGCCGGCGCAGCCCGCCGGTGTCCGCGCAGACGCCCTCCGCGGTAAGGAAGCGCTCCTCAAACTCGCCGACGCTCACCGGTCTGGCAAAGAGGTACCCCTGCGCGTGGTCGCACCCGATGGATCGCAGGAACGCCAGCTGTTCCCTGGTTTCGACGCCCTCGGCCACCATCGGCATGTGCAGCCATTTGGCCATGCGCACCACGCTGGTCAGGATGCTGGCCGCGCGGGGGTTCACATCCAGCTTGGCCAGAAAGCGCATATCCAGTTTCAGGATGTCCACGGGCATGTCCATCAGCACGTTGAGGCTGCTGTACCCGCTGCCGAAATCGTCCATCATCACCAGAAAACCCGCCTTGCGCAGCTGGCCGATGATATCGGCCAGCGCGGCGGAATCCTGAGAGTAGGCGCTTTCGGTGATTTCCAGGCGGATCAGCTCCGGGCTTACGCCATGCCGGTTGGTGATCGCCACCAGACGCTCGCACAGGCGCGGGCTGTACAGATCCACGCGGCTGATGTTGACGGAAACCGGCAGAAGCCTTCCCTCGCGCTGCCAGCGCGCCAGCATCGCGCACGCCTGTTCCCAAAGGAAGAAATCCAGCTGGGTTACAAAGCCGATGCGCTCAAACAGGGGGATGAACGACTGCGGCGGGATGAGGCCCTTAACGGGATGCCGCCAGCGCGCCAGCAGTTCCGCGCCCACCGGCTGCAGGCCGTCCACCGAAAAAATCGGCTGCAGGAAGGGCTCAAACTGCCCGCTGTCCAGCGCCTGATGCATCTCGTCCAGAATGGAGTTTTCCTCCAGCAGCGTCTGTCGGATGCGGTCGTCAAACACTGCGTAGGGTTTCACGCGGCCGGCCTTGACGGTTTGCAGGGCCATGGCCGCCCAGTCGCACATCTGCGCTACGGGGGTGTCGGCGGAAAGGACGTTGCAGATTCCGAAAAAAAGCTGGATATGGTAATCCAGGTTCTGCCGCCTGAGCCCCTTGTCAAACAGGCGGATTACCCGGTCCATATCCAGAAGCCGGCTGGGGTAGCACGCCGCAAAGTGGTCGGACTCCAGACGCGCGCAGGTACCGATGCCGTTGAGCATGCGGCTGAGGCCCCGTGCGATGGCGACGAGGATGCGGTCGCCGACGTCACGCCCGAAGCGTTCGTTGATCACCTTGAAGCGGTCGATATCCATCAGCATGATCACATAGGGCGTATCCGGATGGGCGTGCAGGAGCTCGGCCGTATTCCGGTAGAAGGATTCGCGGTTGGCGATGCCCGTGAGCGTGTCAAACTCCTCGCGGTAGCGCAGCGCGCTGCGCATGCGCTCGTTGCCGGCTTCCAGTTCCCGGTGCCTGGTCACGTCCAGATAAACGGCTTTGCACAGCGAGCCGTCCCCGTGGGGCGTCACGCACAGGCAAATCCACCTAGGCCCGCCGTCGCCGGCGCGCGCGCGAAATACCTTTTCCATCGGGCGCGGGCGCCTGCGGTAGTCCTCGATCAGCCGGTCGACCGTCTCATGATCGGCCGGGTCGATCAGCCGGTGATAATCCTCCGCCATCAGGCGGTCATATTCGTCGCCGGTGTAGCCGCACATCCGGCGGAGGGTTTCGTTGCCGTACAACAGCCGGGGTGTTCCGGTCACATCATAAAGCGCGACGCCGCTGGGCACCGCGTCGACCAGCTCGGTCAACAGGCGGCTGTCGGCAGGCGTTTCCAACGCGGGCTTACCGCCGGCGGCGGCGTCCGGGCAGGGCGCAGCGCTCCGTTCCAGCAGCCGCGCGGCCTGCCGGCGCAGGATCGAAGGGCTGAAAGGCCGGAGCAGCACCTCGTCCGCCCCGAGTTGGTACGCTCTTTCAATGGTCGCTTCGTCCCCCGCGTCCGCGCAGAAGGCTACGGCCGGCCGATCCGGCGCGTCCCAGGCGCGCAGGTCGGAAAGCAAGAGAAGCCCTTCCTCAGGGGCCGTTTCCAGGTTGATCAGCACCGCGCCCACGCCGGGGTTGGCGCGCAGGAAAGCAAGGCCGGAAGCCCGGTCGGCCACCGTCCCGACCCGAGAGTCCGGGTTGAAAAGCAAAGAGCCGTCCAGACGAGATTTGTCGTCTACCATCAGCACCGTTGGCTGACCGCTCATGGCTTCTCCTTTCCCGGCTGCGGAGATGATCTGAATTGGCCGGCTTTACAACAGTAACGGAAGGAAGTGATTGTTATCATTCTATCAGAACCGTTCTTCCGTAGCAAGCAAAACAATGGTTTCCGGGAGCCTGTTGTTTTGCGGAGGTTTTTTTCACCCTCCTTCGTTCGCCGGCCGGGCTGCAATGCCGCGGCGGGAGCCCCTGCGCGGGCAGCGCGGGCGGGGTGCCGAGGCTTGCATTTCCTTCGCCGATACGCTATCATGGAAACGCTATGATTATTGCTGTATGCAGAGAGTCAGGTATGTTTGCCGCATGAAGAAAGTGATGCTCATTTTCGGCACGCGTCCCGAAGCGATCAAGATGTGCCCCCTGGTGCACGTATTGGAGAATCATCCCGCTTTCAGGACCGTGGTATGCGTCACCGGCCAGCACCGGCAGATGCTGGATCAGATACTGGATTGTTTTCAGGTAACCCCGCAGTACGATCTGTGCATCATGCAGCAGAAGCAGACGCTTTTTGATGTGACGGTCAACATTCTCCTGAACATCCGCGCCATCCTGGAAACCGAACAGCCGGACGTGGTGCTGGTGCACGGCGATACGTCCACGGCGTTTGTGACCTCTCTGGCCTGCTTTTACCTGCGCATCCCCGTGGGCCATGTGGAGGCGGGGCTGCGTACCTACAACCTCCATTCGCCATTCCCTGAGGAGTTCAACCGGCAGGCGGTGGACCTGATCGCCAAATTCTATTTCGCGCCCACCGACAGGAGCCGCCAGAACCTCATCCGGGAAGGGAAACCTGAAAAATCCATCTTTGTGACGGGCAACACCGTGATCGACGCGCTGGCCACCACCGTACGGGCGGATTACAGCCACCCGGAAATCGAGTGGGCGAAGGGCGGGCGGCTGATCCTGCTGACGGCGCACCGGCGCGAGAACCTCGGCTTGCCCATGCGGCACATGTTCACCGCCATCCGCCGCGTGGTGGACGAGACGCCCGACGTGAAGCTGATCTACCCGATGCACATGAACCCCAGCGTGCGCGAAACCGCCCGGCGGTGTTTCACGGGGCAGGACCGCATCCACATGATCGAGCCGATGGACGTGCTGGATTTCCACAACGTCATGGCGCGCGCCTACCTGATCATGACGGACAGCGGCGGCATCCAGGAGGAAGCGCCCTCGCTGGGCAAGCCCGTGCTGGTCATGCGCGATACCACCGAGCGCCCGGAAGGGCTGGAGGCGGGCACGCTGCGGCTGGTAGGCACCGGCGAACAGCCGATTTACGAAGCCGTTATGGAACTGCTCCAAAACCCCGATAAATACCACGAGATGGAAGGTGCGACCAACCCCTACGGCGACGGCCACGCCAGCGAGCGCATCGCGGAGATCCTCGAAACGCAGCTGTAGGCGGGCGAACGGCTTGACGCCCTGCGCCGCCTTGGAGGCGAAGACCTCCCCGCGCAGGAGCGGCATCCGCCGCGGCAGCCGGTCCGCGCCTGCGCGGCCGCCGTTTGGGCGCAGCCGCCGCGGCGGCTCCCCGCACGGGCGAAAGGCAGGCCAGCAGAGCCGATCAGCCGGGCGGATCGGCCGTGCGATCCCCGCCGCGGCCGACAGCCGGCCGGGAGCCCCACGGCGGTCAACCGGCCGGGCC
>JAAYUF010000123.1 GCA_012517815.1 Clostridiales bacterium
CTCGTTGGCGGGCGCGGGCTCCGCCTCAAAAGGCCGCAGCACCTGACGGCCGTAGTGCAGCTCCACGCGCGCTTCCACGTTGCCTTGGGCCAGATCGATCATCACCCGGGCCTTGAGCGGCTCGCTGATCAGCCGGCAGCTAAGGCTTGCCTGCGGCACCACGGCGCCGACCGTGGACAGCGCCGGCAACAGGGTGGAAAGCGTATCCTCGGTTTCCTCCGCCGCGTAGCGGAAGGTGCGGCCCATCCCGGCCAGCAGGCGGCATACGCGCGCCTGCGCGCCGTGCAGGCGCACGATGCGCCCGTCGCTGAGCACGTAGCGCGCGTCCGGGGTGATCAGGCGCATATCCTCCGCGCCGGTCGCGGATACGAAAATCGCGCCGGCTTCCAAACTCACGGAAAAGCACAGCGGCAGTTCCACCGTGCGCACGCAGGCCTGCGCCTGCCGCACGCCGTCGGCCATCAGCAGAAAAGGCCGCGTTTCGAAAAAGCGCAGCACGCTTTGCAGGAACGCGCCGGACAGCAGCGTAAAGCGGCCCTCGCTCACGGGGCGCGCAGCGCCGTCCTCCTCAGGCACGTGTTCGCGCGGCTCCTGTTCTTCCTCCGCGCGCTGCGGGAGGTGGCTGGAGAGCATCGCCAGCAGGGCTTCGTCGTCCTTGGAAAAGCGCATCAGGGAGGGCCGGTAGGTGAACCGCGCGGACAGTTCCAGCGGCAGCCCCCGGCTGTAGCAGGTGAGCAGCTCCGGGATGCTGCGCACGGCGTAGAGCCTTTCCTGCCCGATTTGCAGGCCGATGCCCGTGCGCCCGTCCTCAAACAGCCTGAGGATGGCCGAAACGCGCACGCTTTCCCCGCCGGGCATCGCGCGGCTGAGCGCCAGCAGCATTTCGTGCCCGAGGGCGGCTTCGCGCTCCTGCCGGAGCAACCGAAGGGAGCCGTCCTCCGCGACTTTGAGCGTGGCGGCGACGATGTGCGCGCAACCCTGGTCGCCGCTGCCCCCGCAGGTGCAGGCGGTTGAACCGTCCGCGCGCAGCGTGACCACCTGCTCGGGATTGGTGCCCACGCACAGCGTCAGCGCCCTGGCGTCCTGCGAAAGCAGGCTCACGCTGCCACGGCGGAAGATATCCTCCCCTTCCGCGACGGACTGGGGCTGGTGATCAATCGATTCCTGCTGCATGGGAACCTCCCTTATTCTAATCTGTTTATCATTCGACCTTGGAAGCGGCGCTTCCTTCCCACGCGCAGGTCCGCCGGGAGAAAAAGGCGGTCCGCGGGGGCGGGGGCGTGTCCGCTTACGCTTCCGGGGCGCGGATCGGGAGGCGCATCGGGGGAGTTTCCGGGGCGCGAACCGGGAGTACGCCCGGCACGATCGCGCGCCCCGACCGCGCCGGCACACGGCTTCGGCGGGTGCCGGAAACGCGTTGACAACCGCCGTGCACCGTGCTATGATGCTGCCACAGAGCACCCGATGGGAGGCGAAACCCGATGAAACGCATGAAAAAAGACATAGCGCGCGTTATGGACGAGGCGGTCGCACGGGGTGAAACGCCCTGCGTCCTGACCCTTGTGTGGCTCAACGGCGAGGAAAAGTGTTTCCACGCCAGCGGCTACGGCGATATGGGCCGCAAGGAGCCCGCGGAGCGGGAGAACCTCTTGCGCATCCATTCGCTGACCAAGCCCATGACCGCGGTGGCGGCGATGACCCTGGTAGAGCGCGGGGAACTGGACCTGTACGCGCCCGTGAGCGATTTTCTGGAGGGTTTCCGCGACCAGCACGTGATCGACGCGGACGGCAAGACCCTGCCGGTGAACAACCCGATGCGCGTGTACGATCTGCTGACCATGACCTCCGGGCTTTGCTACCCGGGCAGCGATACGCCCGCCCAACGCGCGATGGCCAAGCTGTATGCGGAGCTGGAGGCCGACAGCCTCGCCGGCAACCTGCCGGATACGGTCGGCGTGGCCAACCGCATGGGGCGCGCGCCGCTGGCCTTTCAGCCGGGGAGCCGCTGGCTGTACGGCGTATCCGCGGATGTGCTGGGCGCGGTGATCCAGGCGGTGTCCGGCCAGCCGCTGGACGAGTATATGGCCGAGGTTTTGTTTGAGCCGCTGGGCATGCGGGATACCGGCTTTGTTGTTCCGCCGGAGAAGGTCGGGCGGCTGGCGACGCTGTACGAACACCGCGACGGCATCCTGTCGCCGGTATTGCCCGCGCCGGGGAGCCTCAATGACCGTTACGCCCGGCGCGCCTTCGTGTCCGGTGGGGGCGGGCTGGTTTCCACCATCGACGATCTGCTGGCCTTTGCGCGCATGCTGCTGGCGGGCGGCGAGCTGGACGGGGAGCGCGTGCTTTCCCGCCGCGGCGTGGAATGGCTGACCCACAACCACCTGACACTCGCGCAGGCGGCGACCGTCCCCTGGGACACGATGAACGGCTACGGCTACGGCGGCCTCATGCGCACGATGCTGGACCCCGCCCGCAGCCACACCCTGGGCGAAAAGGGCGAGTTCGGCTGGGAAGGCTACGCGGGCGCCTACATGACCGTGTGCCCGAGCGCCAAGCTGATCCTGCTGATGCTCCAGCACTGCACAAATTCGCCCCTCTCCCCGCTGATGCGCAGGGTGCGCAACATCGTGTACGCAAGGGTGGAGTAGGCGGGGGAAGGTCTGCTCGCGGCGCGCGGGGCGGCAAACTCACATAGGGGAGCTTGCAGTGCGTGGCGCTTACGTCTTCTCGCGGCGCGCGGGGCGGGAAACTTCGGCACGGGCCTTGCCAAAACCCGCCCGCGCGCGTATAATACGGGCACAGCGATGACCGCGGCGGGGCCGCGACGCCTTTTGCAGAGAGCGGGCGCATGGTGCAAGCCCGCAAAGGCGCGCATCCCCCCTTCCACCGCGAGAGCAGACGGCGACGAGCCGGCCGGGCGCGCCCGATACAGCGCGGTACAAGTGAGGCGCAAACCTGCGCCTAAGCCGGGTGGCACCGCGGAGCAACGCATCCCTCCGTCCCTGTGATGGCGCAAGCCGTCGGCAGGGGCGTTTTTGATTCTCCGCAACCATCGAAAACAGGGAGGGCAACCACATGCTGGACGTACGAAGGATTCGCCAAAACCCCGAGGAACTCAGGGAGATGCTGACCAACCGCAACAAGGACGCGACCATCGTGGACGAGTTCCTGCAAAGGGACGAGCAGCGCAGGAAGCTGATGGCCGAAGTGGAGGAGAAGAAAGCCCTGCGCAACCAGACCAGCAAGCAGATCGGCCTGGCCAAACAGCAGGGCGCCTCCGAGGCGGAGACCGCCGCCATCATGGACGCCATGCGCCGGCTGGGCGACGAGATCACCGCCATCGATGCCGATATCGCGAGCCTGGACGCCGCCACCAACGATTTTCTCATGAGCACGCCCAACTACCCGCACGCGTCCGTGCCCGTGGGCGCGGACGACAGCGCCAACGTGGAGCAGCGCCGCTGGGGCGTGCCGCGCGTGTTCGACTTTGAACCCAAGCCGCACTGGGACATCGGCACGGCGGCCGGCATTCTGGATTTTGACGGCGCGGCCAAGATCAGCGGCGCGCGGTTCACGGTCTACCGAGGGCTGGGCGCGCGGCTGGAACGCGCCATCATCAGCTTCTTTCTGGACACCCACATCGCGGCCGGCTACGAGGAAGTGCTGCCCCCCTACATGGTCACCCGCGCGACCATGACGGGCACCGGTCAACTGCCCAAGTTCGAGGAGGACGCCTACAAGGTGGACCCCAACACCTTCCTGATCCCCACGGCGGAGGTGCCCGTGACCAACCTCTACCGCGACATGATTCTGGACGGCGAACGCCTGCCCATCCGCCACTGCGCGTTTTCGGCGTGCTTCCGCTCCGAGGCCGGCAGCGCCGGGCGCGATACGCGCGGCCTCATCCGCCAGCACCAGTTCAACAAGGTGGAGATGGTCAAGATCGCCAAGCCTGAACAAAGCTATGACGAATTGGAGTCCATGACCGCCGAGGCCGAACAGGTGCTCAGGCTTCTGGGCCTACCCTACCGCGTGGTGTGCCTTTCCACCGGGGATATGGGCTTCAGCGCCGCCAAGACCTATGATCTGGAAGTGTGGATGCCCAGCTACAACCGTTATGTGGAAATCTCCAGCTGCTCCAACTGCGAGGATTTCCAGGCCCGGCGCGCCGGTATCCGCTACCGCGAAACCCCCAAGGACAAGCCCCAGTTCTGCCATACCCTCAACGGCAGCGGCGTTGCTGTGGGCCGCACCGTGGCCGCCATTCTGGAAAATTACCAGAACGCAGACGGCTCCGTCACCGTGCCCGAAGCGCTGCGCCCCTTCATGCAGGTAGATACCATCCGGTAGGGCAGGGGAGTCCACCCCCTGTGGTGGGCAGGGGCTGAAAGGCCCCTGCACCCCCTTGGAGCCTCTTGCAGGAGGGGCTTCATTTTTTATGCGCCTTGGCGGCGCTGGGCAGGGGGGGATGCGCCTGCGGGCGCACCAAAGGGCTTTCCGCTCGCCCTTTGGGAACCTTCGGATGCCTTGCAGGCTGGCTTTCTGATTGTTGCGCCTTGACGGCGCGGGCAGGGGGGATGCACCTGCGGGCGCACCAAAGGGCTTTCCGCTCGCCCTTTGGGAACCTTCGGGGGCCTTGCAGGCTGGCTTTCTGATTGTTGCGCCTTGGCGGCGCTGGGCAGGGGGGATGCGCCTTTGGGCGCACCAAAGGGCTTTCCGCTCGCCCTTTGGAAACCTTCGGGGGCCTTGCGGGCTGGCTTTCTGATTCTTGCGCCTTGGTGGCGCGGGCAGGGGGGATGCGCCTGCGGGCGCACCAAAGGGCTTTCCGCTCGCCCTTTGGAAACCTTCGGTGTCGCCTTCTTACACGGCGGGGTGCGGAGGGTCGCTCTTGAAGTACAGGAAAG
>JAAYUF010000124.1 GCA_012517815.1 Clostridiales bacterium
CCGCGCCTGCTCGGCCGCGCGCTGCAGGTCGCTTTCGGTCAGGCCGTCGCGCTTGAGCATCTGCTCCAGCACGTCGATATCGGTGGTGATATCCAGCACATCGTCGCGGTAGAGGTTATCCAGCAGCTTCTGGCAGCCGCTCAGGACGATGCCCAGCGCGTCGTCGATGCGGCGGCGGGCGGAGACGGCTTCCGAGCCGTACACGTTGCGCTCGCCCAGCGTCCGGTAAGCGCGCACCATCTTGAGCGTCGTGGGCAGGTAGTAATCCATGAACTTGCGAATCTGCGAAGCCTTGGCGGGCTTGTCGTACACCGCGCGGAAGATTTCGCCGCAGAGGTTTTCCAGCTTTGTCAGCTTGTCGGTCAGGCCCGCGTCGGAGATCTTCTTGTTCTCCTCGCGAATCTGCACGATCATGTCGCGGCCCTTGCTCAGGATCGCGTCCACCTCCGGGTTGCCGGTATCCCGGGCGACCTTTTGCAGGCTGTCGGTCTGCGCGTCCTGCTTGTTGTGCGTGGTCAGGTCCAGCCCCGAGCCCATGATGCGGACGATCGTGCCGATTAGCCCGGAGAGGATCAGCCCCAGCAGGATGCGGCCGGGGGTGTATGCGTGAAACAGGACGGCGTACAGCGCGAACGTCGCGCCGAAGGCGATGATGCCGGCGCCGACCCCTTTGGTTTTCTTGGGCTTCTTACTCTGGTTGCTCATGCTGTCCCCTATCCCTTTCATCAGCGCGAGCGGGTTTTTTCCCGGTGGCTCGCAACAGGGTCATTATAGCATAATCCGGCGAGGGTGCAAAGAATAAACGCTTGAAAGCCGCTAAGGAGCGCCTGAAAGTCGCATTAGAATCGGATGAGAGGCCCCTCGCCGCGACAGGCGTTCGCCGCCCGGCCGGAGCGGCCGATTCCGTCGGGGGTGCGTACAGGCCTGGCTGTGCTTTCAGACACGGCCGCCCCGCTGGGAGGCATCGCCCGGCGCGGGCGTTTGCGGCCCCGTCGGGTGCGGTCCATGGGGCGCCCCGCTGGGAGGCATCGCCCGGCGCGGGCGTTTGCGGCCCCGTCGGGTGCGGTCCATGGGGCGCATCCCTGGGAGGCATCGCCCGGCGCGGGCGTTTGCGGCCCCGTCGTGTGCGGTCCATGGGGCGCATCTCTGGGAGGCGTCACCCGGCGCGGTGCGTTTGCGGCCGCGCATCTGGTTTTTGGGCGCCGCGCGTCAGCGCACGGTAATCGCGCAGTCCGGGGCGCCCTCGCTCCACGTGCCCGCCGTATCGCGCAGGAAAACCCGCACGCGGCCGGTATAGGGGCTTTGCACGTCCGCGGACACCTGCCACAAAAGCCCGTCCCCCTGCGGCGTGCAGATCGCCGTGGTGCGCATCACGGCGCCGGTTTCGTCCAGCAGCATGATCGAGGACGTGGCGGCGTTGGTTTCGACGGTAAAGGCAAGCGTCGCGGGCGCGACAGCTTCGGCCGGGCTGACCGTGAGGGTGCGGAGTTCCGGGGCGACGGCCTCCGCGGCGGGCACAATGGCATCGGCGCCGGTCGCGCTGCCCGACGGTTCCTGCGTGAAGATGGAAGGCACGCCGCTGTCCACGGCAACGCCGGAGACGCCCAGGTAGCCCGCCAGCCGCGCCCACAGGCCGGACTGGTAGAGCGCGAAGCCTACGGCCGCCAGCAGCAGCACCGTGACCAGCACGGAAAGCCACGCCCGGCGTTTGCGGTGTCGGTGGGGCGGCGGCGCAGCCTGCGGGCCGAAAGTCGGCACGGGCACCGGTTCGGCGTTGGGCGTGTTGGGCAAAGGCGCGTACCGGCCGCTGTCGTCGTCTGCGGCATCCCAGGACGAGGGTCTGCCTCTGCCGGCCCCCGCCGGCGTCGGGAAAGCCATGCCGCCGGTCTGGGTTTCAGTTTGCAACGTGCTGTCGGGCGTCCGGTTCCCCACCGTTTGCGCGGTGGCAACCGTCGCCCCCGGCGATGCCGGCTGGGCCTGCGCCCCGGCGGGCCTGTCCGGCGGCGCAGACGCGCCGCCTGGCCGCTGGGGCGCGGAGGAAGCAGGCGGTGTCGACGCTGGCGCGGCCTGTGGAAACGCGGTTGTCGCGGGATCATTCTGGCCGGCGTTCGCCGTTCCCTGCACGGAGGAGAAAGCGGCCTGCGCGGCGGCTGTCCCGGTGGGGAAAAGCGTTTCGGCGTCCGTTAATCCCTGAGGCGCGGCCGCGGGCGTGCCCCGCGAGGCGGCCGGCTGCCCCCGCTTGGCCGCACCCTTCGCATCCGGCAGGAGATCGTTCAGGCCGAGCCCGCGATCATCGTCACGCCCGGGGTAGGCGGCCGCGCGCCGCCTGCGCGCGGGCTCCGAAGGCGCGGGGTCGTACCCTGCGGCAGCGCCGTCCGGCGGCGTCTCGGGGGGCGTGGCACGCCGTTCCCGGCGAATCACCGTGGGCATCGGCAGGGTTTGCGGCACGAAGGGCGGGTCGTCCGCCGCCGGGCTAGCCGGCGGCAACGGAACGGATTGGGCAAGCGGAGAAGGCTGAGGCACCGTCTGCGACCAAACACGGCGGTGCAGGGTCGTCTCGTCCGCGGCGCCGCCGGACCGGGTGGGCATCCGCGTGGGAGATTCGGCCTTCGCGGTTTGCGGCCGGTAGGGCATGGCCTGCGGCGCGCGCGCGGGCGTCGATTGCGGCGCGGGGTAGGCTCCGGCGGGCGTCACGGGCGCAGTTTGCGGCGCGTAAGCCGGTTGCGGCGCTTCCGGCGCGGTTTGCGGCCGGTAGGGCAAGGCCTGCGGCGCGCGCGCGGGCGTCGATTGCGGCGCGGGGTAGGCTCCGGCGGGCGTCACGGGCGC
>JAAYUF010000125.1 GCA_012517815.1 Clostridiales bacterium
CCCCCGAGCGGATAGGAGAAGACCGTGATGTATCCGGGTTCCTGCCCGGGTTGTGTCGGGGTTGCAGTCGGGGTCGCCGTGGGTGTTACTGTCGCTGTTGGTGTTGCCGTCGGGGTCGCCGTCGGGGTCGCCGCTTCTTCGGCGACGGCGGCTTCGGCCTGGGAAACCGGCACGTCCTGGGTATAGCGCAGCGTCAGCGACAGCGCGGGCTGGTCCAGCCCATAGGCGGCCAGATCGTCCTTCGTATCGGCGGCGGTGCCGGCATAGGCGATGCCGGCGGCCGAGTCCAGCAGGGCCGCGACCGCGTCGGCGTTGACCGGCGCAAGCGTTCCGTCGGCGTTTTGCTCAAACCAGGTAAAGGCGGAGGAGTAGGCGCCGGCGTCGCCGTCCGGATGGTATTCCAGCGTCCGGGTTTCGCCGTTTGCGCTCCACTCCAGTTCCTGGACGGCGCCGGTATCCAGCGTGGGGTAGTCCTCCTCGGTAAGCAGGGACATCAGCGTGACGTCAAAGGCGTTGTATACGTCCGCGGAGATGGTGTAGATGCCGGTTTTGCCGGACACGCTGGCGTAGTAGTCGCCGTTGGAGGCGTTTTTATCCCCCACGGACAGGGTTTGGGAGGTTCCGTCGTTGCCGGTGACGGTGATGACGAGGGCGGGTTCGGCCAGGCCGTAGGAGGCCGCGCCCTCGGCGGTATCGGTCACCGTGCGCACGGATTCCACCGCCTGGAGGTCGCCAAGCATCGTATCCACCTTGGCCGAATCCAGCGCGAAGGTTGTGCGGGGCTCATACACCCATGCCCCGTTCTGCTTGGCAAGGGCGACGGTTTCCGTACCGTGGGTGAAGGCGAGCTTGGCCGTATCCTCCGCGGAGGCTTCAAACAGCAGCGTTTTGGCGCTTTCCTCCGCGGCTTCTTTGGCGGCTTCCTGCTTGCGGGTGTTCAGGTTGAGCACGTAGGCGCCGGCACCGAACACCGCGACCGCCAGAAGCAGGATCAGCAGCCGTTTGCCTTTTTTCATCAGCGCTTCCTCCTCTTGACCACCACAACGATGCCCACGGCGATCACGGCCAGCGGCAGCACGACCGCCAGCAGGCCGCTCCAGAAGCTGGCCTGTCCGCTGGGTACGGTCAGGTAAGCCTGGCTCAGGCTCTTGGCGCGGATGGAGATGTTGTTCTCCCGCTCGCACATCCAGTTCAGGCTGTTCAGGAACAGGTCCTGATTGGCTCCGCTGACCATCTGGTTGATCTGATCATCCAGGAACAGGGAGGTGGAGAACCACACGATGCGGGTTTCACCCTCGGAGACGGTTTCGCTGATCGCCACGCCCACGTCAAACGGGCCGTCAGTGTCGCCGTCCGCTCGATCCAGGGTGGTGGCGCTGTCGGGGTTGAGCTTGTTGTAAGCCTGGGCGGAGGTGGTCAGCAGGCTTGCGATGGTCAGGCTGGAACGGTAGCTGTCCAGTTTGACGATGCCCTGCGCGGTGGGCATGAGCACGTAGAGGTTGCCGTCCTGAATGGGCTGGGTGATCTCGTGCGTGTCCACGGTGGGCAGCAGGTAATGCGGGTAACCCCGCAGGCAGCGGTTCATATCCCCCTCGACCACGATGCCGCTGGCATAGTCCACACCGTAGCTGTTAACCAGCTTTTGCAGGTTGGGCCGGGCGGCCGAGGCGTAGTCGGTGATCAGCAGAAGCCGTCCGCCCTTGTTGAGGTAGGCGAGCACCTTGTCGGTCTCCTCGGCGCTCAGGTCGGAGGTCGGCGCCTGGATCAGCAGGCAGGAGCAGTCCTCCGGCACGGCTTCCAGCGCCAGCAGGCTCAAATCCGATACGGTGAGGTTATCCTTGTCCACCGCGGACTTCAGATCTCCGGCCAGCGCGGTTTCGCCGTGCCCCAGCAGCTGGTAGATCACGGGCAGGTTGTCGCTGACCACATAGTCGATCGCGCTGGTCAGCGCGCCCTCCCCCGCGAAATTCACCTCGTAGCTGCCGGTGTAATTGTAGTTGGAGTAATCATACTGGTAGATATCGTCGTAGGCGACCACCTTGCTGCGCTTGTCGCTGTTTACGATCACGCTGTTGGCGGCAACGTCCTCGGTGGTGTAATTGGCGGTAAACTTGGGCTGCACCACGGGGTCCACGGTGTTGACCGTGATCTTGTCGCTGAGGGCCTTGTAGCGGCTCAGGAGCTCCTGCGTGGTTTCATCCTCGCTGCCTTTCTCGGCCACCAGCGTCAGGGTGACGTTCTGGGTAAGCCCCGTAAGCAGCTGCTCGGTCTGCTCGGAAAAGGTGAACAGCTTTTGCGCGGTGGTGTCGATCTTGGTTACGGTGGAAGGCAGCTGGCCTACGAATACGTTGACCGCGACCACGACCAGCACGACGATCACCGACACCAGCACGGCGTAACCGCCGCTTTTGAACCGTCGGGTCGAAAACAGGGAGGCATTGTGTTCCCGTTTCATCTCTTCATTCCTCCTCTAGCTCCAGCGCCGTTTCTCCACGGCCTGCACCGTGAAGAAGCAGAACAGCGCCGCGACCGACAAGAAGTACACCAGCCCCGTGATATCGAACACGCCGCCGGTGAAACTGTCCATGCGGTCAAAGATCGCCAGCGCCCCCAGCGCGCCGGTAAACGCGCCCGCGATGGTCGTGGGGGCGATGAGGTAGAATAGCGCCAGCGGAACGAACGTGACTACCGCCGTGAGCCCGGCCGCGGTCCAGCTTTTGGTCATCAGGCGCACGATGAGGCTTAACAGCAGCGCCACGACCATCAGCGACAGGGTGGACGCCAGCGCCGTGGAGGTGATGAGGTTGGACAGCGCGGTCATCAGGTAGCACAGGATCAGGGTTCCCAGGCACATCACCGCGGCGATGATCTGGTTTTCGGTGATGCTGGACATGAACATGCCGATGGCGACCAACGCGCAGCCCATCAGGAAGAAGGCCAGGAGGCTCCCGTAGGCGGTCGCGTAGCTGATGGTGCCGAAGCTCCCCACCAAAAGCGGGTACAGGGCCGTGACTGCCAGCGGCAGGGCCATCAGCGCCACCATGGCCAGGTACTTGCCAAACACCATATCCACCACGCTGATGGGAAGGGAGTAGAGCAACTGATCGGTGCTCTGCTTGCGCTCCTCGGCGAACACGCGCATGGTGAGCACGGGCACGGCGATCAGGAACATGAACGAGCTGCTGCTGATGACGTATTCAAAGCCGGGATAGGCGTACTTGAGGTTGATGGCCGTGGTATAGATGCCGATAAACAGGAGCACGAACGCGATGAACACGTAGCCCATCATGCCCGTGAAATAGCTTTTGAGCTCGCGTTTGAAAATGGCGGTCATTGCGGGGCACCTCCTTTCACGACGGGCTGCGCGGGCGCTTGCGCGCCGGTGAGGGCCAAGAACACATCCTCCAGGCTTTGCTTCTCGCGCGCCATGGAAAGGATGGCGCAACGCCGGTCCGCAAAGGCGTAGAACAGCCGCTCGCGCACGTCGTCCTCTGTGGTCACGCCGATTTCAAGCTCCGTTTCGCCTTGCGCGCCGGCATTGGCGGAGCGAACCTCCACGGTTTCGCCCAGCGAGGCTACGATCTCCCGCGCCTCCGCTTCGTCCGCGCGTACGGTCAGGCGGAGGGTCTGGCCGTTCTCCGCGCGCGCCTCGAGGTTCTCCGGCGTATCTTCCGCCACCAGCTTCCCGCCGGAGATAATGATGAGCATGTCGCACACGGCGCTGATCTCCTGCATGATGTGGCTGGAGAGCATGACGGTGCGGTCGCGGCCCAGGGTACGGATCAGCTCGCGGATCTCGATGAGCTGCTGGGGGTCCAGCCCCACGGTCGGCTCGTCCAGGATGATCACCTTGGGATCGCCCAGGATTGCCTGCGCGAGGCCCACGCGCTGGCGGTAGCCTTTGGAAAGCTGCTTGATGAGGCGCAGGCGCATGTCGGTGACGCCGGTCTTTTCCATCACGCGCGCCACCTCGGCGGGAATCTCCTTGGTCGGGACGCCCTTGGCCTCGGCCACGAAGCGCAGGTAATCGGTCACGGTCATGTCCAGATAGAGGGGCGGCATTTCCGGCAGATAGCCGATGCACTTTTTCGCCAGGATGGGTTCCTCGAAGATGTCGTGTCCGTCCACCGTCACGGTGCCTTCCGTGGCGGCCAGGCAACCGGTGATGATGTTCATCGTCGTGGATTTGCCCGCACCGTTGGGTCCCAGAAAGCCGTAGATCTTTCCGGAATCGATGGTGAAGCTCACGTGATCCACGGCAACGTGGCTGCCGTACGTCTTGGTGAGATTCCGAACCTCAATCAATTTGATTCCTCCCGTCGGAACATTTTCGCTTTATGATAGCGTCGAAGTATGAACAAACATGTCCCGAAAAATGGATAAACTTTGAACGCCCCGTAAACCTTCCATGAAATTCTGACCATTGCGCGCAAAGGACAAACATGTGGAAAACAGGCCCGAAGGATGCGGGGCGGCGACGGACCGGAGACGGGGAAAAGGACAAGGCAGAAGGGGGAACCGGACCGGCCAAAAAAAGGCCCCGCCGGTAAGGCGCAGGCCGCATAAACCAGAGAAGAAGGCCGGCAACAGCCGGGCGCAATCCGGTGTACGGGTATCCCCGCGGAGTAGAGCGCCCCGGGGTTGACCGCCCGGAGCCGACCGCCCCGGGGAGAAGCGTCCCGGAATGTTCCACCCGGGGAGGAGCGCCCCGTGGAGATCGCCCGCGGGGAAGGGGGGCGTGCAGCCGGCGGGAGCCTTGGCGCGGCCGAAGGCGAGTCGCGGGCGAACGCTGCCCAAAGCCTGCGCGCCCGCCCTTTGCCGTCGGGTCGCCGAGCGCGCCCTGCCAAGCCCCCTTCCGCCGGACGCTTGCGCGCGCGGGCATACGGCGCTGCGTTCAGCCTCCGCAACCGCACACAACAATACCCGGACGCTTGCGCGCGCGGGCGTACGGCGCTGCCTACAGGTTGCCCAGGATCAGCGCGACGCCGGAGAAGATCAGCGCGACGATTACCACGCGCCGCACCCATTTTTCCGAGGCCCTGCGGGAAACGGCGACGCCAAGCCCCATGCCGGCCAGCATGAAGGGCAGGAGCTGCAGGGCGGTCAGCGCCGCCGGTACGGTCAGGATGCCCATCAGGCTGTACAGCGCGATGCGGAAGGCGCCGTCCACCGTGAACACCACGCACAGGTCGCCGCGGAACTGCGAGGCGTTCTCACTGGTGCGGCCGATGTAGGCCGCCAGCAGCGCGCCCACCCCGTACAGCCCGCACAACAGCCCGGAAAGCAGGCCGATGAGCCACAGCGCCCAGCGCGGCGCGCCGACCGTGGCGGGGCGGCGCTCACGCAGGAGCATTTCCGCCCCCAGCACCACCACCATCAACCCGAAGCCGAGCTTGACCATGCCCGCGCCGCCGCTTTTCAGCAGCAGCGCGCCCGGCACGGCGCCCAGCACCACCATGGCGGCCAGCGGGCCCCATACCCGCAGGCGCGTATGCCGACGCTCCTTCCACACCATCAGGAGGTTGGCGGGGAAGCCCACCAGCAGGTCGATGGGGGACAGGTTCACGTTATCCATGCGGAAGCTCATAACGGTGGTGAACACCAGCGTGTTGGCAAACCCGCAGATGCCTTTGACAAAATACCCCAGCAGCACGGCCGCGGCCATCAGCGGGTCCATGGGCGTCCCCCCTTACGCGCGGACCAGTTCCACCAGCATCCGCGTTACGCGCTCCATCTCCGGAACGCTCACATACTCCAGCACGCCGTGCATGTTGTAGCCCCCGGTGGGCAGGTTGGGGCAGGGCAGCCCCGCGTAGGACAGGCGCGCGCCGTCGGTGCCGCCGCGGATGGGCACCAGCACCGGCTCGTCCCCTGCAGCGCGGATGGCGTCCATCGCCCGGCGGACGATCTCCGGGTGCCGGTCGATGATCTCCTTCATGTTGTAGTAGGTATCCTTGAGGCTGACTTCAAAGGAACCCTCGCCGTACTTGCCGTTGAGGTACCGGGCGACCGCCTGGATGCGCTCCTTGCGCAGCTCGAACTTGGCGCGGTCGTGGTCGCGGATGATGTAGCGCAGCTTGGCCTCCACCTCGTCGCCCAGGATGGAGCTCAGGTGGTAGAAGCCCTCGCGCTGCTCGGTATGCTCCGGGGTTTCGCTATCGGGCATCATGCCGGCGAACTCCACGGCCATACGGTTGGCGTTCTTCATCTTGTTCTTGGCCGAGCCGGGGTGGATGTTGAAGCCACGCACCGTGACCATGGCGGTGCAGGCGTTGAAGTTTTCGCACTCCAGCTCGCCGGCGCGACCGCCGTCCACGGTGTAGGCGAAATCCGCGCCGAAGCCCGCGATGTCGAAAAGGTCCGCGCCTTCGCCGATTTCCTCGTCCGGGGTGAAGCCGACGCAGACTTTGCCGTGCCGGATGGAGGGATCGTTAAGCAGGATGTCGCAGGCCGCCATGATTTCCGCCACGCCGGCCTTGTCGTCGCCACCCAGCAGGGTGGCGCCGTCGGTGACGATCAGCTCGTGCCCGATGTGGCGGGCGAGGCTTTCGTACTGGGCAAAGCGCATCACGGCGCCGTGGCCCACTTCCAGATCCCCGCCGGCGTACTGCACGCAGCGCGCGTTCACCGGCCCGGTGGCGACCGAGGAGGAGGTATCCATGTGGGCGATCAGCCCGATGGCGGGCTGGTGCTCCACGTTGGCGGGGATGGTTGCGTACACGTAGCAGGCCGGGGATACGCGCACATCCTGCGCGCCCATCTGGAGCAGCTCCCGCTCCAGAAGCCGGGCCATATCCCACTGCTTTTGGGTGGAGGGGTGGGTGCCGCTGGTATCGCTGGAACCGGAATCGACGGCGACATAGCGCAGAAAACGTTCTTTGACGGACATGTGGCAGCGCCTCCTTGTAAGAGTACGCACAGCATAGCACGTCGCGGGCCGGCTGTAAAGCGACGGCGGGCGGGCGTTTTGGACACTGTACAAACCATTGGGAAAGGTTTATAATACGCCATGAATTACCTCATGAGGAGGATGCGCTTGTTTCCTTCACATTCGGAGAAACGCGGCTCGTTTTTCCAGCGTACGATCCGGCCGGAACGCGTAATGGCGCTGGGCTTCCTGTGCGTGATCCTGATCGGCACGATTTTGCTGGCGCTCCCCATCGCTTCCATCAACGGGCGCAGCGTGGGCGTGCACGACGCGATGTTTACCGCTACGTCGGCCGTGTGCGTCACGGGGCTGGTGGTGCTGGATACCGGGGATACGTACACGCTGTTTGGCAAGCTGGTCATTATGGTGCTCATCCAGATCGGCGGGCTTGGCTTCATGATTTTTGCCACGCTGGTGATGATCGCGCTGGGCAGGCGCATTTCGCTGCGCAACCGGGTGCTCATCCGCGAGTCGATGAACATGACCAGCCTGGGCGGGCTGGTACGCCTGTCCAAGTGGTTTTCGATGCTGGCGCTGCTCATCGAGCTGGGCGGCGCGCTGCTGCTGAGCCTGCGGTTCGTGCCGCGGTTCGGCTGGCGCGACGGGCTGTGGTACAGCGTTTTCCACGCCGTAAGCGCGTTTTGCAACGCCGGGTTCGACCTGTTCGGCGGGTTCCAGAGCCTGGCGCAGTTTCAGCACGACCCGGTGGTGATGCTGACCATCGCGGCGCTGATCATCTGCGGCGGGTTGGGCTTTTCGGTGATCAACGAGTTTTTGCATTTCGGATTCCTTTTCCACAAGTTTTCGCTGCACACCAAGCTGGTGCTGGTGATCACCGCCTCGCTGCTGTTGCTGGGCATGGTCGCGATCCTGACGCTGGAATGGGACAACCCCGCGACGCTGGGCGATCCGTCGTTGGGCGCGGGGGAGCGGATCATCAACGCGTTTTTCCAATCCACGACGTTTCGCACGGCGGGTTTCGCCACCCTGAACCAGACGATGCTCACGGACAGTTCCAAGCTCATCGGCGTGATCCTGATGTTTATCGGCGCGTCGCCGGCTTCCACGGGCGGCGGCGTGAAAACCACGACGCTGGGCGTGGTGCTTTTGCTGGTGCTCAGCGTTACGCGCGGCCGGGATACGGTCGGCGTGTTCGGCAAGCGCCTGCCCCCCAACACCGTCAAGCGGGCGCTGACCATCGTGGTCATCAGCCTGGGCATCGTGCTCATCTGCACGTCGCTGCTTTCCATCTCGGAGCGCAGGGCCAACAGGGACATGCTCGACCTGGTGTTTGAGGCGACGTCCGCCTTTGCGACGGTCGGGCTGAGCGCGACCGGCACCCAGACCCTGAACCCTCTTTCGCAGATGCTGCTGGTGCCGATCATGTACTTCGGGCGCGTCGGCCCGCTGACCATGGCGTTCGCGCTGGCCAGCCGGATGGAGAACAACCCGAAAAACCGCATCCATTTCCCCGAAGAAAAGATCATGATCGGATAACGGAGGAAGAAGCCATGAAGGAAAAAAACCGACAGTACCTTGTGCTGGGCCTCGGACGTTTCGGCGAAAGCCTCGCCAAAACCCTCTATAAAGAAGGGCACGAAGTGCTGGCCGTAGACGCGGACCCCGAACTGGTCGACGGCATCGCGCCGTATGTGACCCAGGCCGTGCAGATTGACGCGACGGACGAAGGCGCGCTGGAATCGCTGGGCGTGCGCAACTTTGACGCGGCCATCGTATCCATCGGGCAAAACATGCGCGACAGCATTCTGGTATGCGTGCTGCTCAAGGAACTGGGCGTACCCTACCTGATCGCCAAAGCGACGGACGATTTGCACGGCAAGGTGCTGCGCAAGATCGGCGTGGACCGCGTGATCTTCCCGGAGCGGGACATGGGCATCCGGCTGGCCAAATCCCTGCTGACGCCCAACGTGCTGGAACAGATTGAGCTCAGCGACGATTACCAGCTGGTGGAGATTATCCTGCCGATGAAATGGGTGGGGGATACGATCATCGGGGTGGATGTGCGCCGGAAATACGGCATCAGCATCCTGGCCATTCACCGCGGGGGCGAGTTCGTCGTTTCGCCGTCGCCCGACCTCATGTTTGAAACCGGAGACATCCTGCTGGTGCTTGGCAAGAAAGACGATATCGACAGCATCGAACAGTAGGCCGCCCGACCGCTGGCCCGGCCCGACCGGATGAGGAAACCTGTATGAAGCCATACGATGCATCCCAGTTTGACCATGACTGCTGCAAGCCGTTCCTCCATGAAGGCGGCGGGAAGGGCATCCTGCTGATCCACGGATTCACGGGGTGCGTATCCCATATGCGACCGCTGGGCGACGCGCTGGCGGACCGGGGTTATACGGTGATGGGCTTTAACCTCCCGGGGCACGCCGCCACTGAGGAAGAAATGGGCCAGACGAACTGGAGCCAGTGGCTGCAAGCCTCGCGGGACGCGCTGGCGAAGCTCAGGCGGCGGTGCGATCAGGTGACGGTCGCGGGCCTGTCCATGGGCGGGGACATCGCCCTGATCCTGGCGGAGGAAGGGCTGGCGGACGCGTGCGCGGCCATCTCCGCGCCGATGGCGTCCCGCAACCCGTGGATCCACGCGGCGCCGTTCGCCGCGCCCTTCAAGCCGCGCGTAAGCTGGGCGCCGCCCACGGAGCGGCATCAGACGCTGGACCCCGCGTTTGACTACGGCTATTCCGGCTTTCCCACCCGGAAGCTGATCGACTTGCAGTACCTGATGCGCAAGGCGCGCCGCAACCTGTTCCGCCTGCGCTGCCCGCTTCTGGCGGTGCAGAGCACGGGGGACCGCACCGTGTGGCCGGGAAGCCTCACGTGCATTTTGCAGGGCGTAAGCAGCCAGCACAAACAGAAGCTTGTGCTGCGGGACGTGCCCCACGTATGCACCCTGTCCAGCGAGCTGCCGGCCATCGTGGACGCGGTGGACAAGCTGGCGGCCGCGCTATAGCGGCGCCGCCGGCGGACCTTGCAGCCGGCCGGATAGGCGTTGCCGCACGGATTGTGGCGGGAACAAGGCGAACGCCGGTCGCAAGCGCGGGCGTTCAGTCAAAGGGCCGGGACAACCGGCTTTCGGACCGCTGAAAACCGATACGGGCAGATATCGTTGCTCGCCTCATCGCCCTTCGGGCTGCTGGTTGCTAATCAAAGCCCTGCGGCGCAAAGTTGCGCGCATTGTCCGGCCCTGCCGGAGGATTTCATCCCTTGGAAGCCGGACAAGGGCTTGCCCCTGACCCGCCAAGGCCGAGGTCGACGGACCCGGCACAACCGGCCATTCTCATAGCCGACGGTCGGGGCGACCTTCGGCTATCCGCGGGCGCGTACGGTGAAGCGGGACGGCGCGTCGGTTCATGGGGATGCAATAATTAAAAACAGGGGGCGGCATGCGGCCGACCCCTGTTTTGCGCATGAATGCCGGCCATCGCCCGGAAGGCCGCCGGTTGCCTCTACCGCTTCGCGGCCGCGCGATCCGTCCGCGCGCTCCGCGCGACCGGCTCTGCGACCGGCTTTACCGTGAGCGCGCGCGTAGCGTTGAGGGTGGCCAGCAGGCTTACGCCTACGTCCGCGAACACCGCAAGCCACATATCGGCCAGCCCGACGGCGGCCAGCGCCAGCACCGCGATTTTGACGCCCAGCGCGAAAACGATATTCTGCCGGGCGATGCCCAGCGTGCGGCGGGCGATGCGCATCGCCAGCGCGAGCTTGCCGGGATCGTCGTCCATCAGCACCACGTCGGCGGCTTCCACCGCCGCGTCGCTGCCCAGCGCGCCCATGGCGACGCCGATGTCCGCGCGGGCCAGCACCGGCGCGTCGTTTACGCCGTCGCCCACGAACAGCAGCCAGCCGCGACCCTGCTTTTGGGAGAGCAACGTTTCCACCTGCGCGACCTTGTCGGCGGGCAGCAACTGCGCGCGCACCTCGTCCAGCCCCAGTTCCCGGCCAACGCGCTCCGCTACGGCCTGCGTATCGCCGGTCAGCATCACCGTGCGGCGCACGCCCTCGCGCTTCAGCGCCTCCAGGGCGGCCTTCGCGCCTGCCTTAATCTCATCGGAAATCACGATGTGGCCCAGATAAACGCCGTCCTGCGCGACGTGCACCAGCGTGCCCGTGTGCGGGCAGTGCGGCGGCGTCACGCCGATGGAGGCCATCAGCGCCTCGCTGCCGGCGAACACCGTACGGCCGAAAAGCTCCGCCGATACGCCGCGCCCGGGAATTTCCCGCACGTTGGCAAGCCCGCTGTGATCCACCGGGAGGTGGTAGTGCGCCCGGATGGAGCGGCTGATGGGGTGGTCGGAAAAGCTTTCCACGGTGGCCGCGAGGCGCAGCAGCTCCTGTTCGGTGACCATTTCGGGATGGACGACCGTCACGCGGAAGCTGCCCTCGGTCAGCGTGCCGGTTTTATCGAACACGGCGGTGCGCACGTCGGCCAGCATCTCCAGATAGTTGCCGCCCTTGACCAGAATGCCCCGCCGGGACGCGCCCCCGATGCCGCCGAAAAACGTCAGCGGCACGGAGATCACCAGCGCGCAGGGGCAGGATACCACCAGAAAGCTGAGCGCGCGCTCGCCCCACACCCGCCAGTCCCCGGCCGCCAGCAGGGGCGGCAGCAGGAACAAAAGCAGCGCGAGCGCGCAGACCACGGGGGTGTAAACACGCGCAAACCGCGTGATGAAGCTTTCCGTGCGCGCCTTTTTACCGCTCGCGTTTTCCACCAGGTCCAGGATGCGTGCGACGGTGGATTCCTCATACCGGCGGGTGGCGCGCATGCGCAGCACGCCGCTCAGGTTCACGCAGCCGCTGAGGAGCTCGTCTCCCACGGCTACATCCCTGGGCGTGCTTTCCCCGGTAAGCGCCGCGGTGTCCAGCGAGGAAGCGCCCTCCAGCACCACGCCGTCCAGCGGGACGCGTTCGCCGGGTTTCACCAGCACCGTTTCGCCCACGGCTACGGCTTCCGGCGAAACGTCGAGCATGCCGCCGTCCCGCTCCACGTGGGCCGTATCGGGGCGGATGTCCATCAGCGCGGCGATGGACTGCCGGCTGCGGCCCAGCGCGTAGCCCTGAAAAAACTCGCCGGTCTGGTAGAGCAGCATGACGGCCACGGCTTCCGGGTATTCGCCCAGGGCGACCGCGCCCAGCGTAGCCACGGACATGAGGAAGTTTTCGTCGAACACCCGGCCGCGGAGGATGTTTTCCCCCGCTTCCCGCAGCACGCTCCACCCGACCAGCAGGTAAGCCGTCAGGAACAGGCCGATCCGCGCCCAACCCGGCGCCAGCAGCAGCGCGGGCAAATAGAGCGCCGCCGAGACGCCGATGATGCGCAGGGTGCGTTTCTGTTTTCGGGTCATGATCCGTCAACTCCTCCGTGTAGCATTCAACGGGCGTCGATGGGGCGGGCATTCGGCTTGGGTAAAGCGCGGGGCGCAGGCAGGCGACAGACCGCCGATGCTCCCTCAGGCGCGAACCGGCCGAAACGGCGGGCGTCCAGAAAGTGAAAGTTTTATACCGGCGATTCCGCGGCGGTTCAGGCAACCCTGACCGGGCCTGTGATCCGGCGGGCGCGCGGTAACGGAGGCGCGCATGCGCCGGGCCTTACAGCACGGCGCAGCCCCGTTCGGTGCGGGCCACGGTTTTGCGCACGCGGGCCAGCACCTCGTCAAAGATGTCGTCGTCGGCTTCCAGCATCAGTTTCTGCGTAACAAAATGGACGGCCGCGTCGGTGACGCCCTCCACCCCGCGCACGGCGGTTTCGATCCGGCTGGCGCACATCGCGCAGTCCAGCTCGCTTAACTGAAAGGTCTTTTTCATGGGGGTTACCTCCTGTTGCGAAGTTTGTTCATTCGGTGACGTGTTCGATGCCCTGGCTGAGGATGGTGCGCACGTGATCGTCCGCGAGGGCGTAGAAGACGGTTTTGCCTTCCCGCCGGGGCGCGACCAGCTTGCCGCGCCTGAGCACCGAAAGCTGGTGGGAAATGGCGCTTTGGGTCATTTTCAGGAGGGTGGCGATGTCGCACACGCACATCTCGTGGGCCAGCAGGCAGTAAAGGATTTTGACGCGCGTGGCGTCCGCGAAGAGCTTGAACAGCTCGCCCAGGTCCACCAGCGTGGCTTCATCCGGCAGGGAAGCCATCACGCGGCGCACGATGTCCTCGTGCACGCAAATGAAATCGCACTGGAACGACTTCCGTTCTTCGGTCATCGTCGGCCCTCCTTTCAACATATGAGCATCTGCTCATATGTATAATAGTACAGACGTATGGGATTGTCAAGCGGCGGACGCAAAAAAACCGGCGGAATGAACAGGATGGCGACGAACTCATCCTGCAGCCCGACCGGGGTATGGGTTTGCGCGGGGCGACATCACGGGGCGGAAGCGCCACAGGCGTAACGCGCGCGTGACCGCGACGCTTACGGGGGAATGCCGTCCGCTATGCGCGGGCGCATGATCCGCGCGCGTGACCGACGGCCGCGCGCGCCATGCGACGCCGACTCCGTTCGTGAGGGCACCGCGGACGCGATCTGTACTGCCGCAAAAAGACGCGGGGTGAAGGCGGGGTCGGCCGCAACGGCGCGTTTCCTCGCGCGCAGGGCGCGCGTCACGGCTCGGGGGCTTCGCTTGCGGCCGCTTCGGGCGTTTCCAGCAGCGCGCGCCAGGCCTCCGTAAGCCGGGGCAACGTCCACGCCGCGTTGGCGGGGCTGGTGGAGGGCAGCAAAACGGCGCGCATGCCGGCGGCCGGCTCGCACCACCGCCGGTAGAGGGCATGGGCGGTCTGCCCGTTGGCAAAAACGCGCCGGATGGGGGCTTTTTCCAGCAGGGCGGCGATATCGTTGGGCACGGGGTTGCGGATGCTGCTGTCCGCGCTGCCGGTCAGGTCGCAGGAGGCCAGCACGTCCCACAGGGCGACGCCATGGCGCAGGAGCAGGGCCCGTTTCTCCGCCGCCGTGACGGGCACCGCTTCGCGGAAAACCGCCGCGAGCACTGGCCAGAACCGGTTTTGCGGGTGGCCGTAATAGAAGGCGTTTTCGCGGGAGAGCACCGAAGGAAACGTGCCCAGCACGAGCACGCGGGAGCGCCCGTCCCAGACCGGTTCGAAGGGGTGTGTGATGCCCCGGTACGTGTCCGCCACCTCAAACCCTCCCTCTTTGGGCGCCCGGCCGCCGCGCCCCAGCGGCTTCGCGTGGAAGGCTCCCACCCGGCCCCGGGGGCATGGCGCGCCTTGTCCAGGCTCAGCATACCGCGCGGCGCAGTTTTTGGCAAGCGTCTACCGGACGGCGGCGGGCGGATTGTTCATGAATCGGCCATATTTGGGATACGACTTGCTCACGTTTTCCGAGTATGATACCATAGTAAAGATTTTCTTCAGGAGCACCCCTAAGGAGGCTATCCAATGGCCAGGACCATCGGCATCGACCTGGGCACCACCAATTCCTGCGTCGCATTTTTAGAAAACGGCGAACCCGTCGTAATCCCCAACGCGGAAGGCGGGCGCACCACGCCCTCGGTGGTGGCGTTCAGCAAGAACGGCGAACGCATCGTGGGCGGCGCGGCGAAGCGTCAGGCGGTGACCAACAGCGAGCGCACCATTTCCAGCATCAAGCGCGAAATGGGTACCGACAACCGCGTAAAGATCGACGGCAAGAGCTACACCCCGCAGGAAATCAGCGCGATGATCCTGCAAAAGCTCAAGGCCGACGCGGAAGCCTATCTGGGCGAAAAGGTGACGGACGCGGTGATCACCGTGCCCGCTTATTTTAGCGACAGCCAGCGTCAGGCTACCAAGGACGCCGGCAAAATCGCGGGGCTCAACGTCCTGCGCATCGTCAACGAACCCACCGCCGCCGCGCTGGCCTACGGCGCGGACAAGGGCGAGAGCATGAAAATCATGGTCTACGACCTGGGCGGCGGCACGTTTGACGTGAGCATCCTGGACATCAACAAGGACGTGATCGAGGTGCTGGCCACCGCCGGCAACAACCGCCTGGGCGGGGACGATTTCGACTGCTGTGTGACCAACTGGCTGCTGGAGGAGTTTCGCAAGGCCGAGCGCATCGACCTGACGCGCGACCCCACCGCGATGCAGCGCATCCGGGAGGCGGCGGAAAAGGCGAAAATCGAGCTGAGCGCGGCCAGCACCACCACGATCAGCCTTCCCTTCATCGCCAGCGGCCGGGACGGAGCCAAGCACCTGGAAGCGACCCTGACCCGCGCGAAGTTTGACGATTTGACCCGCAGCCTGGTGGACGCTACCATGGGCCCCGTGAAACAGGCGATGAACGACGCGGGCATGAAGCCCGCCGAGTTGGGCCGCGTGCTGCTGGTGGGCGGCAGCACCCGCATCCCCGCCGTGCAGGAGGCCGTCAGGCGCTTTACAGGCCAGGAGCCCAGCAAGGGCGTCAACCCCGACGAGTGCGTGGCCCTTGGCGCGGCGTTGCAGGGCGGCGTGCTGCAGGGGCAGGTAACCGGTCTGCTGCTCCTGGACGTAACGCCCCTGTCCCTGGGCATCGAAACGGTGGGCGATGTGTTCAGCCGCCTCATCGACCGCAACACGCCCATCCCCGTCAAGCGCAGCCAGGTGTTCACCACCGCCGCCAATTTCCAGTCGCAGGTGGAAATCCACGTGCTGCAGGGCGAGCGGGAGATCGCATCCTATAACAAGACCCTGGGCAAGTTCAAGCTCAACGGCATCCGCCGGGCGCTGCGCGGCATCCCGCAGATCGAGGTGACCTTCGCCATCGACGCCAACGGCATCGTGAACGTGTCGGCCAAGGATCTGAGCAACGGCAAGTACCAGCAGATCACGCTCACGCAAAGCTCCAACATGAGCTCCGCGGAAATTGATCAGGCTGTGCGCGACGCGGAACGCTACGCCGGGGAGGATCGCCTGCGCAAGCAGAGCGCCGAGCTGCGCAACCGCAGCGAGCAGCTGTGCTACGAGGCCAAGAGCGCCCAGCGCAAGCTCAAGCCCGAGGACAAGGAGCACATGGAGGCCCTGCGCAAGCGCGTGCAAAAGGCGCTGGACGACAAAGACGACGCCGCCCTGCGCGAAGCCAGCGCGGAGCTGGAGCAGGCGCTCTCGGCCGCGGGCCGGCCTGTGGACGGACCCAGCGACAGCGACAGCCCCGACGGCGCGATGGACGCGGAGTACACCTCCGCCGAAAAGCGCGACGGCGCGTAAAGCGACAGCCGGCCTGCGCGCCGGAGGGAGCAGCCGTTTGCCGTAAAGCGCGGCTGCGAGGCGGCGGGGCCGCACCCGCGCCGGCAAGGAAAGCCGCGCGCCGGAAGAAACGGCCTTGCACCGGCAACCCCGCCGCCAAGTATGCAACCGGTTTGCGACCATCGCTCTGCCAGACGAACCGCCGCGCGCCGCATCCGGCGCGGACCAACAGCTCGTGACGGTCCAGCCGCCCAGGCCCCGCCCAAGAGGAGCCGCCCCGGCCCGTGACCGCGCGGGCGTGAGCTTCCGGCGCACAGACCGGCGATCTTTCGGAAAGGACACGCCCATGTTCGGTTATGTGACCATCAACCCGGCGGAACTGGGGGAACGCAACCGCCTGCGCTACCAAGCCTTTTACTGCGGGCTGTGCCGGACGCTCCAGCGCCGGTATGGGAACCTCGGGCGCGCGACGCTCAGCTATGATCTGACGTTTCTGCTGATCCTGCTAAGCTCGCTGTACGAGCCGCAGGAGAAGTGCACTTCCGGGCGCTGCCTGCCCCACCCCGTCAAAAAGCGGGACGGCGTGGAAAACGAACTCAGCGGATACTGCGCGGACATGAACATCGCGCTGGCCTACCACAAATGCCGCGACGACTGGGCCGACGACCGCAACCTGATCAGCCGGGCCGAAGCCGGGCTGCTGGAGAAGGCCTACCGGCAGGTGGAGGCGCGCTACCCCGAGAAGTGCGCCGCCATCGAGCGGTGCCTGAAGGATATCGGGACGCTGGAGCAGGAGAAAAGCCTGGAGCCGGATGCGCCCGCCAACCTGACGGCGCGGATGCTGGGCGAAATCTACCTCTACCGCGGGGACTACTGGTCCGCGCCGCTCCGGGTGATCGGGGAAGGGCTGGGGCGCTTCATTTACCTGATGGACGCCTACGACGACCTGCCCGCGGACCTGAAACGGCGACGCTACAACCCGCTGGCGAAATACCACGATCAGGAAGGGTACGAAAGCCTGGTCAGGGACAGCCTGACCCTCGTGATCGCGGAATGCACGCAGGCGTTCGAGATGCTGCCGCTGGTGCAGGATGTGGAGATCCTGCGCAACATCCTGTACTCCGGCGTATGGATGCGCTACCGGCAAAAGCAGATGAAACCGGACCGTGCACAGGGGAAGCTGAAGGAGAGTGACCATGAACAGAGACCCGTATGAGGTATTGGGGGTATCCCCCGGCGCGACGGATGATGAGATCAAGGCCGCGTACCGCAAGCTGGCCAAGAAATACCACCCGGACCTCAACGGCGGCAGCGCCACGGCCGAAGCGAAGATGAAGGAAGTCAACGAAGCCTATACGCTGCTGGTGAAGAACAAGGGCCAGGGCAACGGTTCGGGCTACGGGGGCCAGCAGTACGGGGGCCAGCACTATGGCGGCGCGGGCAACCAGCAGGGCTACGGCGGTTTTGGCGGTTTTGGCGGTTTTGGTGGAACCGGCGGCCAGCAGGGCGGCTCCGGGGACGATGATCCCTTCGGCTTCGGGGACTTTTTCCGCCGGGCGCAGCAACAGCAGGCGTACCGTGGCGGGACGACGACCTACACCGAGTTCGACCCGCTGCTGAAAACCGTGGAGGACGCCGTGCGCGACGGCAACTACAGCCGCGCTCTGCAACTGCTTGCGGGCCTCAGCGAACGCCGGGCGGCCTGGTACTACTGGAGCGCGCGGGCCAATGTGGGGCTGGGCAACCGGATCGCGGCGCTCAACGACGCGCGTACCGCCGTGCAGATGGCGCCGGACGAAGCCGCTTACCGCGAGCTCTTGGCCGGCCTGCAGGCCGGCGGGCAGAGCTACCGGCAGTACGGCTCCCAGCGCGGATTTTCCGGCGCGCTTTGCAGCAACCCCTGTTACTCTATCATCGCGCTGAACCTGCTTTGCAACTGCTGCTGCCTGGGCGGGCGCGGCGGAACCTGCTGCTGCTGATGGGATACGGCGCGATCGTCGCCGTAAGGAGGAATCGACCATGTCCTTTTGGGAAAAGATCAAACAGACATTTCGCTCGCTGATGGCGGGCCGCCATGGCTC
The DNA here is from genome assembly GCA_012517815.1 of Clostridiales bacterium. Lineage (GTDB taxonomy): Bacteria > Bacillota > Clostridia > Christensenellales > Aristaeellaceae > CAXXOK01. Next base: position 18,189 of record JAAYUF010000125.1, read on the forward strand.
CGACCCGCTGTCGGTCCTGCTGGTGTGGGTGGGCCTGGGCCTGTACGTGCTCGCCTCCGTGCTAAACTGGGGCGTCCTGAGCCTGATTTCGCTGGCGCTGTACGGGTACACCATCTTTCGGATGTTTTCGCGCAACGAGCAGAAGCGCGCGGACGAGAACCGCCGCTATCTGGCCCTGAAAAGCCGGATTACCACCGGTTCGCGCCAGGCGCGCACGCGGCTGAAAAACCGCAAGCAGTATAAATACTTCCGCTGCCCCAACTGCAAGGCGTGGCTCCGGCTGCCGCGCGGCGCGGGCGTGGTGACCGTTACCTGCGGGCGTTGCCACAACAGCTTCACGCAGAAGGGCTGAGCGAAACAACATCGGCAACCGTTACCTGCGGGCGCTGCGACACCTCTTTTCGCAGAAGGGCAAGCCTGTAGAACGCGCGCCAACCGTTACCTGCGGTCTCCGTCACAACAGCTTCACGCAGAAGGGTGAAGCGAAACAACATCGGCAACCGTTACCTGCGGGCGCCGCGATACCGCTTTTGCGGACGGCCGCAGCGCAACGGACGCGCGAAGGGGCCGCAGCAAGCGATCCGCTGATCCGGAGCCTGCGACAGGACGGCAATCCGGCGCGACAACCCATGGATCACGAAACGGGCACGGAAGCACCTCTGCCGTGCCCGACTTTTTTTGCCAAAACGCAAACAGGCGTTTCCATTTTGCGCGGTTCATGGTACAATGGAACGGACGAATGACGGAGGAGAAACGCATGAACCGATTTGTGCTCCAATCGCCCTATCAGGCCAACGGCGACCAGCCCGCCGCCATTGCCAGCCTCGTGCAGGGCGTGCAGAACGGGCTTACGGATCAGGTGCTGCTGGGCGTTACCGGCAGCGGCAAGACGTTTACCATGGCCTCGGTGATCGAGCGGGTGCAGAAGCCCACCCTGGTGCTGGCCCACAACAAGACGCTCGCGGCGCAGCTGTGCAGCGAGTTTCGCGCGTTCTTTCCGGACAGCGCGGTGGAATACTTCGTCAGCTATTACGATTACTATCAGCCGGAAGCCTATATCGCCGCCAGCGATACCTACATCGAAAAAGACGCCTCCATCAACGAGGAGATCGACCGCCTGCGCCACAGCGCCACGGCGGCGGTGCGCGAGCGCAGCGACGTGATCATCGTGGCCAGCGTGAGCTGCATCTACTCCATGGGCGACCCCAGCGAGTACGAGGGCATGATGGTAAGCATGCGCCCGGGCATGCGCATCAGCCGGGATCAGCTGATCACGCGGCTGGTGGACATTCAGTACACCCGCAACGACTTTGAGTTTACCCGCGGCAGCTTCCGCGTGCGGGGGGACGTGCTGGAGATCATCCCCGCCAACGAGCGGGAGCATGCCCTGCGCATCGAGTTTTTCGGCGACGAGATTGAGCGCATCCGCCAGATCGAGGTGGTGACCGGCAACGTCCTGAGCACGCTGGAGCACGCGCTGGTGTTCCCCGCCACGCATTATGCCATGGATCGGGAGAGCATGACCAGCCAGCTGGATGTGATCGAGCGCGATCTGGAAGCGCGCGTGCAGCAGCTCAAGGACGAGGGCCAGCCGCTGTACGCCATGCGGCTTCGCCAGCGTACGCAGTACGATCTGGAGATGATGCGCCAGATCGGCTTCTGCACGGGCATCGAGAACTACAGCCGCTACTTTGACGGCCGGCGGCCCGGCGATGCGCCCTACTGCCTGCTGGACTACTTCCCCAAGGATTTCCTGATGTTCATCGACGAAAGCCACGTGACGGTGCCGCAGGTGCGCGGCATGTACAACGGCGACCGCGCCCGCAAGCAAACGCTGGTGGATTACGGCTTCCGCCTGCCTTCGGCGTTTGACAACCGCCCGCTGGTGTTTGACGAGTTCCGAAAGCGCCAGCACCAGACCATCTATGTGAGCGCCACCCCGGGGGATTACGAGCTGGGCATCGCGCAGAACCTGGTGGAGCAGATCATCCGCCCGACGGGCCTACTGGACCCCAAGGTGATTCTGCGCCGCGCGACCGGACAGGTGGACGATCTGGTGGGGGAGATCAACCGCACGGTGGAGCGCAACGAGCGCGTGCTGGTGACCACGCTTACCAAGCGCATGGCCGAGAGCCTGACGGATTACCTGAAAAACCTGGACATCCGCGTGCGCTACCTGCACAGCGATATCCAGACCATGGAGCGCTCCGAGCTGATCCGCGACCTGCGCCTGGGCGTGTTCGACGTGCTGGTGGGCATCAACCTGCTGCGCGAAGGGCTGGACATGCCGGAAGTGAGCCTCGTGGCGATCCTGGACGCGGACAAGGAGGGTTTCCTGCGCAGCGAAACCTCGCTCATCCAGACCATCGGGCGCGCGGCGCGCAATGTGGAAGGCCGCGTGATCCTTTACGGCGATACCCTTACCGACAGCATGATGCGCGCCATGAACGAGACCAACCGCCGCCGCGCCTTGCAGGAGGCATACAACCAGCTGCACGGCATCACGCCGCAGAGCGTGAAGAGCACCGTGCAGGCGCTGCTCAAGATCACCAACGATTTCGCCGCCGGCGCGGGCCAGACCATGACCGAGGAGGAGCGGCAGGAACTCCTGCGCAGCCTGGAGGACCAGATGCTTTCCGCGGCCAAGTCGCTGGATTTCGAGAAGGCCGCCAAGCTGCGTGACGAGCTTTTCAACCTCAAGGGTGAAACCCGCGATGTGCAAAAACCGCAAATGAAAAGGCATAGAGCCCGAAAACCCTTACGGTAGAGGCAGGGGCGGGTAGGCCCCTGCAACCCCTTCTTGCCACCTGCAAGGGTGGCTTTCTTTTTGCGCCTGTGCGGCGCGGGCAAGGGGGATGCGCCTGCGGGCGCACCAAAGGGCTTTCCGGTCGCCCTTTGGGAACCTTCGGGGCGGCTTTGCAGCTAGGCTGCTTTCTTTTTTGCGCCTGTGCGGCGCTGGGCAGGGGAATGCGCCTGTGGGCGCACCAAAGGGCTTTCCGGTCGCCCTTTGGGAACCTTCGGAATCGCCTTCTTAGCGGCGGGGGGCGTGCGAGGGGTCGCCCTTGACGTACAGGATAGTCGCCCGGCGATACCGCACCGGCCGGCGGGAGGGGTGGCTAGTGGCTGGTGCGGTATCGCCGATCGACAAGCCTGTACGCCTTCGAGCGACTCCTCGCGCGCTCCCGCCTGGCTGGATTCAGGCGATAGGAAAAAAACACTGGCGGAGTTGTGCATCACTTTCGGATTATATTGCCGCATAGTTATACTCTGCTACCTTCTCAACCCTTCTACCTTTGAAACTGCACCTTATCCGCCGGCATATTTCCCCTGTCGCTAGAGTACCGGCAGGCGGGGCGCGGAGGGTCGCTCGAAGGAGGACAGGTTTGTCGGTCGCCGCCGCGCACACTGCCCCACTACCCATTGCCGCATGCGGCGGCGGACGACTTTCCTGTACTTCAAGAGCGACCCTCCGCACCCCGCCGTGTAAGAAGGCGACACCGAAGGTTTCCAAAGGGCGAGCGGAAAGCCCTTTGGTGCGCCCGCAGGCGCATCCCC
>JAAYUF010000126.1 GCA_012517815.1 Clostridiales bacterium
CCGGTCAGCGCGAAGTACATCGTGGCGCACAGGGCGTACTCGTCGGTGCGGGCGTCCTGTAAGCCTTTGCGGCTGTACTGCTCCACCGGGGCGTAGCCGGGCCGCAGGCTCGTGGAGTGCTCGCTTTCGGCGTCCGGCTGCATGCTGTGCGCCGCGCCGAAGTCCAAAAGCACCGGGCGGCCGTTGGTCGCGCGGAACATGATGTTGTCCGGGCTCACGTCCCGGTGGAGGATGCCCTGGCGGTGAATCTGCGTGAGCGCCGCGAAAACCGGTTTCAGCAGCGCAAGCAGCGTTTCGGGCGGGATGCGGCCGCCCTCCCGCAGCACGCGGGCGCGCAGGGTTTCCCCCTGAATATATTCCATGACGATGTAGAGGGTATCGTTGGCCAGGAACACGTCGTGCACATTCACGGCATCGGGCACGTCGTTGAGGCTTGCGATGGTGCGGGCCTCCTGCTTGCTGCGCTCCCGGCCCTGCTCAAACCGCGCGCGGGTGTCCTCGTCATGGGGGGTAAGCGCGCTCTGGCCGGATTCGCGGCTCACCAGATCGGTCGGGTAATACTCCTTGATGGCCACCCGCCGCTCCAGCGACAGGTCCATGCCGATGTAGGTGACGCCGAACCCGCCGCGCCCCAGGGCTTTGCCGATGAGGTAGCGGTTTTTGATGATGGAAAAGGGCAACAGCCCCTTGCCGTTCACGCGCACGCGGTTGTCGTGGCCGCAAACCGGGCAGCGCGCGTCCTCGGTTTCCAGCCTGCTCATGCAGGCGAAACAGTAGAGCTTGGGGTTCATGGCGTTCCCTCCAAACAAACGGTGCGGGCGCGGCGAAATGGGCCGCCGCTACTTGCGGTACTTCATCTTGACGCCCTTGGGCGTTTTGCCGTCCAGAATGGCGCCCTTTTCGCAGTCCACGGTGTACTTGCAGTCGGTGCCGAACAGGCCGATGAGCGTGGGCAGAGTGGCGCCGTCGGCCAGGTGCAGGGTGCCGGTGAACTTGAGGGCGTGAAAAGAACTAAAGAATTCGCTGCTAGTCGATTTGGCGGCGTTTTTGCTGTAGACGAACGTCACGTTCTTTCCCACCCAGAGGTCCTTGAGCTTGGGCATGGGCATGGTTTTTCCTACATAGGGTTGGTGGAAAAGCCAATACCCCACCTGAACGTTGTCCGGAATGGTCAGGCTCGTCCCGGTGAAACAGGACAAGGAGATGTCTTTCAATTCGCGCAGGGTACTGGGGAGCGTAAGGGAGGTGACGGGACAGTCTACATCAACGCCGTTGGCGTAATTCAATGCGTCGGAGTCGATGGAGCGGACGCCCTCCGGTACTGTAATCCGGCCGGACTTGAGTGATGCAAGGTTAGCCTTGTCGCCATCCAGTACGCCGTGGGCAAGTACACCGTCCCCTAGAATCAGGTTACTGGTGATCCCGTTTTGGTAGAAGGGCGATCTCTTGTCATAGCAAAGCGAAGTAAACTTGAATGTTTTTATTGATTTGCCACCTGTAACGGTTTCCAAATTCACAAAGTATAAATGATTCAGGTCCCTTAGCGTATCTGGTAGTACGATGTGTCGGATTTTGTAGAATTCGAGCACATGCAGGCCGAAGAATTTATCCATAGAGGTTATTTTGTAGCCGTCGACCTCCGATGGAATCACCAGCGTTTCCGGATCCTCCAGCGTGTTGACAGGCGCCAGACCGTACAGGTAAATTTGATCCGTCAGGTCTTGGTACGCGGTGTACAGCCAGCCGTCCGCCGATACGTAGATCGGTTCTCCTGCTCCGATGCTGCAATAAGTATCCGTGGTTCCGTATACGGTTTGCATACCGATGGGCACCTTGGTGGCCTCTGCCGAGGGCTTGGCGGTTGGCGTTGCGGCAGGTTTGTGGGTGGGTGTTGGCGTGGGCGTTGAGGTAGCCGTAGGAGCTGGCGTTGGCGTTCTTGTGGGCGTGGGCGTCGCGGTGGGCGTCGGCGTGGGCGTGGGCGTAGAAGTCGGCGTTGGCGTGGGCGTGGGCGTAGAAGTCGGCGTTGGCGTGGGCGTCGGCGTAGAAGTCGGAGTAGGCGTAGCCGTTGGGGTAACCGTCGGCGTCGCTGTCGGCGCGGGGCTGACAGTCAGGGTCGGCGTTGCGGCTTCGGCAGAGGCCGCACGCTCCGTGGGCGATACGGTTACCGCGCCAACCGCGGCCGCCTTGCCGGCTTCGGACGTGGGAGTCGCCGCGGGCGTGGCGGTCGCGGTGCCCGCGAACCGCCCGGCGGATTGCGGCGACAGCAGCAACACAACCAGTAGGACGGTCGCGACGAAGCCTGCCGTGACGATCAGCCCCAGCGCGCGCTTCGGCCGGGCCGACGGCAAAGGCGCGGGCGGCGGTGCGGGCACTGCGGGCGCGGTGGGTACCGTACGCATATTGGCCGTCGCTGGCGCGGCGGGCGACGCGGAAGGCTGCGAGGCTGGTGGCACAGGCGGAACCGCCCCGCCCAGCCCCGCCTCCAGCGCGGCCTCCAGCGCGGCGATATCGGGATACCGATCCTTCGCCTGTACGGAAAGCCCCTTCATCAGCGCGGCTTCAAACGCGGGCGAAACCGAAACGCCCAGCGCCGAGGGCGGGGGCAGTTCCTCATCGCCGAAGGCCCGCTCCATGGCGGCCACCGGCTTGACCCCGGTCAGCGCGAAGTACATCGTGGCGCACAGGGCGTACTCGTCGGTGCGGGCGTCCTGTAAGCCTTTGCGGCTGTACTGCTCCACCGGGGCGTAGCCGGGCCGCAGGCTCGTGGAGTGCTCGCTTTCGGCGTCCGGCTGC
>JAAYUF010000127.1 GCA_012517815.1 Clostridiales bacterium
GCTGGCAATGTGGAGAGGGAATCCCTCGCTTTTACGCTGCTTCTTGTGCTTGCAAAGAGCTTTCACTGCTTTTGACTTCGTTTTCAATGTTAAGAACCCGCGTTTCTGTTTTGAAACACGGGTTCTTTGACGGTCTGAGGCCCCCTGCGGGGGGCCTCAGGCTATCGAAGAACCCATGCAATGTGCAGTGCCGCTCGCCTCATAACCCTTCGGGCTGTTCGCTCGCTTTGGTTTCATGCTTCGGCATAAGGCTTTGGGGCGCTGCCCCAAACCCCGCAAGGGCTTCGCCCTTGACCCGATTCCGCTGCGGCGGGGGTTTTTCAACAGCAGGTTTACAACGCCTCAATAATCCTTCGCGTCATCTCCGCGCCGGGGATAAACGCCCCGCCCGCGGCGATGTCCTTGGTGCGCGCGCCGGAAGCGAGCACGGTCTCCACCGCCTTTTCCACGGCGTTCGCTTCCTCCGCAAGGCCGAAGGAAAGGCTGAGCATCATGGCCGCGGAAAGGATCGTCGCGATGGGGTTGGCAATGCCAAGCCCCGCGATGTCGGGCGCGGAGCCGTGGATGGGCTCGTACATCCCGCGCGTGCCCTCCCCCAGCGACGCAGAAGCCAGTAACCCGATGGATCCGGTCAGCTGCGAGGCTTCGTCGGAAAGGATATCGCCAAACAGGTTGCTGGTCACCATCACGTCAAACTGCGACGGGTTTTGGATCAGCTGCATGGCTGCGTTGTCCACCAGCATGTCGGAGCAGGCGACGTCCGGGTATTCCGCGGCCAGCGCGTGGATCGTCTCCCGCCACAGACGGGAGCTTTCCAGCACGTTGGCCTTGTCCACGCTGCACACCTTCTTGCCGCGTTTGCGCGCCGTTTCAAACGCCACGCGGCCGATGCGCAGGATCTCGCCCTTGGAATAGATTTCCGTATCGTAGGCGTTTTCGCCCATCTCGCCCTGCCCGCGCCCGCGGGGCCCGAAGTACATCCCGCCGGTCAGCTCCCGCACGATCAGCAGATCCACGCCCCGGGCGGCGATATCCGCGCGCAGGGGGGAAGCTGCGGCCAGCTCCTTTTGCAGCTTGGCGGGCCGGAGGTTGGCGTACAGCCCCAGCTCCTTGCGGATGCCCAGCAGCGCGCGCTCCGGCCGCAGGTGGCCGGGCAGGGTATCCCATTTGGGGCCGCCGACCGCGCCCAGCAGCACGCTGTCGCTATCCAGGCAGGCTTTGAGGGTTTCCTCCGGCAGGGGAACGCCGAACGTATCAATGGCGCAGCCGCCCGCCAGCACGGTTTCAAACCGGAACGTGTGCCCAAACTTCGCGCCCACGGCGTTTAGCACCGCGACCGCGCCGTCCACGATTTCCGGGCCGATGCCGTCCCCCGGCACCAGTACGATGCGGTACGTCATGCGATGTCCCCTCCCGCCATGGCGTTCATCAGGCCGCCCGCCTCGATGATCTTTTGCAGGAAGGCCGGAAACGGGGGGAAAACGTAGCTTTCACCGGTGGTCCCGTTGCGAAGCGTGCCCGCGCTAAGGTCGACTTCCAGCGCGTCGCCGTCGTGGAAATCGCCCGCGCACTCAATGATGGGCAGCCCAATGTTGATCGCGTTGCGGTAGAAGATGCGCGCGAAGCTCTTGGCGACCACGCAGCTGATGCCGGCGGTCTTGATGGCCAGCGGCGCGTGCTCGCGGGAGGAGCCGCAGCCGAAGTTGCGGCCCGCGGCGATGATGTCCCCCGGCTTCACTTTCGCCAGAAAGGCGGGGTCGATGTCCTCCATGCAGTGGGCCGCCAGCTCCTTGGGGTCGGAGGTGTTTAAATAGCGCGCGGGGATGATGACGTCGGTATCCACGTTATCGCCGTAGCAAAGGGCGTTGCCGGTGAGCAGCATGGGATCACTCCTTTTCGTTGGTGGGGCCGGACGGCGGCGCGCCGGGGCGGCCGCCGGGCCCGACGTTTACGCGTCCAGCATGTCGGGGCTGGCGATCCGGCCCATCACGGCCGAGGCCGCGGCGACGGCGGGGCTCGCCAGATAGACCTCGCTTTGCGGATCGCCCATGCGGCCTACGAAATTCCGGTTCGTGGTCGACACGCAGCGCTCGCCTTTGGCGAGGATGCCCATGTGCCCGCCCAGACAGGGGCCGCAGGTGGGCGTGGAAACCGCGCAGCCCGCGGCAATGAACACCTCCATCAGCCCTTCCCGGACCGCCTGCAGCCAGATGGTCTGCGTGGCGGGGATGATCAGCGCGCGCACGCCCTTTTTGACCTTGCGGCCGCGCAGAATCTCCGCAGCTTCCCTAAGGTCGCTGATGCGCCCGTTGGTGCAGGAACCCACCACCACCTGATCGATCCGTACCTCGCCGATTTCCTCAAACGTACGGCCGTTTTCCGGCAGGTGCGGGAAGGCCACCACGGAAACAAGCGCGGAGAGGTCGATCTCGATGGTGCGCTCGTATGCCGCGTCCGGGTCGGCGGCATACACCCTGGGCTCCTTGGCGCCGTGCTCCCTGAGGAACGCGAGCGTCTGGTCGTCCACGGGGAAGATGCCGTTTTTCGCGCCCGCCTCGATGGCCATGTTGCAGATGCACAGGCGGTCGTCCATCGAAAGCGCCGCCACGCCCTCGCCCGAAAACTCCAGCGACTGGTACAGCGCCCCGTCCACGCCGATCAGGCGGATCAGGTGCAGGATCACGTCCTTGCCGGATACGTGCCTGCGCAGCTTGCCGGTCAGGCGCACGTTGATCGCCGCAGGCACGCGCAGCCATACCTTGCCGTAGGCCATGGCGGCGGCCATGTCGGTGGAGCCCACGCCGGAGGAAAACGCGCCCAGCGCCCCGTAGGTGCAGGTGTGGCTGTCCGCGCCGATCACCAGATCGCCGGCGGTCACCATGCCCTTTTCGGGCAGCAGCGCGTGCTCCACGCCCATCTCGCCCACATCGAAGAAGTTCGTGATGCCCTTGTCGCCCGCAAACTCGCGCACTTTCTTGGTCTGCTCGGCGGCTTTGATGTCCTTGTTGGGGGTGAAGTGATCCATCACCAGCGCGATCCTGTTACAGTCGAACACGCACTCGCAGCCGGCCTTGGTAAACTCGTTGATCGCCACGGGCGAAGTGATGTCGTTCCCCAGCACCAGGTCGATATCCGCCAGGATCATCTCCCCGGCGGCCAGGGCGTCCCGGCCGCAGTGGGCGGCGAGGATTTTCTGCGTCATGGTCATCGGCATCGGGCGGCAGCCTCCTTCTTATGCAGGATGTATTCGATGGAATCCGTCAGCGCCTGCCAGCTGGCGGCGATGATATCCGTGGATACGCCCACGGTGGTCCAGGTGGTATCGCCGTCGCTGCTCTCGATGAGCACGCGCACCACCGAGGCGGTGGCGGCGGTGCCGGTGAGCACGCGCACCTTGTAATCCGTCAGGCGCACTTTGTTGAGCTCCGGGTAGAACACCGCTAGCGCCTTCCGCAGCGCCGTATCCAGCGCGTGGACGGGGCCGTAGCCCATGGCGGCGGTGGTTTCCGCAGTGCCGTCCACCTGAATGGAGAGCATCGCCGAGGCGCTCTGGTCGCCGTCCGGGAAGGGATACTCGCCGCTGATGCGGTACATGCTCAGCGAGAAATGAGGCACAAAGCGACGGAGCGTCTTGAGCACCATCAGCTCGAAGCTCGCGTCCGCGGCCTCGAACTGGAAGCCCTCGTGCTCCAGCTCCTTGAGCCGCGCGACGATCTGCGCGACCTCCGGGGAGTTTTTCTCCAGTTCCGGCGCGACGCCCGCCAGCTTCGCCAGCACCGTGGTGCGCCCGGAAACCTCGCTCATCAGGAAGCGGCGCTCGTTGCCCACGGCTTCCGGCGGCACGTGCTCAAACGAACGGCTCAGCTTGCTTACGCCGTCGATGTGCATGCCCCCCTTGTGGGCGAACGCGCTCGCGCGCACGTAGGGCTTGCTGGAGGGCAGCTGCATGTTGCATAGCTCCGCGATCTTCATGGCCGTGTGGCGGAGGTTTGGCAAATCGCCCTTGCAGTCCATGCCCATCTTAAGCCGCAGGCCGGGTAGGATGGTGCTCAGGTTTGCGTTGCCGCACCGTTCGCCGATGCCGGTAAACGTGCCCTGCACCTGTACAGCGCCCGCGCGCACCGCCAGCAGGGAGGAGGCCACCGCGCAGCCGCTGTCGTTATGGCAGTGAATGCCGATGCGCGTGCCCGGGAACCGCACGCAAACCAGGCGCACGGTATCGGCGATGGCATCGGGCAGCGCGCCGCCGTTGGTGTCGCACAGGCACAGCGCGTCGGCGCCCGCCTCGTGGGCGGCGGAAAGCACCTGCATGGCGTAGCCGGGGTTGTGCGCGTAACCGTCGAAGAAGTGCTCGGCGTCGAAGATCACTTCCTTGCCGCGCTCCTTAAAAAACCGGATGGTATCGCGCACCAGGCGCAGGTTTTCTTCCAGCGTGGTGTGGAGCACCTGCAGCGCGTGCAGGTCCCAGGTTTTGCCGAAGATGGCCACCGAGGGCGTGTTCGCGCCAAGCAGGGAGAGCACGTTCTGGTCGTCCTCGGGCCGGGTTTCCTTGCGGCACGTGCTACCAAAGCCGCACAGGCGTCCGTTTTGCAGGGGGATCTCCGCCACGCGCTGGAAGAACTCGATGTCCTTGGGGTTGGAGCCGGGGTTGCCGGCCTCGATGTAATCGACCCCGAATTCATCCAGTGCGCGGACGATGGCGAGTTTGTCGCTCACCGAGAAGGAGATTCCCTCGCCCTGAGCGCCGTCGCGCAGGGTGCTGTCGAAGATTTCGAGCTTAGTCATGCGTCACCTCAGGGGAGGAGGATGGGGAGCGGCCGGCGGCCGGGTCGATCGGGGGAGAAGGCGGGCGGCCGGGCGCGGACGGCATCGCGCCGCCCGCGACCGCAGCCTGATCGCCTCACAGCTTGTTCATGCCGTTGATGTAGGCCAGAATGCTGGCCTCCACCACGTCGGTGGACAGACCGCGGCCGGTGACCACGCGGTCGCCGCAGCGGATTTTCACAATGGCTTCGCCCTGCGCGTCCTTGCCCTCGGAAATGGTCTGGATGGCGTAATCCTCCAACGAGTGCGCCGGCGCGGGGATCAGCTTGTCCACGGCGTTGAAGGCCGCGTCGATGGGGCCGTCGCCCAGCGCGACCTCCTCGGTGCGCTCGCCCTCGTGCAGGACGCTAACTACGGCGTTGGAGGTTACGTAGTTGCCGCTGTTGACGGTGAAGCGCTCCAGCCGGTAGCCGGACTTGGCGATTTCCGCGCTCAGGCGGTGCAGGGCCAGCGCCTCCAGATCATGGTCGCTGATCACTTTCTTGCGGTCGCACAGCGCCTTGAAGCGCGTAAACAGCTTGTCCAGCTCTTCCTTGTCCAGCGTGTAGCCCAGGGCGCTGAGGCGTTCCTCCACGGCGTGGCGGCCGCTGTGCTTGCCCAGCACCATCTTGTTTTGCATCAGGCCGATGCTTTCCGGGGTCATGATCTCGTAGGTGGCGCGGTTGGCCATCACGCCGTGCTGGTGGATGCCCGCCTCGTGCGCGAAGGCGTTTTGCCCCACCACCGCCTTGTTGATGGGCGCGTTGACGCCCAGAATGCTGTACACCAGCCGGCTTACCGGGGAAATGCGCGTGGTATCCAGCCCGCAGGTCATGGGGTAGAGATCGGGGCGCGTGTGCATCGCCATGGCGAACTCTTCCAGCGCGGCGTTGCCCGCGCGCTCGCCGATGCCGTTAACCGTGCACTCCACCTGCCCCGCGCCCGCCGCAACCGCGGCCAGCGAGTTGGCCACCGCCAGCCCCAGGTCGTTATGGCAGTGCACCGAGAGGGTTACGGTATCGATGTTGTTCACATGCTGCTTCAGGTAGCCGATCATGGCGGCCATTTCCGCCGGGGTGGCGTAGCCCACGGTATCGGGAATGTTGATGACCATCGCCCCGGCGCGGATGGCCGTGTCCACGGCTCTGGCAAGGAAGGCGGGCTCCGAGCGCATGGCGTCCTCGGCGGAGAATTCCACCTGCGGGCAGAGGTTGCGCGCGTAGGCGACCATGCGGGCGATGGTGCCAAGCACCTCGTCCTCGCTCATTTTAAGCTTGTAGAGCATGTGCGTGGGCGACGTTGCCAGAAATGTGTGAATCAGCGGGGATTTCGCTTCCTTCACGGCGTTCCACGCGGCGTCAATATCCTTGGGGGTGGCGCGGGAAAGGCTGGCGACCGTGCAGGTTTTCAGCGCCCGCGCGATGGCCTGCACCGACTCGAAGTCCCCCTGCGAGGCGATGGCAAAGCCCGCCTCGATCACGTCCACCTTCATGCGTTCCAGCGCCTGCGCGATCTCGATCTTTTCCGCCAGATCCATGCTGCAGCCGGGGGCCTGTTCGCCGTCGCGCAGCGTGGTGTCAAAAATCCGTACCTGAGGCATCCTTCAACACTCCTTTTCGTTGACCTTCCGGGCGGGGGAACGGGGAGGGGCTGCGCAGGCCTGCCCGGGTGCGCGCCTTCGGGGCGGGCATTGCCAGGAGCCGGTCACCGGCCGTCGGCGGGCTTGCGCACCGGAGGGGGCGTGTGCCTTTCGCAAGGCTTTCGCCTCTTTTCGAGCCGTGCGCCTTCCCCATGCTTTCGCCTTGCGGGCGAGCCGTGCGCCTTCCCGCGAGCTTTCGCCTTGTGGGCAAGCCGTGCGGCTTCCCGCGAGCTTTCGCCTTGTGGGCGAGCCGTGCGCCTTCCCGCGAGCTTTCGCCTTGTGGGCAAGCCGTGCGGCTTCCCGCGAGCTTTCGCCCCAATGGGGGCTGACCGCCGCCTTGACCGTCCGGGCTGCGCCTTGGGCTTTCGGCTGCCGGGCGGGGCCTTGCGGGGTTTCCCCCGCAGGCCGCCACCGCCATGCGCCTTACCTGCGCCGGTTTACGCCGCGCGTCGCCTGTCCCGCGTTTCCCGTTTCGGACATCAGTCCTTAAACACCGCACCCTGATCCGCCGAGGAAACCATGGCCGCGTACCGCTTCAGGTAGCCCGTGAGCGCGGGGCGCTCGGGCTTTGTGAAGGCGGCGCGCCGCGCCTCGATCTCCTCCTTGGGTAGTCGCAGGGTGAGCGCCTTGTTGGGAATGTCGATATCGATGGGGTCGCCTTCCTGTACCAGTGCGATGAGCCCGCCCGCGGCGGCCTCCGGGGAGATGTGGCCGATAGCCGCGCCGCGCGTCGCGCCGGAGAAACGGCCGTCGGTAATCAGGGCCACGCTCTTGTCCAGCCCCATGCCCGCGATGGCGGAAGTCGGCGAGAGCATTTCCCGCATGCCGGGCCCGCCGGCCGGGCCTTCGTAGCGGATCACCAGCACGTCCCCTTCGCGGATCTTGCCGGCGTAGATGGCGGCCACGGCGGCCTCCTCGCCGTCAAACACGCGGGCGGGGCCGCTGTGGGTGAGCATTTCCGGCGCGACGGCGCTTTGCTTGACGACCGCGCCGCCTTCGCACAGGTTGCCAAAGAGCACAGCCAGGCCCCCCATGGGCGCGTAGGCCGTCTCCCGGCTGCGGATGACGGTAGCGTCCAGCACGCGCGCGCCGCACAGGTTCTTTTCGACGGTTTCACCCGTCACGGTCAGGCAGTGGCCGTTGAGCAGCCCCAGCCTGTACAGCTCGCCCATGACCGCCGGGATGCCGCCCGCGGCGTTCAGGTCCTGCATGTGGTGCTTGCCCGCGGGGGCCAGCTTGCACAGGTTGGGCGTTTTCACGCTGACTTCGTTGATCATCTTCGGGGTAAAGGGCACGCCCGCCTCGTGCGCGATGGCGGTCAGGTGCAGGGCGGTGTTGGTGGAGCAGCCCAGCGCCATATCCACCACCAGCGCGTTTGCGATGGCGTCGGCGTTGAGGATATCTCGCGCGCGGATGTTCTTTTCGTAAAGCTCCATCACCTTGGCGCCCGCGTCCTTGGCCAGGCGGATGCGCGCGGCATAGGGCGCGGGGATGGTGCCGTTGCCCGGCAGCCCCAGGCCGACGGCCTCGGTGAGGCAGTTCATGGAATTGGCCGTAAACATGCCCGAGCACGAGCCGCAGGTGGGGCAAACCTCGTTTTCCACGCAGGCGAGCGTCTCCGCGTCGATCTTGCCGGCCATGTACGCGCCCACCGCTTCAAACGCGCTGTTTAGGTCCTTGCCGTCCAGGGACAGCATCGGCCCGCCGGATACGAAGATGCAGGGCAGGTTGAGCCGCGCCGCCGCCATGAGCATCCCCGGCACGATTTTGTCGCAGTTGGGGATGAACACCAGCGCGTCCAGCGCGTGCGCGCGCGCCATGCACTCCACCGAATCGGCGATCAGTTCGCGCGTGCACAGCGAGTAGCGCATGCCCTCGTGCCCCATGGCGACCCCGTCGCACACGGCGATGGTGTTGAACTCAAGCGGCGTTCCGCCCGCCAGCAGCACCCCGTCTTTCACGGCGCGGGCAATCTGCTGAAGGTGCACGTGCCCCGGAACCACTTCGCAGTAGGAGTTCACAATGCCGATAAACGGCTTGTCCATCTGCGCGTCGCTCAGCCCGCAGGCCTTGAGCAACGCGCGGTGCGGCGTTCGCTCGGGCCCTTTCTTGACGGCGTCGGAGCGGCTCATTTGTTTTCCTCCTTGGGCTTTTGCCAGCTCATCTTTGCGCGCAGGTCGGCGCCGGTGGTTTCCAGCAGGCTCGACTGGGCGGCTTTGCGCATGGCGTTGAAGCTGGGGCGGTTGGCCTGGTTTTCCAGAATCCAGTTGCGGGCGAACACGCCGTTCTGGATCTCTTCCAGCACCTTTTTCATTACCTTTTTGGTTTCATCGGTGATGATGCGGCCGCCGGTGGTGTAATCGCCGTACTCGGCCGTATCGGAGATGGAGTAGCGCATGAACTTCATGCCGCCGGCCACCACCAGGTCGATGATGAGCTTCATTTCATGCACGCACTCGAAATACGCGCTTTCCGGCTGGTAGCCCGCTTCCACCAGCGTGTCGAAGCCGGCCTTCATCAGGGCGGTGACGCCGCCGCAGAGCACGGCCTGCTCGCCAAAGAGGTCGGTTTCGGTCTCTTCGCGGAAGGTGGTCTCCAGCACGCCCGCGCGCGCGCCGCCGATGCCCGCGGCATAGGCCAGCGCGATGCCCTTGGCGTTACCGCCCGGGTCCTGATGCACGGCGATCAGGCAGGGCACGCCCTTGCCCTCCTGAAACTGGCTGCGCACGGTGTGGCCGGGGCCCTTGGGGGCGATCATGATCACGGCGACGTTTTCCGGCACGACGATCTGCCCGAAATGGATGTTGAACCCGTGGGCGAACGCCAGCGTCTTGCCGGCGGTAAGCGCGGGAGCGATGTCTTTCTGATACAGGGCGGCCTGCTTTTCATCGTTGACCAGCACCATGATCACGTCGCAGGCTGCCACGGCGTCCTTGGTGAGCATCACGGTAAGCCCGGCGGCCTTGGCCGCGGCGGCGGATTTGGAGCCTTCGTACAGGCCCACGGTTACGTCATAGCCGCTGTCGTGCAGGTTCAGCGCGTGGGCGTGGCCCTGGCTGCCGTAGCCGATCACGGCGATCTTTTTCCCCTGAAGGTAGCTCCGTTCACAATCCTTTTCGTAGTACATGATGGCCATACATTTATTCCTCCTTTGTATTTGTCAGCACATATCCGCCGCGGCCGATGGCCGTGACGCCTGTGCGGCATACCTCGATAACCCCCAGCGGCTCCAGAAAGGCGATAAACGCGTCCAGCTTGGTCTTTTCCCCGGTAAGTTCCATGGTCATGGTCGCGGGGGTCAGGTCGATCACCTTGGCGCGGAACACCGTCACGGCGTCCAGCGCCTGGCCGCGCGTTTCGGGCGCGGCGCGCACCTTCACCAGCAGCAATTCCCGCGCCACGATGCGGGAAACGTCCATCGCCTCCACCACGAGCACGTCGTGCAGCTTCTCCAGCTGATGCACCAGCTGCTCGCGCACATACTCGTCCCCCGCGGCCTGGATGGTGATGCGGGAAACGCGGCTGTCCTGCGTTTCCCCGACGGACAGGCTGTCGATGTTGAAGCCGCGCCGGGCAAACAGCCCGGAGATGCGGGTGAGGACGCCGGATTCGTTGTTAACCAGCATCGACAGGATCAAACGGGCGGATTCCATGTCAATACCCCCTCAAAATCATGTCCTTGATGGTTCCGTTGGGCGGGATCATCGGCAGGACCATCTCGTCGCGCTGGATGCGCACATCCACCACCACCGGCCCCTGAAGGGCAAACGCCTTGTCCAGCACGGCGTCCAGCTTATCCAGCGTTTCCATCCGGAGACCCTTGGCCCCGAAGGCCTGCGCCAGCAGGCAGTAATCCGTGGGGCGGTTGAGAGTGGTGTTGGAGTAGCGCTTGTCAAAAAACATCGTCTGCCACTGCCGCACCATGCCCAGAACGCTGTTGTTGAGCACGAACACCATAAGCGGCAGGCGGTTGGCAACGGCCGTAGCCAGCTCGTTCATGTTCATGTGAAAGCTTCCGTCGCTGGTTACCAGCGCGGTTTTTTTAAGCCCCGTGCCGATGCATGCGCCCATGGCCGCCCCCATGCCGAAGCCCATGGTGCCCAGCCCGCCCGAGGTGATGAACGTGCGCGGCCTGCCAAAGCTGTAATACTGCGAAACCCACATCTGGTGCTGACCCACGTCCGTCGCCACGGGGCTGTCCGCGGGCAGGCGCTTATTGAGCGCCTTTAAGAACAGCTCCGGGTTCAAAATGGTCGCGTCCATGCTCAGGTGGTTATCCGGCGCGGTTTTCAGCGCGTGTACCTCCGTAAGCCAGGCCGGATCGGAATGCGAAAGCCCCGCGGCGTTCAATGCGGCAAGCGTCTCCTTCACGTCCGCCACAAGGGCCACGTAGGCGGGGATGTTCTTGCTGATTTCCGCGGGGTCAATATCGATATGCAGCACCTTGTGCTTTTTGGAAAACTCCTGCTTATTGCCCGTGGCCCGGTCGGAAAAGCGCGTGCCCACCGCGATGATCAGATCGGCGCGGTCCATGCACTTGATGGCGGCATAGCGGCCGTGCATGCCGGTCATGCCCAGGAACAGGGGATGGTCGTTGGGAACGGCGGAGAGGCCCATCATGCTGGCGCCGATCGGCGCACCGATGGTCTGGGCCAGCGTGAGCAGTTCCTCGCCCGCGCCGGCGGTCACCACGCCGCCGCCCGCGTAGAGGAAGGGTCGTTCCGCCGCGGCAATCAGTTCCACCGCGCGTCGGATGGTATCGGCGTCCGGTTTCTTTCGCTGCGCGGCGCAGGCCTTGGCCGCGGGCGAGTACTCGCAGGAGGCGATCTGCACGTCCTTGGGGATGTCCACCAGCACAGGGCCGGGCCGGCCGGACGCGGCGATGCAGAACGCGTTGCGCAGCGTATCCGCCAGGCGCGTCACGTCCTTGACCATGAAGTTATGCTTGGTGATCGGCATGGTAACGCCCGTGATATCCACTTCCTGAAAGCTGTCCCGCCCGATGAGCGCGCAGGACACGTTGCCGGTGATGGCTACCAGCGGCGTGGAATCGAGGTAGGCCGTGGCGATGCCGGTAACCAGGTTGGTCGCCCCCGGGCCGGACGTGGCCAGCACCACGCCGGTCTTGCCCGTCGCGCGGGCATAGCCGTCCGCCGCGTGCGCCGCGCCCTGCTCATGGCAGGTGATTACGTGCGTAAGCCAGTCGGACGCCTTGTCGATCTCATCGTAAATATTGAGGACAGAGCCGCCGGGGTAGCCAAAAACGGTATTCACCTGCTGTTCCCTGAAGATTTCCATCAGAATCCGCGCGCCGGTCAGCTTCATAACTCGCCCCTCCTGATACTAAAAATCCCCCTGAACCGTATTCCACGGTTCAGGGGGGTGTGAGCATACTCCCGAAAGTTATGCTTCTACCTCGATCCTGGCCCTTGGCATACGCAAAATTCCGTTGACGCCTACTACGATAATTCGTACTAGTACGGCAACGGTCATAATCGCGATGGTAAGGCCCAGGGCAAGGTGATTCATAAGCGTCTCCTTTGCAAAGGTTTGTA
>JAAYUF010000128.1 GCA_012517815.1 Clostridiales bacterium
CCCGCCGTCGATGGCGGCCGCCGTCTTGGTTCGGCGCGCCGTGATCCCATGGCTTCGGCATTCTCCCGGCCCGACGATTGTTCCACGTGAAACATCGCC
Source organism: Clostridiales bacterium (assembly GCA_012517815.1). GTDB lineage: Bacteria > Bacillota > Clostridia > Christensenellales > Aristaeellaceae > CAXXOK01. The sequence goes on from JAAYUF010000128.1 coordinate 100, forward strand.
TTGTCGATATCGCGGAACCCTCCTTGACTGCCTTCCATCCCTTAGGACTACGTATCGCTTCATGGTTCTTTTCCTCCCGTATCCCCAACCGCCTGTTGCGCAAGAAACATTGCGCGAGATTCCTTCCCGCCATCGATGGCGGCCGCCGTCTCGTTTCAGCGCGCCGTGATCCCATGGCTTCGGCATTCTCCCGGCCCGATGATTGTTCCACGTGAAACATCGCCTTGTCGATATCGCGGAACCCTCCATGTCCGCCTTCTGCCCCCTGGACGCGCCTGGTCGCTTCGCCGTGCTTTCCCCGCCGCTTCCCCGGCCAGGTGTTTCACGTGGAACACAGCCCGATGCTTTCACACGCCCCGCGTTTGCCGACGCGCGCCTCGCTACGGGAGCGCTTCCGCCCCATCTGCCCTGTGCCGCCCTTTCTCCGGCCGAGTGCTGCGCCGGGAACAACGCCCGCGCCGCCGCACGCCCTCCGCGTTCCATCCCCAACCGTGCGCCACACCCCGGCGCGCCCTGCTCGCCAATCCCTGCCGGGGAAGGTTTTACCGACGTTTCCGCGCGGAACCTCTCCGCCTCGCCATGGCCCGCGGTTTCTTCCCCGTGTTCCTCCCGCCCGTGCGCTCCCTGCCGCGTTTGCGCGCCACGCGTCCGCACTAGCGGCACCCCCGCGCCGCCCGCACAGGAGCCGGCGCCCGTCCGTCCAATCTTTCGCCATTCGCGGAATTGCGGGGTTTCCCGCGGCATGCTATAATGGGAGCATCCTGACGAAGGAGGGATGGTATGCCCACCACGCATTTTGATGTCGAGGGCATCAAGCAGAGTATCGCGGGGAAACTGCAGCGCTATTACGGGGTCACCGTCAAGGGCGCGACCATGCAGCAGCTATACAAGGCCGCGGCATCCACCGTGCGCGACCAGATCATGCAGAAATGGATGGTCAGCCGGGAAAAGCTCGCCCAGCACCAGGGCAAGCGGCTGTACTACCTTTCGGTGGAGTTTTTAATGGGGCGCAGCCTCAACTGCAACCTGATCAACCTGTGCAGCCAGGCGGATTACCGCCGGGCGCTGGAGGAACTGGAAGTCGACCCGCTCTCCCTGCTGGCTGAAGAGCCGGAGCCGGCGCTGGGCAACGGCGGCCTGGGGCGCCTCGCGGCCTGCTTTCTGGACAGCCTCGCCAGCCTGAACATCCCCTCGATGGGCTGCACCATCCGCTACGAGTACGGGCTGTTCCGCCAGAAGATCGTGGACGGCCAGCAGGTGGAACTGCCCGATACGTGGCTGCAAAACGGCAACGTATGGGAAATCCTGGCCGCGGAGGACATCTGCCAGGTACAGTTCGGCGGCGACGTGCGGGAGTCGGACGTGGGCGGCCGGCGTGTGTTCACGCTGGAAAACGCCTACACCATCGACGCCGTGCCCTACGATATGCCGGCCGTCGGGTATGATACGGACTGCGTGAACACCCTGCGCACCTGGAGCGCCCGAAGCCGCGAGGTGTTCGACCTGAAAACCTTCGGCCGCGGGGAGTACGACAAGGCGCTGGACGAGCTCAAGATGGCCGAGGTCATCAACAAGGTGCTCTACCCCGAGGACAGCCATTGGGAAGGCAAGATGCTGCGCATGAAGCAGCACTACTTCTTCACCTCGGCCACGCTCCAGTATGCCCTGAAGGAATTCAAGCGCCAGTACGGCAACAATTTCGCCCTCCTGCCGGACAAGGTCGCCTTCCACATCAACGACACCCACCCGGGCCTGGCGATCCCCGAGCTTATCCGTCTGCTGATCGATCAGGAGGGCCTGGGCTGGGAGGAGGCGGAAGCCATCACGCACCGCTGCGTGGCCTACACCAACCACACCGTGATGCAGGAGGCGCTGGAGCGCTGGCCGCAGGATATGATGAAGCAGACCCTCCCGCGCGTGTTCATGATTCTGGAGGAGCTCAACCGCCGCCTGTGCGACCGCCTGTTTCAAATTTACCCCGACCAGTGGGACCGCATCGGCCACATGGCGATCCTGGCCTACGGGCAGGTGCAGATGGCCAACCTCTGCGTGTCGATTTCCTTCAGCGTCAACGGCGTGAGCCAACTGCACGGCAAGATCCTCACCGAGGGCCTGTTCCACGATTACTGGCTGACCGACCCGGACAAGTTCACCGCCATCACCAACGGCATCACGCACCGCCGGTGGCTGCTCTCCGCCAACCCCGGCCTGCGCGACCTGATGACGGAGGCCATCGGCCCGGGCTTCCACCGCGACGCCTCGGAGCTTCAAAAGCTCCTGCCCTTTGCCGAGGACGCGGCCTTCCGCGAGAAGTTTGAGAAGGTGAAGCGCCAGAACAAGGAGCGGCTCTCCAAGCTCATCAGCCGCCGGCAGTTCGAATCGCTGGACCCTTCCTTCCTCTTCGACGTGCAGGCCAAGCGCCTGCATGAGTACAAGCGCCAGCTGCTCAACGCCCTGCACATTCAGGTGCTCTACAACCGCATTGTGGAGGACCCCGGCTACGACGCGCCGCCCCGCCTGTTTCTCTTTGGCGCCAAGGCCGCCCCGGGCTACTACCGCGCCAAGCTCATCATCCGCTACATCAACGCCCTGGCGGAGCTCATCAACAATCACCCGCGCGCCAAGAAGTTCATCAAGGTGGTCTATATCGAAAACTACGACGTTTCCACCGCCGAGTTCCTGATGCCGGCCGCCGAGATCAGCCAGCAGCTTTCCACCGCCGGCAAGGAAGCCAGCGGCACCGGCAACATGAAGTTCATGATGAACGGCGCGCTCACCCTGGGGACGCTGGACGGCGCGAACGTGGAAATCTTTGAGCAGGTGGGGCCGGACAACATCTACATCTTCGGCATGCGGGCCGATACGGTGGAGGGGATGTACCGCGAAGGCGCCTATAACCCCATGAGCATCTTTGAAACCAACGCCGAAATCCGCAAGGCATTAAGCCAGTGGCTGGACGGCACCCTGTTCCCCGACGAGCCCATGGCGCTGCAGGACCTCTACCACATGCTGCTGATGGGCGATTACGGCGGCATGCCCGATGCGTATTTCGTGCTCAAGGATTTCGGCAGCTACTCCATGGCCAACCGCCGCATGATGGACGACTACCGCGACCGCGACAAGTGGCTGCGCAAGTCCATCATCAACGTGGCCCGCAGCGGCATCTTTTCCTCCGACCGCACCATCGGGGAATACAACGACCAGATCTGGCACATCCAGCCGGTGTAAGGAGAACGCGGGCGTGCGCCGCGGGCCGGTCGCGCGCCTCCCGCCGCCGTGGTAACGGTGCGGGCCCGTCGCTCCCCGTCGGGTGCGCGGCTAAAACCCCCGCTCGTCGGTGCCTCTGCGCGCAGCCCTTTCTTCTCAGGCGCGACGATGGCCTTCGGGGCATGCGGCGCGGCGGTTGCCGGCCGCTCGGTTAATCGACAGACGCAGGCGGGCCTGTCCGGAGTTCCGGGCAGGCCCGCCTCAGACCGTTGACAAACCCATGCACGCGGCCATCGCCGCTCGCCACGCAGCCCTTCGGTCTGTTTGCCCGCTCCGGCAAAATGCCGCGACACAGGGCGTAAGTCTCCGCCCCAAAGCCCGCAAGGGCTGCACCCTTGACCCGTTTCCGCTGCGGCGGGGGTTTGTCGGCAGGCCGCGGCGGGCCCGTCCGGATGCTTCCGGGCGGGCCCGCCTGTTTTTTTCAGTTTCTTCTGCCGATTGCTTTGGTACTCTCCCGACCTTTTTCCTCGGCTCAGACTTCCACGCCCAGCAGGGCTTTTGCCAGCAGGCCGATGAGGAAGGCGATCACCATTACGCCCATGCTGATGCTCACCATTTCCACAAAGCGCCGGCGGAACGGAAGCGTCTTGGCGACGCTGATGTAGTAGTTAAAGCCCAGGATCACCAGCACCACCACCGCGATCATCAGCCCGAGCGCCACCGCCCACAGGTTGTTGGGCAACAGCAGGTAGGGCAGCACCAGCAGCGCCACGGTGATCAGGTACGCGACGCCCGTGTACACGCTGGACTTGATCGCGTTGGGGTTGCCGTCGGCGCGCTCGGCCAGGTAGTTGCTGGCGGCCATGGAGAGCGTGGCGCTGATGCCGGTGATGATGCCGCTTAACGCCACCAGCCGCGTGTTTTGCAGCGCGAAGCTCAGCCCCGCGATGGTGCCGGTGAGCTCCACCAGCGCGTCGTTTAGGCCCAGCACCATCGCGCCCACGTACTGCAGGCGCTCCTCGTCCAGCATTTCCACCAGCTGCTTTTCGTGGCGCATTTCGTCTTCCTGCACGCGGGCGCTGTCGGGGATGGCGGCCTTGAGCTGCTCATACTCGCCGATAGCGTCGGTTTCGTCCCGGATGATCCGCTTGAGCACGAACGTGTAGCCCAGCACGCGGGTGAGCAGCTTGAGCCGGAAGAGCTTGAGCCGGTCCGGCCGCACTTCCCGGCCGCTGATATCCTGCCAGTAGGCGGCGTGCAGCTTCTCATCCGTGCTCATGCGGCTCAGGATCGCGCGGTTCTTCTCGTCCTTCTCCCGTTTGGCCATATGGGCGTATACCTTCGCGCCGGTTTCCTCGTCCCGCTGGCTGCGCAGCACGGCCGCCTGCGCCTCCGGGCTCAGGGTATCAAAGCTGATTTTCACATTTTCCATAGGGTTCCGCACCTCCTTGTGAATGGATAGTGTTTTCGCGTTTCACATGGCGGTTTCCTGCCGGCGCGCGCGCACGGCATGCGCGGGGGAGAAAATCCCCGCAAACCGGCGGCGCGCCTGCGCAAGGAGAACCGGCGGGGGATCATTCGCCGCAGGGCTTGGACCGGCCCGGCAGCGCAGCGTACAACCGCATGGATGCGGGCGGCAGCTATGCATGCCGGCATATCTGTTTTCCACAGAAAACATGTTGTTTTCCTTATCGCCCACAGAACGAAAAAAGCAGGTGCGATCGCCTGTTCGGCGATTCTCACCCGCTCGTTTTCCATGCGTTTTTCCACAGGAATACTCGTTTGGGTCGGAGGTTGCGGGTGCGACTGTCGCGTCGGGACAGACGCCCGCCTTTACCCCCGGTTCACAATCTCATACATGAACACCGCAGCCGCGACCGCCGCGTTGAGCGACTCCGCGCCGCCCCGCATGGGCAGCCGGAACAGGTGCGTCGCCCGCGCGCGGGTTTCGGCGGTGACGCCAGCGCCTTCGTTGCCCACGATCAGGCACACCTTTGGGGGCAGGGGCCGGCGCGCGTAAAAGTCTTCGCCGTCCAGCACCGCGGCCAGCACCGCGTAGCCGCGGGCCGCGAAATTTGCCGCGGCTTGGGGCGCGCTTTGCGAAACGGCGCAGGGCACGCGAAACACGCTGCCCATCGTGGCGCGTAACGCCTTGGGAGAAAACGGATCGGCGCAGCCGGGGGTCAGCACGCAGGCGTCAAAGCCCGCCGCGTCGGCGGTGCGAAGCACGGTGCCCACGTTGCCGGGATCCTGCACGTTTTCCAGCAGCACCACCCGGTTGCCCAGCGCGTCCAGTGAAACGCGGGGCGGCATGACGACCGCCGCGGCGATGCCCTGCGGGGCCTTCACCTGCGACACCGCCGAGAGCACATGCGCGGGTACGGCGTAGACATCGGCGTTTCGCGCTTCGTGCAAAAGCCCGGCGTACGCATCCGCGTGCGCTTCCTCCACCAGCACGGTGCGCACGCTGTCCGGCGAAAAGCGGATCGCCTCGCCCACCAGATGCTCGCCCTCGCACAGGAACAGGCCGCTCTCCTCGCGGGCGGCCTTGTGCTGCAGGGCCTTCATGGCCTGCACGGTCGGGTTTCGCAGGCTTAGGATGGTTTGCATGGTGCTTCCTCCCGCGCGCGGCCTATGGCTACATCCGCTCCGGCGCTTCCATGCCGATCAGGTACAGGCCGGTGCGCAGCACATCCCGCGCGGCGTCGGTCAGGCGGATGCGCGCCTCGCGCACGCCCGGCTCGGCGTCGATGATGCGGTTTTCGTAGTAGAACTTGTTGTAGGCTTTGGCGACGTCGGTTACCGCGCGGGTGACGATGCTGGGCTCGTACTTGTCCGCCGCGTCGGCGACGGCCTCCGGGAAGCGGCTGATGATGCGTAGCAGGTCCTGCGCCCAATCGTCCGAAAGCCCTTCGTACGCCGGTTCGGCCGGCGGGGCGGCCTGCTCCGCGGCCTTGCGCAGCACCGAGCAGCAGCGCGCGTGGGTGTACTGCACGTAGGGGCCGGTTTCCCCGTCGAAGTTAAGGGCGCGGTCCCACCAAAAATCGATATCCTTGATGCGATTGTTCTGCAAATCGGCGTAGATCACCGCGCCGATGCCCACCTGCCGCGCCACGGTTTCCTTGTCCGCAAGGTTCGGGCTTTTTTCCTCGATGATCGCCAGCGCCTTTTCCTGCGCGCGGCGGAGTAAATCTTCCAGATAGACCACGTAGCCCTTGCGGGTGGAAAGCGTCTGGCCTTCGTAGCTGATCATGCCAAACGCCACGTGCACCAGATCGGCCGCCCAGGGGTAGCCCATCTTTTCCACGACTTTAAACCACTGGCGGAAGTGCAGGTCCTGCTGGTAGGCGACCACGTACAGGCATTTGTCGAACCGGTAGGTATCCGCGCGGTACAGCGCGGCGGCGATATCCCGCGTGGCGTACAGGGTCGCCCCGTCCTTTTTGAGGATCAGGCAGGGCGGCATATCCGCGTCCGAAAGGTCCACGATGCTCGCGCCCTCGCTCACGGTCAGCAGGCCCTTGTCGCGCAGCTCGTCGATCACGCGGCCCATCTTGTCGTTGTAGAAGCTTTCGCCGGCGTAGCTGTCGAAGGTGACGCCCAGCAGATCGTACACGCGGGCGCAGTCCCGCAGCGTCAGTTCCTTGAACCAGTTGAAGAGCCTGAGCGCCTCCGGGTCGCCGTCCTCGATGGCCTTGAAGTACGCGCGGCCCTCATCCTCCAGCGTATGCGCGCCGGTGGCCTTCTCCTGCGCCCCGGCCTCCTCGTGGAACTTCACGTACAGGCGGCTTAACGCTTCCACGCCGCCCCGCTCGATCTCCTCCCGGTTGCCCCAGCGGCGGTAGGCGCTGATGAGCTTGCCAAACTGCGTGCCCCAGTCGCCCAGGTGGTTGATGCCCACCGTGGCATAGCCCAGAAAATCGAAAATGCGCTTTAAGCTGTGGCCGATCATCGTGGTGCTCAGGTGCCCGATGTGAAACCGCTTGGCGATGTTGATGGAGGAATAGTCGATGCACACGGTCCTGCCGTTGCCGATGTCCGCGGCGCCGAAGCGGCCCTGCGCGGACAGCACCTTTTCCACCGTCCGGCGGGCGAACGCGTCGCGCCTGAAAAAGAAGTTGAGGTAGCCGCCCAGCGCGCGCGCCTCGCACACGTCCGGCGCGCTGATGCCCTGCGCCAGCGCCTGCGCGATCTGCAGCGGGCCCTTGCGCAGCGTTTTGCTCAGCCGGAAGCACGGGAAGGCGTAATCGCCCATTTCCTTTTCCGGGGGCACTTCCAGATACCCGGCGATCTCCGCGGCGGGCTGCGCCGGGGCGTCCGGGAAGGCGGCGGCCAGCGCATCCGCGATCAGGCCGGAAAGGGTTATTTTCATGTCGTCCATGGGGGTTTCCTCCTCAGGTGGGATAGGCCGCGCAGGGCGGGCGGGTTCATGGAAGTCGGGCCGGCAGCCGGGCATGGAGCCGTGCCGCGCCCGGCGCGCCGGATGTTGCCAGGCGCTAGAGCGTCGCGTCCGCCTCAAAGAAGCGCTCGGCGCGCTTGCGCCATTTTCCCCGGCTGTATATCCAGGTGGTGATGGCCGCCCCCGTCACCCAGGCGAGCAGCAGGCTCCAGTACAGGCAGGAGGGATCGCCGTTGGGCCAGGCGGGGGAGCGGGTAAGCCAGGCCAGCAGATAGGCCAGCGGCAGGCGCACGCCCACGGTCACGATCACGCTGACCCACATGGGGATCACCGTCTCGTTGAGGCCGCGCATGATGCCGCTCAGGGTCTGGGTAACGCTGAAGGCGATGTAGCCGGCGGCCAGGATGCTCAGCATCCGAACGCCCAGTTCCACCACCGCGCCGGTATCGGTGAACACCGTCATCAGCTGGCGGCCAAAGAGAATGATGCACAGCGTGAGCACCGTCGAACACCCCAGCGCCAGCTTGAGCGTCGCGCGCGCGCCTTCGTGCACGCGGTCCAGCCGCTTGGCCCCGAGGTTTTGCCCGCTGAAGGTAGTGGCCGCGATGCCGAAGGTGAAGTTGGGCATCATCGCAAAGCCGTCCACGCGCATCACCGCGGTGCCGGCGGTAACCACCACCGAACCCAGCGAGTTCATCAGGGACTGCACCACTACCGCCTGCAGTGAAAAGATGGCCTGCGTGAGGCCCGCCGGCATGCCCAGCCGCAGCGTGCGCGAAGCGATGGCGCGGTCCAGCTTCAGCGTGCGGCGGCTAACCTCCAGCACCTCGGTCATGCGGGCCAGCCGCCGGTAGCAGAAGATCGCTGAAATCGACTGGGATACGATGGTGGCCAGCGCCACGCCGTCGGTAGCCATATGGAACACCGCCACCAGCAGGATATCCAGCCCGATGTTGAGCGCCGTAGCCAGCAGCAGGTACAGAAGCGGGGAAACGCTGTCCCCCAGCCCGCGCAGGATGCCGCCGATGATGTTGTAGTACGCCGCGCCCGTGATGCCCGCAAAGATGATGATCAGGTAGATGGACGCCATCTCCAGCATTTCCGGCGGGGTGCCCAGCAGCACCAGAAGCGGCCGGGTGATCATCACGCCCACTGTGGTGGTGATGACCCCCGTCCAGAAGGTGACCACGAGGATCGTGCCCACCGCGCGGGAGAGCAGTTCCCGGTTTTTGGCCCCGAAATACTGCGAAACCACAATGCTGGCCCCCGTGGATACGCCCATGAACAGCGCCAGCAGCAGGTTCATCACCGGAAAGGAAAGGCCCACCGCGCCCAGGGCGCTGTCGCCGATGTAATTGCCCACCACGATGGCGTCCACGGTGTTGTAGAGCTGCTGGGCGAAATTGCCCAGCAGCAGCGGGATGGAAAACATCACCAGTTCGGTGAAGGGTTTGCCCTGCGTCATATCCCGAGGCGCAAAAAAGCGCTTGATTCTTCCGGTAACCGTTTGCATACTGTCCCTTTCTGGAGGCCGCCGCAGGGGCGGCGACCGTTCGCCGTCCCGCGCGCCCTGTGCCCTGCCGGCCGTAAAATGAAGCATTAATGAAAAGCCGATCGTTCCGTTTTTGCCGCCGGGCGTAGAACGCCGAAAGGCGGGGGTGTCGGCCTTGCCTGCCGCGCCGGGCTGTACCGTCGCCGGGGCGCAAGGCATGTATGGTTTGGGGCGAGTGACGGCTGTCGTCGGCAGGTGTGCTGCGTATGGATGGGAAAGGCACGACCAAGGGCCCCGTCGTCTGCCGCGCGCGGTTTCATACAGGCCGCGGCCCGGCGACAGGCGCGTTACGGGTAGCTCTTTGCCGGCGTCCGGCGCACGGCGCGTTCGGGCGCCGGCGCCTGACCCGCTCGCATGCCATGCGGCCCTTGCCGGGAAGCCCGCGTTTCCAACCCGGCGGCTGCCCGCAGCCGCGCGCTGGGATTGCCCCGCGCAACCGTTTTGGTTCTTCGCCGCCCGGTTTCGGCCTTCCCAACCGGCGTTTCAGGGATGCAGCACCGTGCCCATGGGATCGCCGGCCAGCACTTTGAGGACGTTCTCCGCAGGCTCCAGCGCGAAGACGCGCACCCGCGGGAAGCGGTTGTCCCTGAGCATCACAAAGGCCGCCGGGTCTACCGCCCGCAGATCGCGCGCGGCGCATTCCTCATAGCTGATATCGCGGATCAGCTCCGCCCGGGGATCGGTCTGCGGATCGGCGGTGTACACGCCGTCGATGTTCTTGGCCATGTAGATCGCGTCGCATTCCAGCTCCAGCGCGCGCAGCACCACGGCGCTGTCGGTGGAAAAATAGGGGTTGCCCGTGCCGCAGGCCAGCAGCAGGATCACGCCCTGAGAAAGCAGTTCCCGCGCGCGCACCGGCTCGTACGTCTGCGCAAAGCGCGGGATGTCCACGGCGCTCATCACCACGGCGCGCGCGCCCAGCTTTTCCAGCGTGTCGCGCATGTAGAGGCAGTTTTGCAGGGTGGCCAGCATCCCCATCTGATCGGCGGCGACGGCGCCCATGCGCGTCGCCGGGCCGCGGCGGCCGCGCCACACGTTGCCCCCGCCGATGACCACAACCAACTGCGCGCCGGTTTGAGACACGCGCATCAGCATGCCCGCCGAGGCCTCGAACGCGGCGTGATCAAACAGCCGCCCGTTTTCGCCCAGCGCTTCCCCGCTGAGCTTGAGGATGACGCGTTGTTGCGCTTTCGCCATAAACAGTCTCCTCCACTCGTGTTCGCACGCCTTATTATACACGACTTTGCCCGCCGTGCAAAGCAGGGCGGGCAAAAATGCGCGGGGCGGGAGCATTGCGGCGCCCGCCCGCGCGGCCGGATGCGCCCGGATGCGGGAAACGCGCGCCTTCGCCGCAGGCCGTTTGGGGCCGCGCCCGTCATTCGTCGCGGATCATCTCGCGACATGCCCCGTCGATGAGCACATCCAGCGCGTTGTCAAAATAAAAGCCGACTTCTGTAGCCGTGAGGGTGGAAAAGAACAGGATCATAAACGCCGCGGTCACCTGCTCCTTGGGGATGGAAAACCGCACGCCCGCGCGCTCCACCAGCCCGACGATGAAATCCTGCGCGGACTGGAACCGCTCGCGCATCACCGTTTCGGGTAGCTTGCGAATCAGCAGGGGCAACTCCGTCTGGCAAAAGCGGATCATCTGCTGCTCGCGCATGGCGCGCCATGCGGCCTTGAACATGCGGGCCGTCCGCTGGGCGGGCGGGAGCGCCGCGCCGTCGTGGAGCGCGGCGTTCGCCTTGTCCAGGATCGACTGATACCACTGCTCCAGCACATCCACAAACAGGTGCTCCTTGCTGGGGTAGAACAGGTAAAACGCGCCTTTGGAGATGCCCGCCTCCAGCGCCAGCTCGTCCACGGTGGTTTTGCGCATGCCCACCGTGGCCGCCCGTCGGCCGGCCGCTTCCCGCAAAGCCTTGATGATCTCGTTTCTTTCTTTTTCGGTAAAACGGATAGCCACGGTTGATCCCTCCCGATCCCGTGTGCGCGCAGGCGCGTGCGCGCCGGGCTGTTTCGCCGGTGCGGCGGCGGTCCCGGGCCTGATGTCCATCCGGCGGCGCTCCGCTGCCCGGGCAACCCGGCGCGGCGGCGCGGACCCCGCGCCGGCGGACCGTCGCGTTACGGCTGGCCTTAGCATAGCAGAGAGGCCCTTTGCGGGCAAGTCATTTTTTGGACAGGTACAGCGAGGCCGAAGCCCCCAGCGGCGCCGTGCCCGCGGGGATGTCGGCGCGCACGGTAAAGTAGGCGGCGTTCTGCCGGCTTTCGCCCAGCTGGGAAATCCGCGTTACCGTCGCCATGAGCACCTGATCGGGCCGCATGTCCAGCGTAACGGGCACCTGATCGCCCACGGCCAGATGGCCCAAATCCACCTCGTCCACATCCGCGCGGACTTCCAGCCGGCCGGTAAGCCCCACCCGGCAAAGCGCCTGCCCCCGGTATACCTGCTGGCCGGGCGCCACCGATACGCTTTCCACCACGCCGGCGGCGGCAGCCGTGATATCCGTCGCGCAGGCTTCGGGCGTCGCGTCCGCAGCGACCAGCGAAAACAGGGGATCGCCGGTAAACACACGGTCGCCCTCGCCCACGTACACCTGGGTCAGCCGGCCGGTCGCGGTCACAAGCAGCGCGTCCCGACGGACGATTTTTCCCTTGCCCACGCAGGATTTGGAGGCGTAGTTATCCTTGCGGTACAGGGTGACGCTATCCTTCAGGTCAAACTCGCCGGTGATCACCTCCACGGTGTAGGCGTCGCCGCTTACCCCTACCACGCGGCCCGTGCCCTTCGTGGGGCTGTTGCCGGAGGTTTTGAAATACAGCATCTCCCCCAGGTGGAGAATTTTATTCTCGTTATCCTTATCCGCGCCGGAGGTGGTGGCCTCCACCCGGTAGGCAGCGGTCGGCTCCACGCCCACCACGCCGCCGTAGCGCGCGGTAACGGCGGCGGCGTCCTGCCCGGCGGCGGCGTAAACGGCCTTGACCACGCCGGGCTCGGTGGCGTACACCTCGGTGGTCACGTAGCGCATGAGCACGTCGCCGGCCTGCACCGTGTCGCCGGGCTCCAGATCAAAGCTGGCCAGCGTTCCGCTGAACGGGGCGGTGATATCCGCAAACTGGGCGGCGGCCACCACGCCGTCGGCTACGGCGCGGTCGGTCAGGTCCTGTTCGGCCGCCAGCGCGGGCAGCGACCACAGCAGGGTCAGCAGGGTCAGGATGGAGGCGATTCGTTTCATAAACAGGTTCATCCCTTCTTCGTGATGCGTAACGGCGGCGGGGGTGCCCGTCGCCTGGAAAAGCGGAGGATCGCGGGGATAACGCGGCTTCTGCCCGCGCATGGGTTGGATGGCTGGGCGCAGGCGGCGCGGCGTTTACCCAAGCGTGGGATAGCCGGTTTGGTGCGGGCAGCGTTGCGTTAGGACTGTGTTTGGACTTTACCTGGGCTGCGTTTGGGTTACGCCGTTTCGGCCGGTTTCGGTTCACGGTGCGGGAACGCGGCGCGCTTACCCGGCGTGCCCCTGCGGGGCCTCCGGCGATCGCCCGGCTCTTGGCGCCGCTGTTCCCGCTCCGGCTCACTCCACGCTTTTGAGCGCCTCCACCATGTCGATGCCGCGCACCTTGCGGGTGATCAGCCACTCGATGAACACGCTGAACAGGCAGGTGATGCCGGTGGCCAGCAGCACCGTGACCGGGGTCACGTAGGCATAAAACACGTTGTTTTCGGAGCGCACCACGCCCAGCACCACCTGGGTGAGCAGGATGCCCGGCCATACGCCCAGCCCCGCGCCCAAAACGGTCACCAGATTGTTTTCCCACATCATGAGCCCCCGAATTTCCCGCTGGTGATACCCCAGCACCTTGAGGGTGGCGTAGTCGCGGGTGCGTTCGGTGAAGTTGATGAGGCCCATGTTGTAGCAGATGACAAACGCCAGCCCCAGCGCCGCGGCGTACATGAGGCTGAACACCGCCGTGGTGGAATCCAGAATGGTCATGGTCAGCCGGTACTGGGTTTCGGGGTTTTTAAAATCGGTAACCTCGTCGGCTTCCGAAAGCCGGTGCACGGCCAGCGCCGTGGGGTTTTTCAGGAACAGCGCCGTGGGCTGGAAAGCGCCCTTGCGCTGCGCCTCCCACAGGTTGCGCCCCAGGTAGACCGTCTGGCCGATGTTGGTTTCGTACACCGCCGAAACGGTGAAGCGCAGCGCCTCGTCGTCGCCCGGCAGCCAGATCTCCACGGCGTCTCCCGCGGCCAGGCCCGTCACGTCCGAAAGCTTGCGGCTGACGGCCACGCCGTCCGCGGGCAGGGGCACCGACGTGTTGCCCTTGCCCAGCCGGAGCAGTCGCTGATCGTCCGACAGGATCGTAAGCGCCACCGCGCGGGACTCGCCGCCGTAGCGCAGGCTCACGCGCATTTCCATGACGCCCTCCACGCGCTCGGCCGCCACGCGGTTTTGGTAGCTTTCAAGCGTCCCGGCGGAGCTGTCCAGATCGGCGCGCAGGTCGTAGGCCACGGTGCCGCGGTAGAAATCGCCGACGCTGGCGGCAACCGAATCCTGCAAACCCATCGCGCAGATGATGAGCATGTTGCAGCTCAGCAGCCCCACCATCGCAACCATCGTGCGCCCCTTGTTGCGGGCGATGTTGCGCACGATCATCTTGGTGTTGAAGCCGAGCCTGCGCCAAAACGACGTCCAACGCTCCAGCAGCACCCGGCTGCCCGCCCTGGGGGGCTTGGGCCTGAGCAGCGCGGCGGCCTCCTCGCGGGCAGCCTTGCGGTAGGCGTACAGGCAGATGACCACGCTCAGGAGCACCATCAGCGCCGTCATGCCCCATTCGGACAGCGAGATCGGCGGGCGGATCTTGGCGGGCAGGATGTAGTGGGAGGTTTCCATGCGATAGAGCAGATCCGGCAGGGTGTAGCGCCCCACAAAAAGCCCCATGAGCGCCCCCGCCAGCGAGGGGAAGAAGGCGTAGCACAGGTAGTGCAGGCGAATCTTGCGCCGGCTGTAGCCCAGCGCCTTGAGCGTGCCCATCTGCGTGCGCTGGTTTTCGATCATGCGGGTCAGCGTGGTCGACACGATCATGGCGGCCACGGCAAACGCGAGGATGGGGAACACGTAGGTGAGGTTGCGAAACATGGCGACTTCCGAACGGGTGCGCTGGGTGCTGGGGTGCGTGCGCTGGGTGAGCACCAGCGCGCGGGGCAGCAGGGCCTGGATGGCCGTTTCCGCGGCGGCTGCGTCCGCGCCGGGGGCCAGCGCCACCAGCGCCTCGTTGACCGGCAGGCCGGGCATCGCGTCCAGGTTTGTCACGGCGTAGCCGTAGGTGGCGGGGTCGGGCATCACGTCCTTGGCGGTGATCACCTGCTCGGAGGAGAGGATGAGCCCGCGGATGACGAACGTCCACTCCGCGCGGTTGTACGTCAGGGTCAGGCTGTCGCCCACGGATAACCCTTGCGCGGCGGCAAACTGCTCGTCCAGCATGCAGCCGCGCCGGTCGTACTCCGCCAGCGCCTCGCCCTGCCGCACCAGCGGCACGTTAATCCGGGCCGCACCCTGGTAGGCGTGCACCATCAGCGATACGCCGTCGCCCAGATCGGGGGTGTCCATCTCGGCGGAAAAGCGCGCCTGCACGGCCGCGACGCCGGGGGTGTTTTCCAGGCTGTCCAGATCGTTTTTGGTGGCGGAAGTGACGTTCACCCAGAAATCCGCCAGCCGGGTTTGGGCAAAGTAGGTTTCCGAGGATACCTCGATCATGCGCCAGGTGCCGTCCAGCCCGCTGAACACCCAGGTGCCCAGCGCGCACAGGAGGACGATCGCCGCAAACTGCATCGCGGAGCGGTTCATGTCCCGCCAGAGCTTGCGGATGAGCACGCTTTTGCGGCGGGCGGCCTTTACCATGCGATCTCCTCCACGCGGGCGGGTTTGGGGTTTAGCGCGTTTTCGACCACCGCGCCGTTTCGCATGCGCAGCACCCGGTCCCCCAGGGAGGCGATGTTGGCGTTGTGGGTGATGATGACCACCGTGGTACGGTAGGTGCGGCTGACCCGGGTGAGCAGCTCCAGCACCTGTTCGCCGGTTTTGCTGTCCAGCGCGCCGGTGGGCTCGTCGCACAGGAGCAGCGCCGGGTTTTTGCACAGCGCCCGCGCGATGGACACGCGCTGCTGCTCGCCGCCGGAAAGCTGGGCGGGAAAGTTGCCCATGCGCTTTTCCAGGCCTACGTCCCGGAGGATCTCCACGGGGTCGAGGGCGCGGCTGCTCACCTGGCGCGCCAGCTCCACGTTTTCCAGCGCCGTCAGGTTGGGCATGAGGTTGTAGAACTGGAATACGAAGCCCACGTCCATCCGGCGGTATTCGGTCAGCTGCGGGGAGCGCATGGCGGTGATCTCCTTGCCGCCCACGCGGATGACGCCGGCGGTGGCCTTATCCATGCCGCCCAGCAGGTTGAGCACGGTCGTTTTGCCGGCCCCGCTGGGCCCCAGCACCACGCAAAGCTCCCCCTCCTCAATGCCGAAGGTAACGCCGTCCGCCGCGCGGACGGCCGATTCCCCCGTGCCGTATACCTTGCTGACGCCGTCAAAGGAGATATAGCTCATGGAACCTCCCATACCGTATGACTGTATTTACTGTTACAGTCATGTTATAACATGACGGGGGAAGGCTGTCAATGAGCGCAGATGTAAACAAACGCAAACGTGAGGCGCGGGGCGGATTTGCGCAGGGGGAGGGAAACGAGGGGTTGTAAGCCACGCCCTCCGCGGCGCCTGCGGGGGTACCCCCTCGCGGGGCTTTGCCAAAAAAAGAAACGAGCGGCCTGCGCCGCTCGCCTTATCGCCCTTTGGGGGATTCGCTCGCTTCGGGAAATGCTTGGGCATCTGTCTTTGGGCACTGCCCCAAACCCCGCAGGGTTTCGCCCATGATCCGGCTCCGCTGCGGCGGGGTTTTTCGACGGCCTGCCAAGCGGGCTGCGCCTTTCGCCGCCGTCGCCCTAGACCTATCCCCGTTATCCTGCCTAATTGGCCACCCGCACCGGCAGCACCAGATACAGATAGTCGTCCCCCTCCACCGGGGAAACCACGCACGGGCTCACATTCGTGTTCATCGACAGCATGCAGCACTCGTCGTCGATGTTCTTGACCACATCGCTGATGTAGCGCGCGTTGAAGGCGATCTCAATCTCCTCGCCCTCCAGGTGCACGCTCAGTTCCTCCAGCACGTCGCCCAGCTCGCTCATCGACGTGATGCGCATCAGGTCGTTGCTCGCCTTCATCCGCACCAGATTGTTCTTCCCCTCCCGGGCCATCAGGCTCGCGCGCTCGATGGCGTCGCAAAGCTCGGCGCGCTTCACGGTGACGCGGGTCAGCCACTTCTCAGGCAGAATCTGGCGGTAGTTGATGTACTCGCCCGCCAGGAGGCTGGTCACCAGCGTCGTGTTGCCGATGATCGCCATCAGGTGCGCGCCGTCCATGTGGAAGGTGATCATCGCGTCCGCGTCGTCGTCCATGATGCGGCTCATCTCGCCAATCACGTGCCCGGGGACGATCGCCTTGACCGTGCTGACCCCGTCGGGCAGGATGAAATCGCCGTGCATGCGTTGCAGCGCCAGCCGG
The DNA here is from genome assembly GCA_012517815.1 of Clostridiales bacterium. Lineage (GTDB taxonomy): Bacteria > Bacillota > Clostridia > Christensenellales > Aristaeellaceae > CAXXOK01. The sequence continues at coordinate 16,864 of JAAYUF010000128.1, forward strand.
AACCCGTCCAGCCCCACCAGGCGCAGCTCGGTGCGGGTAACCTCCATGAGGCATCCGGTGAGCGTCTGGCGGCTTTCGGTGGCCGCGATGGCGAACACCACGCGGCCGATCATGTCCCTGAGCCGTTTCTGGGGCACATGCAGCGCGTGGGTATGAATCAGGTCCAGCGTTTTGGGAAAATCGGACGCGGGCATGCCGGTGAGCGTGGAACGGCTGGAGGCGCAGCGGATGGTGGTAACCAGCTTCTCGTTCATCGAAATGCTCACCGCGCCCTCCGGCAGCTTGCGGGCGATCTCGGCAAACAGCCGGCCGGGCAAAAGCACCTCTCCGGGCTCCTCTACGTGCGCCTGCACGTGGGAGCAGATGGTCAGGGACCCGTCCGTGCAGGTCAGGGAAACCTCATCCTCGCCCGTGCTGAGCCGGACCCCTTCCAGCACCTGGGTCGCGGGCCTCGCGCTCAGGGCTCTGGTGGCGTTGACCAGCCCGGTGATCAATTCCTGAGCGGAACATTGCAGCTTCAAACCGTTCGCCTCCGTCTACCGGATGGTAGTAGTAGTAGTATCTTTCTTACCGTAGTTTTCGTAGTAGCAGTAGGGGGTGTGGAAACCGTGGAAAAGGGGCGCCGGCCTTTTGCGGGCTTGAAAAACCCCTGTGGAAACGATGTGGACGGCGGGGGTGTTTTACCGCCGGTTTTCCGCAGCCGCTTCCGTCGCGCTTCCCGCGAAAGCCCATTCCCATATCTTTTCTCCGCGCTCATCGCCGAATCCTGCCCCGCGGCGCGGGCGACGGGCACAATTTCCCGCCCGGTGAGGTCCGGCAGCGTCCGGCCGGGGCGGCTTTTCCTCACAAACCACAGGGGGAGGAAAACCGCCTGTGCAAAACGCCGCCGTGGAAGAAACCGCGTTTGCCGTTTCTGTCCACCGGTTTCCCGCAGGGTTTCCACAAAAACGGGGGCGCGGGCGGTCAGTCGTCCATCACCACAAAGCTGTTGTCCAAAAACTCCCTGAGCAGCGCGCGGCAGGCCTCAAAATCCACCTGCCGGGTGCTCATGCCCGCGTAGGTGATGGGCTCCATCGCGCTGTCGGCGGGCATTTGCAGACCCTCGGGCTCCGCGCCCGCCACCTGCAGGGCGTAGCCCAGCGCCTCCATCATGTCGTTGAGGGTCATGTTGGTCAGGCAAAGGTTTTCCGTTACGCTGGAAAGCACCTTGAGCGCCTGGTCCAGCGTTACGGAGGCGTAGCTCCGCGCCAGCGTGGAAAGCACCGTGCGCATGCGGCGGGTGCGGCCCGCGTCCCCGTCGCCGCCCACTTTGCGGATGCGCATGTAGATGACCGCCGCATGCCCGCCAAACAGGTAGGTGCCAGCCTTGTCCATGCTGGGGGTGGTGGCGTCCCGGGCGATGCGGTAACGGTTGAGGTAATCGGCCTCGGCGTCGGTCACGGTGATGTACACGCCGCCCAGCGCGTCGATGATCGTCTGCACGTTGTCCATGCTGAAGAGGATGTACTTTTCGACCTTGACGCCAAAATGCGTGCTGATGGTGCGGCACAGCGCCTCCGGCCCATTGTTTTTGGCGATGTAGGTGATGCGGCCGATTTGCCCGTCGGGGCGCTGCACCAGCATCTCCCGCATGTAGGTGATCAGCATCAGGCGGCGGGCGCGGGTGTCCAGGGTGACCATCATCACGCCGTCGGTGTTGCCAAGGTTTGTGGGCTTGGTTTCCCAGGTGTCCACACAGGCCAGCAGGTAATGGTGCTGGCCCGGGAGCGCCGCGGGCAGGGTATCGTAATCCAGCGGCGTAATGGGGCGCGGGGTTTCCGCCAGCGCGGGGGCGGAAAGCGTCAGGGCCAGGGCAAAAGCGCACAGGGCGCACAGCAGGCGTTTCACGGTTGCACCTCCCAAAATTGACGGTTGCGCCGCCCGGGGTTCCGGCCGGGCTCCCGGCGCGGGCGACGCCGCCCGCCGCCTACGGCGCTCGGCGCGCCGCGTAAAGGTATGATCATGTATTACGCGCCCGGGGCCGAAAACCCTGCCGGCGCGCGCGGGTTGTTACAGCCCGGCCCACGTCGCGCGCACGTCGCCGGCGCGTCGGCCGGGCTTGCGCGACACGCCGGGAGACAAAACGCTTGCGTGTAAAGGCTTTCAGCGGTATCGAAATCGATTTCCGCCTTGTCAGGAAGGATTTCCTATGCTATACTGAAACCCGGAGCGTTCGCTTCCAGGAAATCGATGGGAAACCGTGCCGGAACAGGGGCCGGCCCGGCGTATGCGCCCAAGGCGCAGGATGGGGAGAGAGGATTCGGGTATGAACACAGGCAAAAAGATCGGGATTCTGACCAGCGGCGGCGACAGCCCCGGCATGAACGCGGCGGTGGTAAGCGTGGCCCGCTGCGCCAGCGACAAGGGCCTTCAGCTGATGGGCATTAAACGGGGTTACAACGGCCTGCTGGGCCTGAGCGACAAGCCCGAGGACGATATCGAGTATCTGGATCTGGAAACCGTGCTGGACATTATGGACATGCGCGGCACCTACCTGCGCACCGCGCGCTGTCTGCCTTTTCTGAAAGCCGAGGTGCGCGAGCAGGCGGCCGAGGATCTGAAAAAGCAGGGCATCGAGGCGCTGGTGGTCATCGGCGGGGACGGCAGCTACCGCGGCGCGCTGGAGCTGTGCCGGCTGGGCGTCCCCTGCATCGGCATTCCCGGCACCATCGACAACGACCTGGCCTACACCGAGGCGACGCTGGGCTACGACACGGCCGTGAATGTCTGCGTGGAGGCGGTGCGCTCCATCCGCGCCACCAGCCGCAGCCACGACCGCCCCGCGGTGGTCGAGGTGATGGGCCGCAACTGCGGCGACATCGCCATGCGCACGGCCATCGCCACCGGCGCGGAGATGGTGATCGTGCCCGAAATGGAATGGGATATGCTGGAGCTGGCCGACCGGCTCAAGTTCCTGCTGAAAAAGGGCAACACGCGCGCCACGCTGATCATCAGCGAGCACTGCTGGCACAAGATGAAGCCTTTCGACTGGCGCAAGGTGATCGAGGACAGCAAGCGCGTGATCCATCCGGACGATCCGCTGACCTCCGAGCGGCTGGCGCTGGTACTCAAGCTGCTGTGCAAGACCGAGGCGCGCGCCACCGTGATCGGCTACACCCAGCGCGGCGCCATCCCCACGGCGTACGACAGCGCCTTCGCGTTTGACGCGGGCCGCATGGCGGTGGATCTGCTCACGAAGGACGCTTCCACCTTCAAGGACGGCTTCGCCATCGGCGTGCGGGACGGCCGCGTGTACAGCACCCCGTTTGAGGACGCGTTGGACGAGAACCGCAAAAAGTTTTTCGACGAGGATTTGTACCGGCTGGTCAACCGGCTGTAACGGGAGAAGGATGAGACTCCCCCGCCGCGGCGGAGCCGGGTCAAGGGTGAAACCCTTATGCCGCGGCATGTGGCCGCCGCGAGCGAACAGCCCGAAGGGCTATGAGGCGAGCGGCACGGCGCATTGCATGGTTTGAATAACGCGCCGGCGGGCCGGGAGTGTGACTTCCCGGCCCGCCTTTGCATACCATGTCCGTTTATGGGTGGCATACGCGCCTTGGGCCTGACAAACACCACCTTATGATACGTGATAGAAGCCGCCGCCAGCCACAGGCCCATGCCGCCTGTGCGCCCGCGCTTCCGCCTCGCCGTTTTGGAAACCGTCCTGAGCCGGATTTACAACGCCCCGCGCCCTGTGGTAAGATGAACCGTGCGCGGCGCTGGTCGGCCGCGGCCAATTCTTTGAAACCGGAGGGCCCGGCGATGCGCTACGATCTGTTGCTGGCGGACGCGGACGGCACGCTGTTTGACTTTCACGCGGGCGAGCGCGCGGCGCTTCGCGCGACGTTCGCTGCGCACGGCCTTGCGATGGACGACGCGCGAACCGCCCTGTACAGCCGGGTGAACCTGAGCCACTGGAAGCGGCTGGAGCGCGGGGAAACCACGCAGGCGCGCCTGCGGGTGGAACGGTTTGCGGATTTTCTGGCCGAGCTTTTGGCGTTGGGGGTGCGCCCGCCCGACGTTTCGCCGGAAACGCTCAGCGAGCGTTTTGTGGAGGAGCTGAGCCGCCAGCGTGTGCCGATGCCGGGAGCCGAAGCTTTTTTACAGGCGGTTTCGGCCGCGATGCCTGTGTATCTGGTGACCAACGGCATCGCCCGGGTGCAGCGCGGGCGGTTTGAAAACAGCGAACTGCGCCGTTACCTGACGGATATCCTCATCAGCGAGGAACTGGGCCATTTTAAGCCCGACCCGTTTATGGTGTGCGAGGCCATGCGCCGCGCCGGCGTCGCCGACCCGCGCCGCGTGGCGCTGCTGGGCGACAGTGTGACCGCGGATATCGGCGCGGCGGTGAACGCGGGAGTTGACGGCGTGCTGTTTACCGACGGCGCGCCCGCGTCCGAAACCGGCGGCGCGGTCTACGCGGCCCTGACGCTGGCCGACGCAGCCCGCTGGATTTTACAGGATTGACGCCGGAGCGCCCGCGCCGCGCGGGAACCGCCCTGTTTTCCAGCAGAAGCCTTCCCCTGGAAAGCGCGGCGATCTCCCCGCGCCGCGCGAAAACCGCCCTGTTTTCCAGCAGAAGCCTTCCCCTTCAAAGCGCCGCGACCCCGCGCGCCGCGCGGGAATCGCCCCGGACGCTTGCGTTTTCGGGGAAAATTCGGTACAATAAACCCCAGCAGATCGGTTTGACGAAATCGGAAAGGTGGTATACCGATGTATCAGGAAGTGATCGCGACGGCCAAGGAAAAAATGCTTAAGACGAACGGCGTTTTCCAGGCCGAGCTGCGTTCCATCCGCGCTGGCCGCGCCAATCCGCAGTTGCTGGATCGCGTGATGGTGGACTATTACGGCGCCCAGACGCCGCTGCCCCAGATGGGCAACGTGGTTTCGCCCGAGCCGCGCATGCTGGTCATCAACGTGTGGGATCAGAAGGCGCTCCCGCTGGTGGAAAAGGCCATCCTGAAGAGCGATCTGGGCCTGAACCCCAGCAACGACGGCAAGGTGATCCGCCTGGTGATCCCGGAACTGACCGAGGAGCGCCGCAAGGATCTGAGCAAGCAGGTGCACAAATCGGCCGAGGAGGCCAAGGTGGCGATCCGTTCCATCCGCCGCGACGCCATGGAGCATCTCAAAAAACTGCAAAAGGACAGCAAGATCACCGAGGACGAGCTGGCCAAGGCGGAAAAGAAGATGCAGGAAACGACGGACGACGCCATCAAAGGCGTGGACGAGCTGGCCGCCAAGAAGGAAAAGGAAATCATGGAGGTGTAACCGCAGGACCGGTTTGCCGCCGACCCGCCTGCGGGTTGCGGTTCCCGGGGCGCTTGAGACGCCCCGCACGACCCTACCCGGGCCCGGGCGCCTCCCGGCGCGCAGGCTCGCCCGGCTGATCGCCGTTTTGCGGGGGCGTTAACCGCTTGCACCGCTTCGCGGATCGGCGGCGTTTCCACAGGGGAAGCGCCTGAACGGGCGGGCCTGCGCGTTTCTTGCGCGGGGAGCGCGTGCGCGGCCGCGCCGCCCGCCGTTACCCTGGTCCGCGCAGGCCGATGACCCATATCGGCGGGAGAATGGAATGGAAAAAACCTTTGATCATCTGCTGGGGCTCAGCGCCCGCAATGCGCTGGCGGTGCTGGCCGGCTACGGGATTACCGACGTGCGCGTGACCCTGACGGGCGCGCCGCTGATGAACCTGCGCCGCGTGCCGCCCTGCCCGGTTCCCGCGCCGGAGCGCGTGACCGCGCTGGAGGGAATCGGGCGGCAGTTTGCCGTGGGCGATGACGACGACGCCCCGGAGGGCGGGTTTGACCCGCTTCTGGACCCGTCGATGGATCGCGGGATGCTGATGGAATCCCGCGTGGTGGCCGTGCGGGACGACGGGCGGCAGCTGATCGTCGCGCGCTTTCACGTGGGCGATCCCAAGCCCTGCCCGGAACCGTCCGGGGCGGCGCCCGAAACGCAGAAACCGGAACGCTGAGGAGCCGGACGCCCAACCGTATTCGCGGGCGGGATCAGCCCGCGCCGGCCCGCGCGCGCCACAGGCCGAAACAAGGCGCGCCTGTTTCCGGCCGCCGGGAGATCCCCGCAAGCCTCGCGCGCAGCGCGCGCAGGCCCGGCTTCGACAACCGGCCGCCGTGAACCCGCGCCGATCCGGACAGGGCGGAGGCCGCCGCGCGGTTCGCGCCTTTCCGGCTGCCGGGAACCAACCGCGCCGACCCGCGCGGGGCATACCACAGCCAAGCCAAATGAACCCCGGCCGACGGACGGTCGGCCGGGCCGCTCTGGGAGGTACAACCGCCATGAAGGAAGCCACGCTGAACCCGGATCGCCTGCCCCGCCATGTGGGCATCATCATGGACGGCAACGGGCGCTGGGCGCGCAAGAACAAGCTGAAAATCGCCATGGGGCACCGCGCGGGCACCGAGGCGCTGCGCGAAATCATCCGCAATTCCAGCGACATCGGCATCGAGGCGCTGTCGCTGTACGCGTTTTCCACGGAGAACTGGGCGCGCCCCAAGCCCGAGGTGGACGCGCTGATGAGCCTGCTGCTGGAGTTTTTCAGAAGCGAGATCGACGAGCTGCACCAGAAGAACGTGCGCATTCGCATTCTGGGGGAGAAGGACGCCCTGCCCCCCCAGCAGCGCCTGGCGCTGATCGCCGCGGAAACCCGCACCTTTGACAACACCGGCCTCAAGCTCAACATCGCCATCAACTACGGCAGCCGTGCGGAACTGGCGCGCGCGGCGCGGCTGCTGGCGCGGGAGGTGGCCGAGGGCATCCGCCTGCCGGATTCCGTGGACGAGGCGGCGGTGGCCGGCCTTTTGTATACCGCGGGCCTCCCGGATGTGGATCTGCTGATCCGCACCAGCGGGGAGATGCGCCTGTCCAACTTTATGCTCTGGCAGTGCGCCTACGCCGAGTTCGTGTTTCCCAAAAAGCTGTGGCCGGATTTTACCCTGGAGGATTATCACCTTTGCCTGGCGGAATACCAGACCCGCTCGCGCCGCTATGGGAAACGCGAGGAGGAATAGTCCCCGGTACCGCCTGCGCCGGGCGGCGCGCGGCGGCCACCCGACCGACCCGTCTGCCTGAAACCGGCGGCGGACCGCGGTTGGCGGCGCGCGTACCGGCGGCGCGTGACCGGGCCCTATCCGCCGCGCCGGCGATATACCACACGCAAAGGATGGTTGAGCATGACGCAGAGAATCGTCACCGGTACGCTCCTGATCATCGCGCTGGCGGCCCTGCTGATCGCGGGCGGCTGGTATTTCGCGGTCGCGGCGCTCATCGCCATTACGCTGTGCATCAACGAGGAGCTGCGCGCGCTCAGGCAATGCGGGCATAACCCCGTTCGCTGGCCCAGCTATGCCGCGCTGGTGCTGAGCGTGCCGCTGATGATGTATTTCAGCTCCGTGGTGCTCGTCCCCATGCTGACCATCATCTGCTTTGTGGTGCTGTTGCACGTGATGCGCCGGGAGGATCCCACCCTGACGGACGTGATGGTGAGCATGTTGCCGGTGCTGACGCTGGTGCTGCCGGGCATGTGCCTGTTCGGCATTCTGGACACGTCGCTGCGCCGCATGCAGGCGATGCTGCTCACGATGGTGTTCGCCATCGCCGTGGGCAGCGATACGTTCGCGCTGTTTGTGGGAACGTGGATCGGCGGCAGGAAGCTGTGCCCGCGCATCAGCCCGCACAAAACCATTGCCGGGGCGGTCGGCGGGCTTGTGGGGAGCATCCTGCTGGCGTGGCTGGTGGGCTACATTTTTGCGCGGGTGCTGCCTACGCAGGCGTTCCCGCCGATGTGGGCCAACATTGTGGTGGGCGTGGTGGGCGGCGTGGCCGCGCAGATGGGGGACCTGTTCGCCAGCATGGTCAAGCGCCACTGCGGCATCAAGGATTTCGGCAACCTGTTTCCCGGCCACGGGGGGATGCTGGACCGGATGGACAGCATCCTGTTTGCGGCGATCATCGTGTACAGCTACCGCGTGGTGGTCATGACCTACATCCCGGCATAGGCGGCCCGCGTGAAAAGGACGCCGCGCCGCGGCGCAATGCCGATCCCCGTTAACCCGGTACGGCCCGGCCCGGCAAAGCCGGGTGTTGCGCCGGCCCGCCCGTAACGCGGGCGGCCGCGCGCGGGCCGGAACCCCGCCCCCCGCGCCCACTGGGAAGGAGGCGCCGCCATGCCGAACGCCGCCGATGCCGGCAAGCGTCGCGGACAAATGTCCGACGCGTTTTCAACCATGGTGTTTTTAGCGCTGTCCGGCGGGTTTCAGGACGCGTACACGTTTTTCATGCGCGGGCGGGTGTTTGCCAACGCCCAGACCGGCAACGTGGTGTTGATGAGCGAGCGCCTGTTCCACGCCGACTTGGCGGGGAGCCTGCGCTATTTTTTTCCGCTGCTGGCGTTCGCGCTGGGCGTCATGGGGACCCAACATCTGCGCCATCGTCTGCGCGGGCGTCGCGGGATGCACTGGCGGCAGTGGGTGGTGCTGGCGGAGGCGGCGATTCTGGCCCTGGTGGGTTTTCTGCCCGAGTCGCAAAACGCGCTGGCCAACGCGCTGGTGTCGTTCAGCTGCGCCATGCAGGTGCAGGCCTTCCGCAAAGTGAACGGCAGCGCCTACGCCAGCACCATGTGCATCGGCAACCTGCGCAGCGGGGCCGAGGCGCTGGAGGCCTACCTGCGCACGCGCGACGCGGACGTGTTGCGTATGGCGCTGCGCTACCTGTCGGTGCTTGCGCTGTTCGCGCTGGGCGCGGGCGTGGGCGGCCTGCTCTGTCCCGCGCTGGGGCTCGGGTCCATCTGGATCTGCTGTGCGTGGCTGCTGGCGAGCTTCGGGCTGATGTTCCTGCCTGCGGAGCAGGAGTAAACCCGGCGTAAGGATGTGCGGCCGTGCCCGCGTATCGCGCGGCATGCTTGCCGCCCGCACGGCGATCCGCGCAAACTGTACGGCCGGGCCGCGACGCGAACGGCATGCTTGCCGCCCGCACGGCGATCCGCGCAACCCGTACAGCCGGGCCGCGACGCGAACGGCATGCTTGCCGCCCGCACAACGATCCGCGAAACCCGTACGGCCAAACCAGCGACGCGAACGGCATGCTTGCCGCCCGTACGGCGAGTAGCGCAACCCTTACGACCAAACCAGCGACGCGAACGGCATGCTTGCCGCCCGCACGGCGATCCGCGCAACCCGTACGGCCGGGCCGCGACGTGAAAGGGATGCTCTCCGCCTGTATGACGATCCGCGCAACCCGTACGGCGGTGCCTTCCCTCCGCGCGGCATGCCTGACGCCCGCGCGGCCCTAAGGGCCGTGCCTGCCCCGTGCGGCCGAAGCGGCTGCACTTCCCCTGTATTTCCCCGGTACTTTGCGCGCGCGGCTTGACATCCGCGCCGCGTTCTGTTATCCTAACCCAAATCCACTGCCGAAAGTGAGGGATGGGCGTCATGCGAACCATGAACATGCGAATGCTTGGCGTTCTCGTCCGTCGCCCCGATAGCGGTCGTGGGTGAACGCTTTGGCGTTCGCAAATTTGCGTAAGGCAAGCCCTCCCGCTTTGGGATGGGCTTGTTTTTTCGTATCGGCGGATCATGAAAGGAGATTGTGAACGATGAAGGAGCCTTGTTACGGCCAGGAAACGCTGGAGCTGCACGCCGGCCAGACGCCCGACCGGCAAACCTACGCGCGCGCGGTGCCGATTTACCAGACCACCAGCTATTGCTACCCCAGCGCCAAGGCGGCGGCGGACGTGTTTTGCCGCGCGACGGACGGCTACACCTACACCCGCATTGAAAACCCGACCGTGGATGTGCTGGAAAAACGGCTGTGCGCGCTGGAGGGCGGCAAAGCCTGCGTGGCGTTTGCCAGCGGCATGGCGGCGATCTCGGCGGCGGTGTTCGCGCTGTGCGATACGGGTGACCACATCGTGGCCGTCAGCACGCTGTACGGCGGCACGGTAACGCTGCTGGCCTCGCGGCTCCCGCAGGTGGCGGGCATCCGCACCACCTTTGTGGACCCGGACGACGTGGCGGCGCTGGAAGCGGCCATCCGCGACAACACCAAGATGATCTATCTGGAAACCGTCTGCAACCCCAACATCAACGTGCCGGATTTTGACGCCATCAAGGCCGTGGCGGCGCGCCACGGGCTGCCGCTGGTGCTGGATAACACCTTCGGCATCCCGCCCATCTTTGACGCCAAGGCCCATGGCGCGGATGTGGTGATCCACAGCCTGAGCAAGTACGCCGGCGGCCACGGCACCACCATCGGCGGCGCGGTGGTGGATATGGGCACCTTCGACTTCGCCGGGGGGCGCTTCCCCTCCCTGACCACGCCGGACGCGCAAAACGGCGGCGTGGTGTACGCCGACCAGCCCGCGCCGGTGGCGCTGCGGCTGCGCAACCAGATCATCCGGGAATTCGGCGCGTGCCTGAGCCCCATGAGCGCGTTTTTGATCCTGCAGGGGCTGGAAACCCTCAGCCTGCGCGTAAACCGGCACTGCCAGAACGCCCGCGCGGTGGCGGCGTTCCTGGCCCGGCACCCCAAGGTGGCCTACGTGCACTACCCCACGCTGGAGGGCGACCCCTACCACGCCCGGCAGCTCAAATACCTGCCAAACGGCGCGGGCGCGATCATGAGCTTCGGGGTCAGGGGCGGGCTGGAGGCCGGCCGGCGGTTCATCGACGGGCTGTCGCTGTTCAGCCTTCTGGCCAACGTGGCGGACGCCAAATCGCTGGTCATCCACCCGGCGAGCACCACCCACGGGCAGATGGACGAAGCCCAGCTGGCGGCCGCGGGCGTCCGCCCGGAGCTGATCCGCCTGAGCATCGGGCTGGAGGATCCCGCCGACCTGATCGCCGATCTGGAGCAGGGCCTGAACCGGGCGTAACCCGCCGGGCCGGGCCCCGCGCGCCTGCGACAGGGCGGGCCGCGGTACCGGCCGGTTGCCGGCGGGGCGGATCAACCCGACCTGCCCGCGCGGGGACGCCCGCCGCTTGCGTGAACCCGCGAAGGCAAGCCGTGCTCCGCCGGGCGCGGAATCAGCCGGTTGCCGGCGGGGCGGATCAACCCGGCCTGCACGCGCGGGGACGCCCGCGGCTTGCGCGAACCCGCGAAGGCTGGCCGTGCTCCGCCGGGCGCAACCGGCCGGTTGCCGGCGGGGCGGATCAACCCGACCTGCCCGCGCGGGGAAGCCCGCCGCTTGCGTGAACCCGCGAAGGCAGGCCGTGCGCCGCCGGGCGCGGAACCAGGCGCGCCGAACGGGCAGGGAACGGTCCGTTTCCGACGGACCGAAGAACCCCCGCCGCGCACGGGCCGGGCGTCCGTACCGCCGCACCCCCACACCGGGCGCCGCGCCCGCACACCCCACACACAAGGAGGGCACCCCATGCCAGTCAAGATCCCCGACGCGCTGCCGGCCACGCGCGTCCTCGCCGAGGAAAACATCTTCGTGATGACGGAGAAGCGCTCCCAGTCGCAGGACATCCGACCGCTGCGCATCGCCATCGTGAACCTCATGCCCACCAAGGAAAAAACCGAGACGCAACTGCTGCGGCTGATCTCCAACTCTCCGCTTCAGGTGGAAATCACCCTGCTGCGCACCGGCACCTACGAGGGCACGCACACCTCCGCGGACTATCTGGACACGTTCTACCGGACGCTTTCCGACGTGCGGGACGAGTTTTTCGACGGCGTGATCATCACCGGCGCGCCGGTGGAAAAGCTGGACTTCACCGACGTGCTCTACTGGGAGGAGCTCACCCGCATCATGGACTGGGCGGACCGGCGGGCGTTCAGCACCCTGCACATCTGCTGGGCGGCGCAGGCTGGGCTTTACTACCATTACGGCATCCAAAAAAATCCGCTGCCCAAGAAGCTCTTCGGCGTGTACGAAACCAGCCTGACCGACCGGCGGGATCAGCTGCTGTGCGGGTTTGACGATACCTTCACGGTGCCCATGAGCCGCCACACCGCGCTGGATGAGGCGGCGCTGGCCCGCTGCGAGGATCTGACGGTGCTGGCGACCTCCCCGCAAACAGGCGCGGCACTGGTGCGCAGCAAGGACGGGCGGCGCGTGTTTGCCACCGGCCACAGCGAGTACGACCGGGACACCCTGGCCCACGAGTATTACCGCGACGTGGACAAGGGCCTGACCATCGACCTGCCGGAGAACTACTTCCCCGGCGACAACCCTGAGCTGGCCCCGCGCATGAACTGGCACGCGCACGCGAGCCTGCTGTTTGCCAACTGGCTGAACTACTTTGTGTATCAGGAAACGCCCTATGAGCTTTCCAAGGGCTTAAACCCGCTGGAAACGCACCCGTCGCACGGCTGAGGCGGGCGCGGGCCGGGGTCGCGGCACGGCCAAAGCCCCGCCCCGGGCGTACCGGTGATACGGCCTGCCCTGCGCGTACGGGACCGGGGCATGGCGCGCCCGAGCGGGCCTGCCGTCCGATCCGACCCAAACCATTCGCCGTCAAGGAGGTCCTATGAAAATCGTCGATCTGCTGGCCGCGCCGGGCGTGCACGTCAGCTGCGAGGTGTTCCCGCCCAAGGAATTCGCCCGGGTGGAGGAAGCGCGGGAGGTCGTGCGGGAAATCGCCGCGCTTTCCCCCGCGTATGTCAGCGTCACCTACGGCGCGGCCGGCAACACCCCCTACTTTACGCGCGAGCTGGCGCAAACCGTGCAAAACGCGGGCGTGCCGGCGCTGGTGCACCTCACCTGCATCAACGATACCGTGCCTAAGGTGGACACGGTGCTGGACGATCTGGAAACCTGCGGCGTAACCAACGTGCTGGCCCTCAGGGGGGATATCCCGGAAGGCGCGGTTTTCCCCGGCGGGGAACACTTTGAGCACGCGGCCGAGCTGATCGCCCACGTCAAACGGCGCGGCGGCTTTTGCGTGGGCGCGGCCTGCTACCCGGAAGGCCACCCCGAAGCCTTGAACCGCGCGCAGGATCTGGACCACCTCAAGGCCAAGGTGGAAGCCGGCGTGGATTTTCTGACCACGCAGATGTTCTTTGACAACGCGACGCTGTACAACTTCATGTACCGCGCGCTGCGCGCCGGCATCCGCGTGCCGGTGGGCGCGGGCATCATGCCGGTGGTCAACGCCCGGCAGATCAGGCGCATCGCCGCGCTTTCGGGCGCAACGCTGCCGCCCCGGTTCTGGTCGATTGTCGACCGCTTCGGGGACGATCCAGCCTCCATGCGGCAGGCGGGCGTGGCCTACGCCACCGAGCAGATGATCGACCTGATCGCCAACGGGGTCAACAACATCCACCTGTACACCATGAACCGCGCGGACGTGGCGCGGGACGTGTTCCGCAACCTGGGCGCGATCCTCGCGCGGTAGGGGCGGCGTTGCCCGACGCGTAAACGGCCGCGCCCCGTCGCGCCGCGACGGTTCCGGCGCTTTGCGCGAGGGCGGCCGGTGGCGCGCTGATGACGGCGCGCCGCCCGCGCCGCGCCTGCGCGCCGACAAGCACGCGCCGGGTTCGGCTCTGCGAAGCCCGTTTATCCCGGCAACCGGCTTTGTCCCGGCGGGAGCCGTCCTGTGGGCATGCGCCGCCCGCGCCGCGCCTGCGTGCCGACATGCACGCGACGGGTTCGGCTCTGCGAAGCTCGTTTATCCCGGCAACCGGCTTTGTCCCGGCGGGAGCCGTCCCGTGGTCATGCGCCGCCCGCGCCGCGCCTGCGGCCGCGGAGCACGCGTCGGGTTCGGCTTTCCAAGCTCCGATCGTCCCCGGCCCGGCGGGAGCCGTCCCGTGATCACGCGCCGCCCGCGCCGCGCCTGCGGCCGCCAAGCACGCGCCGGGTTCGGCTCTGCGAAGCTCGTTTATCCCGGCGGCCTTCCCCGGCCCGGCGGGAGCCTTCCGATATTGCAAGCACCCGAAAGGAGCTGACGACCATGCATCCCTTCCTGCAACTGTTTAGGCAGCGGCTGGTCTATTTCGACGGCGGTTTGGGCACCACGCTGCAGGCCATGGGCCTCCGGGGCGGCGAACAGCCGGAGCGCTGGAACCTGACCCACCCAACGGAAGTAAAATCCGTCTACCGGGGCTACCTGGACGCGGGCAGCGACATGGTGGCGGCCAACACCTTCGGGGCCAACCCCCTGCACTTTCCGCAGGATTGGGAAACGGTACTGCGCGCCGGGCTTATGCTGGCCCGGGAGGCGGCGGCGGAGGCCGGGCACGGCTTTGTGGCGCTGGACGCGGGCAGCGTGGGCAAGCTGCTGAAGCCCTTGGGCGAGCTTGGCTTTGAGGAGGCCGTGACCCTTTACCGGGCCATGGCGCTTACGGCGATCGACGCCGGGTGCGATCTGCTGCTGGCTGAAACCATGACCGACCTTCGGGAGATCAAGGCGGCGGTGCTGGGCTACCGGGAGGCGCTCGCGGCGACCGGCGCGGACCTGCCGGTGCTGGTGAGCATGAGCTTTGACGTGACCGGCCGGCTGCTCACGGGCTCGGATATCGAGGGCGCGGCGGCGATGCTCACCGCCATGGAGGGCGTGGACGCGCTGGGCATGAACTGCGGGCGCGAGCCCCGCGCGCTCCTGCCCAACCTGAAGCGCCTTCTGGCCTGCGCGGGCGGCAAGCCGGTGTTTTTCATGCCCAACGCCAGCGTGCCCAAGCTGATCGACGGGAAAACCGTGTTCGCCACCGTGCCGGAAGAGTTCGCCGCGGACATGCTGGAGGCGGCCCGCATGGGCGCGCGCGGGCTGGGCGGCTGCTGCGGCACCAACACGGCGCACATCCGCGCGCTGGTGGCCGCCACGCGGGGGATGACGCCCGTGCCCATCGCCACGCCGGACGCGGACGGCCTCGCGCCGGCGTACATTTCCGGCCGCAGCGGGACGCTCGCCCTTGGGGTGCGCCCGGTGGTCATCGGCGAACGGCTCAACCCCACCGGTAAAAAACGGATGAAACAGGCCCTGCGGGACGGGGATACCGATTACCTGCTCTCCGAGGCGACCGCTCAGCTGGACGCGGGCGCGGATGCGCTGGACGTGAACGTGGGCCTGCCGGAGCTCAACGAGGCGGCCCTGTTGCCCGAGGTGACCGAGGCCGTGCAGAGCGTGGCGGGCGTGCCGCTGCAACTGGACACCTCCGACCCCGTCGCGCTGGAGGCCGCGCTGCGCGCGTACGTGGGCAAGCCCATCATCAACAGCGTGAACGGCAAGCGCCACGTGATGGACGAGGTGTTTCCGCTGGCGCGCAGGTACGGCGGCGCGCTGGTGTGCCTTGCGCTGGACGAGGAGGGCATCCCCCCCACGGCCGAGGGCCGCATCGCGGTCGCCCGGCGCATGATCGCGGAGGCGGAGCGCTACGGCATCCCAAGGCGGGATCTGCTGTTTGACGCGCTCACCATGACCGTCGCCACCGACCCCACGGCCGCGCGGGTGACGCTGGATACCCTGCGCCGCCTGCGCGACGAGCTGCGCGTGAAAACCGTGCTCGGGGTCAGCAACGTGAGCTTCGGCCTGCCCCGCCGCCCGGTGGTCACGGCCGCGTTCCTTGCGATGGCGCTGGAAAGCGGGCTTTCCGCCGCGATCATCAACCCGCTGGACGAGGGCGTGCGCCAGGCGTTTGAAGGCGCGAGCGCCGCGCTGGGGTACGACGAGGGCTTCCAGCGCTACCTGGCCCGCTATGGCGGCGGCGACGGAGCCGCGGCCTACGCGCCCGCCCAACCCGCGGGCACGGCCGCCGCAGACGGCGCGCAAACCGAGGCGGCCCGCGAGGCCATCCGGCTGGCGGGCGAAGCCATCCGCAGGGCGGAAGCGGCGCTGAAGATCGCCGCGCCGGCGGGCGGGGCGTGCAACTGCGCGGCGTGCGCTGCGTTTGCCGCGGCGGGCGGGGATGTGGGGAAAACGGGCGCAGGCGGGCCAAACGCCGGGGCGGACCAGCCCGCCGCGGGCGGTTTTGCCGGCGCGCAGGCGGGTACGGCAGCCGGGAAGCCCGCGGGCAACGGGGCTGGCGCGCCTGCCGGGGCCTCGGCCGACGCGCTGTTTCAGGCGATCGTCCGGGGGCTTGCCAAGGCGGCGGCCGAGACGGCCGAGGCCCTGATGGACGCGGGCGCAAAGCCGCTTTCCGTGGTGGAAACCGGGGTGATCCCGGCCCTTTCGGAGGTCGGGGCACGGTATGAGCGCGGGGAATTCTTCCTGCCGCAGCTGATGCAGAGCGCCGCTGCGGCCAAGCAGGCCATCGCCGCGGCCACGGCCCGCATGCCCGACGCCAAGCCCGCCCAAAGCCGCACGGTGCTGCTGGCGACCGTGCACGGGGATGTGCACGACATCGGCAAGAACATTGTGGCGACCCTTTTGGGCAGCTACGGCTTCGGCGTGATCGACCTGGGGCGGGATGTGCCCCCGGAGCGCGTGGTGGAAGCCGCGCGGGAATCGGGGGTGCGGCTGGTGGGCCTTTCCGCGCTGATGACCACCACCGTGCCCGCCATGCGGGAAACCATCGAACTGTTGCGCAGGGAACTGCCGCAAGTGAAAATCATGGTGGGCGGCGCGGTGCTCACGCCGGAACTGGCCCTCGAGCTGGGCGCGGACGGATACGCGGCCGACGCGATGGGCTCGGTGCGCTACGCGGGCGAAGTGCTGGACGGCTGAGCCCGCGACAGGGCGAACCGGGCGCCGTAAAAGGGGCCGATGGGCAGGCATCCGCGCGGTTTAGCCCTGCCCGGTCGGGAGCCGACGCGTTCATTCGGTTTGCCCATAGGCCCGTGCAGGGTGCGGCATCCGCGCGGTTTCGCGCACTGCCCGGTCGGGAGCCGACGCGTTCATTCGGTTTGCCCATAAGCCCGTGCAGGGTGCGACATCCGCGCGGTTTAGCGCCCTGCCCGGTCGGGAGCCGACGCGTTCATTCGGTTTGCCCATAGGCCCGTGCAGGGTGCGGCATCCGCGCGGTTTGTCGCCCTGCCCGGTCGGGAGCCGACGCGTTCATTCGGTTTGCCCAAAGGCCCGTGCAGGGTGCGGCATCCGCCCGGCCGGCCGCCCCGCAGGGCCTGCAACCGCCGCGCCCCAAGGGTTTGCCACGCGGCCCGTACGGGTGTAACATCCGCCGGCGAACGGGTACGCGCGTTGACTTCCCCCCTGCCTCATGGTATAGTGTAGGACATGCCCGGACAAGCAAAAATGCTCCATCAAGGCAGGAGGAAACGGCGCATGAAACTGCTCAATCAACTGCTGCGCGGCGTGGTGATCGGCATCGCCAACATCATCCCCGGGGTCAGCGGCGGTACTATGATGGTCTCCATGGGAATTTATGACACCCTGATCCATTGCATCACGCACCTGTTCAGCGATTTCAGGCGAAGCGTCAAAACCCTGCTGCCCTACGCCGTGGGGATGCTGATCGGCATCTTCGCGCTGGCGAGCCTGCTGACGTTCTGCTTCCAGTATTACCCGCTGCCCACCAGCACCGCCTTCATCGGGCTGATTCTGGGCGGGCTCTCGCCCCTGATCCACAAGATCGAGAAAAAGCGCGTCAACGCGCTGGCGATCACAATCTTTCTCGCGTTTTTCGCGCTGATCATCGTCATGGCGCTCAACACCCCCGCCGATGTGGACGGGCGCGTGAACGTAAGCGTGTGGGAGATGATCGTGCTGTTGGTGATGGGCGCCATCGCCAGCGCCACCATGCTGATCCCCGGGGTCAGCGGGTCGATGGTGCTGATGCTGCTGGGCTACTACCGCCCGGTGCTCGCCTCCGTGAACGATTTCAAGGACGGCCTGCTGGGGGGCAACCTCGCGCTGGCCGCGCGGCAACTGCTGATTCTGGTGCCCTTCGGCATCGGGGTGCTGCTGGGCATCTACTTCGTAGCCAAGGCGATCGGCTACCTGATCCGCCGCTGGCCCACCTACACGTATTGCGGCGTGCTGGGGCTGGTGGTGGCTTCGCCCATCGCGATTCTGCTGGGTACGGACATGAGCGGCGTTTCGGTGGGGATCATGCTGGCCAGCGTGGGCACGTTCGCCGCCGGTTTCGTGCTGGCCGCGTGGCTGGCCCACGGCAGCGCCGAAGAGTCCGCGCCGCAGGCGGAGCCGGCCGCGGGCGGCAATGCTCCCAAGGACGGCGCGGCGCAATAGGGATGGCGCAGTCCCCTGCGAAACAAGCCGTACCTCGCGGTGGGGAAAGGGCGTAAAAACCCGGCTGCCGTGGCGGCTGTCGGCTGGCGGAAGCGATGAACAGTGCCCGGCGGGACGTGCGTTCGCCGGGCGCTGTTTGCCTGATGGAGCAGACAAAGCGGCCGTAAGTACCCGCGCCGCAAATCGCCTCCGGCGTGCGCGGCGCTTGCGTGTGCGGCGCAACCGCGCGGGGGCTCCGGCGCTCGCCGCGCACGCTTGCGACGCTGCCGCGCACCTCCGGCGCGCGGCAGCTTTTACGCCGCGCCGGGACGGGAGCAGCGCACCAGACCCAGCCATCGCAATCCCGGCAAAAAAACTGCCGCCGACGTATTGCCAAACCGCGCGACTTCTGCTATGCTGGGAACCGACAACCAAATACCTTATAAAGAGCGGTTGAGGGACGGGCCCGATGACACCCGCCAACCTTCGTTCCAAGCGAAAGGTGGCAAAGCCCGCAGCGCGGCAGCGCTGGCAGATAAGGTCGTTCACGATCCTCACGCGCCTGCATTGCCCGCAGGCGCGTTTTCTGTGCGGACGCAGGCGCGCCTGCTCCGCCGCCCCGATAGCGGGCGGCTGCCGATCCGTCCGGCCGGTTGTCCCGACACACAAGGAGGAACCCATGCGCACTGTTTTCACTTCCGAATCCGTTACCGAAGGACACCCCGACAAGCTTTGCGATCAGATCAGCGACGCCGTGCTGGACGCCATCCTCACCGAGGACCCGGACGCCCGCGTCGCCTGCGAAACCTGCGCCACCACCGGCCTTGTGCTGGTGATGGGCGAGATTACCACCAGCGCCTACGTGGCCATCGACGACATCGCCCGTCAGGTGGTGCGCGACATCGGCTACACCTCCAGCGACCTGTGCTTTGACGGCAACAGCTGCGCGGTGATCACCGCCGTGCACGCCCAAAGCCCGGATATCGCCATGGGCGTGGACAGCGCCCTGGAAACCCGCGGCGAGGGCCTGCCCGCGGAAACCAACCTGGGCGCGGGCGATCAGGGCATGATGTTCGGTTTCGCGTGCGACGAAACCCCGGAGCTGATGCCCCTGCCCGTGAGCCTGGCGCACCGCATCACCCGCCGCCTTTCGGCCGTGCGCAAGGACGGCGTTCTGCCCTGGCTGCGCCCGGACGGTAAAAGCCAGGTGACTGTGGTCTACGAAAACGGCCGCCCTGTGGCGGTGGACACGGTGGTGGTTTCCACCCAGCACAACCCGGAGATCGGGCAGGCCGCCATCCGCGAGGCCATCGAGCGCGAGGTGATCCGCCGGGAGATTCCCGCGGAGCTGTTCACCCCCGAAACCAAGATTTACGTCAACCCCACCGGCCGCTTTGTGCTGGGCGGCCCCGCGGGCGATACGGGGCTTACGGGCCGCAAGATCATCGTGGACACCTACGGCGGCTATGCCCGCCACGGCGGCGGCGCGTTCAGCGGCAAGGACCCCACCAAGGTGGACCGCTCCGCCTGCTACGCCGCGCGTTATGTGGCCAAGAACATCGTGGCGGCGGGGCTGGCCGACCGGTGCGAGGTGGCCGTGGCCTACGCCATCGGCGTGGCGCAGCCCGTGAGCGTGCAGGTGAGCACGCTTGAAACCGGCAAGCTGCCCGACGATGTGCTCAGCCGCGAAGTGAAGCGCCTGTTCGATTTGAGCCCCTCGGGCATCATCCGCAAGCTGGACCTGCGCCGGCCCATCTACCGGCAGGTGGCGGCTTACGGGCATTTCGGCCGCCCCGACCTGGACCTGCCCTGGGAGCGCACCGACCGTGTGGACGATCTGCGCGCGCTGCTGCCCAAGGCGTAAGCGGTCCGCGAAAGCGCGGCCAGCGGCCGCAAACCCTTCCCGCGCGGGCAGTACGGGGATTGTTCCATGTGAAACATTTTCCTGCGATGGGAAAACGGAGGGCTTTGGGAGCGAGAAGGGCTCGATTCCAGCCGGGACAGAGAACGGCATGCCAAGCCTTGCCCCGGAATGAAGCCGGCTTGAAAATCCACAAAATAGAAAACACGGGCAATGGGAAACCGGAGGGCTTTGGCAGCGAGAAGGGCTCGATTCCAGCCGGGACAGAGAACGGCATGCCAAGCCTTGCCCCGGAATGAAGCCGGCTTGAAAATCCACGGAATAGAAAACACGGGGCCGGGCGCATGATCGCGCCCGGCCCCGTTCGGATGTTGATTTTTCGGCCGTTGTTTGTTGAAAACAGCCCGATGCACGAACTGCCCGTGCCGACTGGCGCACCGCGCAGATGCCGATGACAAGCGCCGCCTCAAGCGCGCTGATTACTGCGCCACGCCCGCCACCGCCGCGGCGGCAAGGTTGACGCCGTCGGTTACGGCGGCGCTGGTGATGGTCGCGCCGCTGATGGCGTCCACGTCCTTTTTAAGCGTTACGGGTGCGAGCTTGCCCACAAACTGGCCGGTGAAGGCCGGTTCCTTGGCCTTGGTGCCCAGGCCCGCCGTTTCCGCAAACTGGCTGCCGCCGACGCTGAGCCCCGTAAGCACGCCGTCCGCGTCCAGGCCGACGGTCACCTCGATGGGCCCGCCAAAGCCGCTGACGGTCACGGTTGCGGTATAGCCGACCGTGGCGCCGTCCTTCAGGCCGCGGTACAGGCTGTCCACCGTCGCGTCGTGGGGGAGTTCCTCAAAGGTATCGGCCGCGGCCAGCACGTTCCGGCGGGCGGCGTTGGCGGCGGCCTCGGCCGCGCGCGCGATGGGCCCGGAGGTCAACGAGTTGGTGAAGGCCAGCAGGAGGGCGGCGACCAGGCTGATCACCGTCAGAATGGCAAACGGGGGAATTTTCTTCATAATCATTGTACGCTCCTTCGGTTGTCCGTCGAGCGCTATCATAGCACCTGAGGTTTCGGTTGTCAACGCCGTATGGGGAGCAAAGCCGCGCCGGAAAGGAAGAAGGCCGGCCGGGGAGGGGGCGGAACAGTCCGAAGGCGTGGAATCAGGCGTCCGCAACGCAGCCCCCGCCATGTGCGGACAACGACAGGCGCGCGCCGAGGGGCGCCTTTGGCTTACGGGGCTTCTCCCGCAGGCGGCGCTTTCCTCGCGCCGCCCCGCGCGTTTTCTCCGGAGCCCGGTTCGCGAGAGGGACATCTGCTGCCGCAGAAAAACGGACGTCCCCTTCTGTAGCGGGGGCGTCCGATCCGTTTGCAGCGCGGAAGAAAGGTTGACAACGTTGCCTGCGGTTCACGCCTCGGCGGCAGGCGCGCCCTTTGCCCGCTTCTGCTCCTCGCGGCGGGCCAGTTCGTTGGTATCGATGGTGTAACGGTAGACCACAAACCGCTGGAAGAGGTATTCGGTCACGAAATTGATCACCATGGTGCCGCCCAGCACGAGGTACTCGTTCCACAGGGCGTCGGTCAGCGCGGCCCCCCACCAGATGGACAGGGGCGTGAACACCAGATAGTAGAGGAACACCAGCAGCATGGCCTTGGAGATGTTTTCCACGCTGCGAAAGGTGTAGCGGCGGTTAAACGTGAAATTCCACAGCACGCTGAGCACCAGCGCCACGCCGTAGCCAAGCCAGTAGGGGAAACCCAGCAGTTCGTTAAACAGCGTAAAGGAAGCCGCCTGAATCACGCCCGCCGAAATGGAAAACAGCGTAAACTTGGCCATCTGCCAGCTTTGCTGCCGCGCCGAAAGCTGTTTGACGCGCTTGTCCTCCGCGCTGTAGTTCGACGCGTACTTGTTTGCCTGCATGCCACGTTCTCCTTTGCGGCCGGGCGCGCGCTGAGGCCGCCGGCGGTATTTGCTGTGATGGTACGCCTTTTTGGGACAAACGTCAAGCGAAAGGGAGAAGCGGGGAAAACCCGTTGGATGGCGGCAGAGGTAGACGCCCAAAACGGCCCAAAGCCTTCGCCGCAGAGGAATCGGGTTTAGAGTAAAACTCCAAAGTCCGATACCGAAACAGAGGATCCCCTTGGAGGAGCGAACCCGCCCCGAAAGCGAAAAGGGACAAAGCGCAATCCATTGCGCAGATTTTTGGACTGGAGGTGGCCGGGCTGCCGGCCCCGGTCTTTTCCGCCTGATGGGCGCTGTCGATATCGTTACCCTTGCGCGGGCTCGCGGAAATGCAGGATGGACAGCACCGCGATCGGCGCGAAATACAGGCACCAGGCCTCCAGCGCCAGCGTGCCGATCCATTCCCCGCCGGGCATGTCGGGCGTGAACACGCCCAGCATCGGCATCACAAAACAGGACGCCGCAAACACGCCGTGCGCCAGAAGGAGCCCGCGCAGCCATCGTCCCGCGCCGTTGCGCGGCGCAAACGAAAGTCCGGCGAAAACCGTGGCGACAGCCATCAGGCAGTAGCCCAGCATATCCAGGTTGAAGATCAGCCCGAAACGCTGAAAATCCAGCAGATCGGCCGCCGGGCCGGGAACCTTGCCGGGGAGCACGGCGGTCAGCTGCGTGTAATACACCACGCTGTTGCACAGGGCGTACATGACCCCGAACCCGAGGGCGGCATATCCCGCGGCCTTGCGGCTCTCGGGCGCGCCGGCGGCGAAGGCGGCCGTCATGCCCACGAACCCGAAGGCGATGAAAATGCTGCTCAGGTAGCTGCCGGCCAGCGGGCCGGCGAGCATGCAAACGGCGAAGCCCAAAACGCCGAACAGGTTGACGGCGGAAGAATAGATGCCCACGGTGCGGTTCATGGCGGATGCCTCCTTCTGGACGCCTGGATGACGGAAAACGGTTGGCTGCTTGGGGCTTGTCGCCGGACGCGGCAGGTGCGCGGGGCCGGGGGGGGGAGCCGCCCGCATGAAACGGCCGTTTGGATCGCGCTGGCGGATGAGCCTGTCGGGCGGGGAACCCGGCGCATAACGTGCGCGTTCGGCGGATCGCAGTCCTCCTGCGGCGGGCGTGCGCCGCCGCGGCCCGCCGCCCGCATCGCCGACGGCGCTTACCAGTTATGATAACACAAAGCGTCCGCCCTGCGCGTGCGGTGTAAAATTTCGCCGCGCGGCGATTGGGCCGCGACAAACGGCCGGTTGAAGAGCCGGCTTTCCCGCCGGCCGACGGGTTCGGTCAAGGGGCGGGCGGAGGGCCCGAACACCCGTTGAGCCTGTGCGCGCTTCAGGGGCATCGCGAGGTTTCGGCGCGTGGGCGCGCGTTCCGGTAAACCGCGCGCCCTACCAGGCCGGGCCAATGCCCGTTTCGGCCTGTGCCTGCCAGCGTTCCGCGCGCGCCGCAAACCTTGGAAGACGTTGTCCATTGTCTGTTGGGCATCCCGGGGTGTACCAGGCGCCTGTTCACACGCTTGCCGTGCGCTGCCGGCCAAGCCGCGCGCCCGGCGAGCGTCCGGCACGCCCGGCCTGTTCAAACGCCCGTTGGGCCGACTGGCGTGCGTGGGCAAGCGAATTTCAGGCTCGGCGAGCGTTGGGTGTTCCGTACGCACTTTGGCCCCGGAAGGCCCGGGCTTATGCCCGATGGGCATCCCGGGGTGTACCAGGCGCCTGTTCACACGCTTGCCGTGCGCTGCCGGCCAAGCCGCGCGCCCGGCGAGCGTCCGGCGCGCCCGGGCCACCCCGCGCGCCGCAAAGGGCGCCGTCGCTCGGGAAACGATCCATCAACCGTCCCCGCGCCTTCGCAGCGCGTTAACCCGCAGCGCCGCCTTGGGTGGCGCTGCGGGATGTTGCTCACCCTGCTCCCGGCACCCGTTTTGTGTGCGGAATGTGCATAAACTGTTTTTTTGCGCCGGCCGCATTGACGCGGCGGCGGGCGATTGTATACAATGTTGCGTGTGACGGCGGAACGGAGTGGCTCCGCCGTTACGTGCTTGCAAGGGCGCAAGCGGCGTGCGGGAAAGGGACGCATGCCGGCCGCGCCTGCCGCGACCGGCAACGGCGCGGCGAATGAACCGCCGGCAGACCGACCCGCACACCCGCGCAACCGTACCGCCGTATCCGGCCGCCGCCAACGCGGCGGGGGCACGCAGCCCGCCGGTACCGGAGCGCGGCGGCGCGACGCGGCCGGCCTCCGGCATCACGACGGCTTACAGGAGGTCGCCCATGAACCTGACGTACAAAATCCTCTCCGCACACCTGATATCCGGTGCGCTTTCGCGCGGCGGAGAAATCGGCATCCGCATCGATCAGACCCTCACGCAGGACTCTACCGGCACCATGGCCTATCTGCAGTTCGAGGCGATGGACATCCCGCGCGTGAAAACCGAGCGATCGGTCGCCTACATCGATCACAACACGCTGCAGTCCGGCTTTGAAAACGCGGACGACCACATGTACCTGGCGACCGTCGCCAAAAAACACGGCGTGTACCTCTCCAAGCCCGGCAACGGCGTATGCCACCAGGTGGAGCTGGAGCGCTTCGCCGTGCCCGGGAAGACTTTGCTGGGCAGCGACAGCCACACGCCTACCGCGGGCGGGCTGGGGATGCTGGCCATCGGCGCGGGCGGGCTGGACGTGGCCGTGGCCATGGGCGGCGGCGCGTATTACCTGCCCTGCCCCGCGGTGGTCAACGTGCGCCTGACCGGCAAACTCCCCCGGGGCGTCGCCGCCAAGGACGTCATTTTAGAGCTGTTGCGCCGCCTGACCGTCAAGGGCGGCGTGGGCAAGGTGATGGAGTACACCGGAAGCGGCGTGGCGACGCTGTCCATCCCCGAGCGGGCGACCATCACCAACATGGGCGCGGAACTGGGCGCGACCACCAGCCTGTTCCCGGCCGACGCGCTGGCGCGCGACTTCCTGCGCGCGCAGGGCCGCAAGGGCGATTTTGTGGAGATGCTCCCCGACGCGGACGCGACCTACGACGAAACCGTGGAGATCGACCTTTCCGCGCTGGAGCCGATGGTCGCGCTGCCCCACATGCCCGACCACGTGCAAACCGTGCGGGAAACCGGCCCCATCAGGGCGGATCAGGTGTGCATCGGCAGCTGCACCAACTCCAGCTATCAGGATATGATGCGCGTGGCCCGCATTTTGAAGGGCAGGACCGTGCACCCGGACGTGAGCCTGGTGATTGCCCCCGGCTCCCGGCAGGTGCTGGGGATGCTGGCGGCCAACGGCGCGCTGAACGACATGATTCAGGCGGGCGCGCGCATCACCGAAACGGCGTGCGGCTTCTGCATCGGCATGGGGCAGAGCCCCCGCACCGGCGCGGTGAGCCTGCGCACCAACAACCGCAACTTCTTCGGGCGCAGCGGCACCAAGAGCGCGGGCATCTATCTGGTCAGCTGTGAAACAGCGGCGGCCAGCGCCCTGACCGGCGTGCTCAGCGACCCCCGCGCGCTGGATACCGACCTTACCATCTCCATGCCCGAAACCTTCCTGTACAACGACAACCTGATTATCCCCCCCGCCGGCCCCGCGGAGGCGGAGGCCGTTACCGTGGTGCGCGGCCCCAACATCAAGCCCTTCCCGCAGGCGCCAAGGCTTGCGGCCGACCTGACCGGCCCGGCGCTGCTCAAGATGGAGGACAACATCACCACCGACCACATCATGCCCAGCGACAGCAAGCTTCTGCCCTTCCGCTCCAACGTGCCCAAGCTCAGCGAATATTGCCTGACCCCGGTGGACCCGACCTTCCCCGCGCGGGCCAAGGCCGCGGGCGGCGGATTCCTCCTCGCCGGGCAGAACTACGGGCAGGGCTCCAGCCGAGAGCACGCGGCGCTTGCGCCGCTCTACCTGCAAATTCGCGGGGTGTTGGCCAAGAGCTTCGCGCGCATCCACGCGGCCAACCTGATCAACAACGGCATCCTGCCGCTCACCTTTGCCGACGAAGCCGATTACGACCGCTTTGCGCAGGGCGACGAGCTGGCGCTGGACGGCGTGCGCGCGCGCATCGAGGCCGGCGAAGAACGGATTCCGGTGCGCAATGTGACCGGGGGCTTCACGGTGGAGACGCTGCTGCCGCTGAGCGAGAGGCAACGGAAGATGTTGCTGGCCGGCGGGCTTATCAATATGATTCGGGAGCAGGGGTGACGGGGAAGACCGTCCGACGGAAACGAAACAAGAAGATGAACATGCCCCGGCTGCGCGCAATTAATGAGTGTATTGCCGGGGTCTTTCTTAAGGAATATTCTAGTATCTTCAATTTTCGCGTCAGTCATTTGAACACTCTTATGCATTAAATGTATACTGACGAAGAATAACTAATTTCGGAACTATCCCTCATTCTACTGTTAATCCAACTGCTTAATCAGCCATTCATGGTAAATGCGGAGCTCTTCTTGTTGCGTGGATTTCATCGATCGCATTAAAAATTCAACAATTGCCGCTAACCTCAATTCATTAGTTGGAGTTTCCCCATACTTTGCTACTATTTCAGCGGATATACCTTGAATTGTTATGTTGATTTTTTCGCGTGTGGTTTGTGTTTCAACCAAAAATTCATCAAAATTCTTCATGGGAACTTTGTTAATAGGCATTATAAATATCCTCCCTTTTGTTGTAATCCAATTTTACCATAGCTACATTAAATGTCAACGTTAAAACCAAATACATCAAACGATTGTCCGCCCTAACACAGCGGGCTTATTGAATATATATTGCGCTACACAGAGGGATAGTTCCGATATTTTATATAGATCATAACAATGAGTTCGCCGTGTATATTTGCAGCTAATTTTTTCCTTGACATCCTCCGCCTCTTTTGTTATAGTAAATCACGGTTTTACCAGCATATTACGGAAAGGGGGGCACAGCAGATGAGCAATCGCCTCACGTACGGCTATCTCAGCGCGGCGTTTTTTGCGACCGTGGGGATCGTTGCGCCGGTTTGCAGCGCAATGACCAACGGCATCGTTCTGTCCGTCCGCGGCGCTGCGTATGCGCGCAAGCACATCGTGTGCCCGTCTGTCTGTTTCCCCGCGCGCCGGTAACGGTCGCGCGGTAGCGCGTCAAGCAGAAACAGGCTTTCGGCACAAGTCCGAAAGCCTGTTTTTTATCTTTCTGGAGGTATGTATGACAAACCAAAGGCGAAAATCCCTGTACCTGCTGATGAAAGGCAACCTTCTGCGCTATATCGGCGCCGTCGCCGCCATGGTGATGGGCGTGCTCATCGGGTTTGTGGCCCCGCTGATGCTGGCCGGCACCATCGACGCGCTGGTCAACGCCGCCGCCGGCAACACGGCCGCCGCGGTCACCCTGCCGGGGCCCGCGGGCGCGTGGTTCATGGCCCGGGGCGGCGTGCCCTACCTGCTTTCCCACCTGTGGATCGTGGCGGCGGCGCTCATCGCCCTGCACGCCGTGGGCGGGTGCTTCCAGTACCTGCGCGGGCGCTGGACGGCGCAGGCCAGCGAGCGCTTCTGCCAGACGCTTCGGGAGCGGCTCTACGGCCACCTGCAGCGCCTGAGCTACGAGTACCACGTCAAGGCCCAGACCGGCGACCTGGTGCAGCGCTGCACCTCGGACGTGGATACCATCCGCGGTTTCCTGGCCACCCAGTTGGTGGAAATCTTCCGCTCGGTGGCGATGGTTGCGGTCGCGCTCACGGTGCTGCTGGGCATCAACGTGCGCATGACGCTCTACTCGATGATCCTCGTGCCCCCGCTGTTCCTGTTCGCGTTCACGTTTTTCAACCAGGTGCGCAAGAGCTTCCAGAAGGCCGACGAGGCCGAGGGCAAGCTCAGCGCCGTGCTGCAGGAAAACCTGACCGGCGTGCGCGTGGTGCGCGCGTTTGGGCGCGCAAAGTTCGAGGAGGAAAAGTTTCAGGCCGCCAATGACGATTACTTCCGCAAATCCGCCCGGCTGCTCAGGCTGCTGTCCGTCTACTGGAGCGGCTCGGACGCCATGTCCATGATCCAGACGGGCGTGGCCGTGGTGTGCGGCGTGGTGCTGGTGGTCACCTCCCCAGGGGAACTGACCATCGGGCAGATGGTGGTATTCGTAAGCTACATCTCCATGCTGCTGTGGCCCATCCGGGAACTGGGGCGGCTGCTTTCCGACCTGGGCAAGGCGCTGGTGTCCTTCGGGCGCGTCAGCGAGATTCTGGAAGCCCCGGCCGAAACCGACGGGCCCGACGCGGGCGATTACCCGCTGGACGGGATCATCGAGTTTAAGCATGTCGGCTTCGCCTACGAGGAGGGGCACGACATCCTCCGGGATATCAATCTCACGGTGCAGCCGGGCCAGACCGTGGCGATCCTGGGCGCGACCGGCAGCGGGAAGTCCACGCTCATGCACCTGTTGCAGCGCCTGTACGACGCGACCCGCGGGGAAATCCTCGTGGGCGGGGTGGACATCCGGCGCATCCGCAAGGCGCACCTGCGCGCCCGCATCGGGCTGGTGCTGCAGGAGCCGTTCCTCTATTCCCGCAGCCTGAAGGGCAACATCGGCATCGCCAAGGCCCGGTGCACCGAGGAAGAAGTCACCGCCGCCGCGCAGGCCGCGTGCGCCCACGAGTTCATCCAGAACTTCGAGCAGGGCTACGAAACCATGGTGGGCGAGCGCGGCGTCACCCTCTCCGGCGGGCAGAAGCAGCGCGTGGCCATCGCGCGCACGCTGCTCAAGGAAAACGATATTCTGATCTTTGACGATTCCCTGTCCGCGGTGGATACGGAAACCGACCGCGCCATCCGCGAGGCGCTCCGGCAGGAGCGCGCCGGGGGCGCGCGCCACGCCACCACGTTTATCATCTCCCACCGGCTGACGACCCTGGCCGAAGCCGACGTGATCGCCGTGCTCCAGCACGGGGAGATCGTCGAGCTGGGCTCCCACCGGCAGCTGATCGCCCGCGAGGGCCTCTACCGGCGCATTTACCAGATTCAGTCCGCCCTGGAGGACGAAATGAAGGACGGCCAAAACCCAGAAGGGATGAACGCCCGTGCAGTATAACGAGGAACAGGACTACACCAAACGGTTTGACGTCGGAGTCTGGAAAAAGATCCTGCGCATCGCCAAGCCCTTCCACCGGCACCTGATCGCCATCGTGGCGCTGATGTCGTTCACGGCGGTGTTTGACATCTCCTTCCCGCTGCTCAACCGGCAGGCGATCGACCGGCTGGCGGCCGGGGGCACGCTTGCGGGCCTTGGCGGCTTCATCGCCCTGTACGCGGGGATGATCGTGGGGCTTTCCACGTGCATTCTGGTGTTCATCAACTTAAGCGGGGCCGTGGAAATCGGCCTGTGCCGGCTGATTCGCAACATCGGCTTCAAGCGCCTGCAGGAACTGCCCTTCTCCTTCTACGATAAAACCCCCGTGGGCTACCTGATCGCCCGCCTGACCGGCGACACCCAGCGCCTGGGCGATACGGTCGGCTGGGGGCTGATGGACTTCATGTGGTCGCTGGCGTACATCGTGATCGTATCGGTGACGATGCTCCTGATCAACTGGAAGCTCGCGCTGATCGTGCTGGCCGCCGTGCCGGTGATCGCCGCGGTGGCGATGGTGTTTCAGATGAAGATCCTCTCCGGCTACCGCGAGGTGCGAAAGATCAACAGCAAGATTACCGGCGCGTTCAACGAGGGCATCATGGGCGCGCAAACCACCAAGACCCTCGTGCGGGAGGAGGCCAACGAGGCCGAGTTCCGCGAGCTGACCACCGCCATGCGGCGCTCCTCGGTGCGTGCGGCGCTCACCTCCGCCACCTTCCTGCCCATTGTGGTTTCGCTGGGCGGGTTTGCCACGGCGCTGGTGCTTTCCCGCGGCGGCTACGAGGTGTCCGTGCTGGGCACGGCCTCCATCGGGACGCTGACGGCCTTCATGAGCTACGCCACGCAGATCTTCGAGCCCATTACCAACATCGCCCGCCGGTTTGCGGAGATGCAGCAGGCGCAGGCCGCGGCCGAGCGCGTGGTGTCGCTTTTGGAAACCGTGCCCGAAATTGCCGATACGCCCGAGGTGCTGGCCGAGTACGGCGACAGCTTCCACCCAAAAAAAGAAAACTGGCCGAAAATCCACGGGGATATCAGCTTCCGGCATGTTTCCTTCCAGTACGGCGGCGGCGGCGAAGAAGTGCTCAGGGATTTCAACCTGGAGGTGAAGGCCGGGCAGAGCATCGCGATCGTTGGGGAAACCGGCAGCGGCAAATCCACCATCGTCAACCTCCTGTGCCGGTTTTACGAACCCACGGAGGGCGAAATCCTCATCGACGGCGTGGATTACCGCAAGCGCTCCCAGCTTTGGCTGCAATCCAACCTGGGGTACGTATTGCAAACGCCGCACCTGTTTTCCGGCACCGTGCGGGAGAACATCCGCTACGGGCGGCTGGAGGCGACCGATGAGGAAGTGGAGGCCGCGGCCCGGCTGGTGAACGCCGAAATGTTCATCCGCACGCTGGACAAGGGCTACGATACCGACGTGGGCGAGGGCGGCAACCTCCTCTCCACGGGGCAGAAGCAGCTGATCTCCTTCGCGCGCGCGATGATCGCCAACCCGGCCCTGTTTATTTTGGACGAGGCGACCAGCTCGGTGGATACCGAAACCGAGCAGAAGATCCAGCGGGCGATCAACACGGCGCTAACGGGGCGCACCAGCTTCATCATCGCGCACCGGCTGTCCACCATCCGCAACGCCGACCGGATTCTGGTGCTGCATCAGGGGGAGATCATCCAATCCGGCACGCACCGGGAGCTGTTGGCCAGCAAGGGCGTCTACCATAACCTGTACACCAACCAGTTCCGCGACGAACAGGAGCGCTCGATTCTTTCGGAAGCGTAAAAATGGCAGGAGCGGGGGCTGGCCGCCTTCCAGCCCATTGCCACGGCGGCGCAGGATGCCTCAGAAGCAGAGAAAAGGTGAAAATCGCTCATTTGGGGAACGGATCAGGCGCTTCCCGAAAGGATGGCCGTTCGGTAACCGCAGAAAAAGGCGCAGCCAACAAGTATTAGTCTCAGGAGAGTGATAACGGATGGATGGCTTTGCTCAATGGGTAGAGCGCGTGAAGCAGGAGGCGAAGCGGCACGGGCGCGTATTTTTACTGGAGTGCTTCGAGGGTAACGAGCGAGACGACACGCGATATGCCGACGGCCTCGAGGTGCAGGATTTGTCGGGCTTCTTACTCACCGCCCAACAGGCCGAAACGTATCAGCAAAGAATCCACGAAAAACGGTTGCGACAAGGCGATCTGCCAGATGTTGACTTCGTGTTTGTAACCTGGGAGATGGCCGGTGATACCTTGGAGATATTCTTCGAGCGAGCCAGGCTGTTTGCGGCGCCCGTACGCATGACGTTATAAACGACTGCCTCTTGAACGTTCCGGCATCCCGCTTTGCGGAGCGCACAGACTGGCGATCAAACGCCGCCGCGGCATGTAGCCAAAGCGAGCGAACAGCCCGAAGCGGCTATGAGGCGAGCGGCACGACGCATTGCAGGGGTTCGCCGACAGCTTGAGGCCGCGCACAGCCTCATTCTGTCCATGACTGTCCAACTTCCTCCCAGCCGCCCGAAGCCCGGCTTTCAGCCGGTGTTCAGGGCGGCTTTCTTGTGCTGCAATGCAAAACAGCAGCATGTTCAGCCACAGGAAAGCCCAAGCCACGCGCCGACGCCTGCCATTTTGCGATACACTTGATTCAGGCGAAACAGATATGCCGGCAAGTACCTTCCCGCCTGTCAACCAAAACGCCTTGACACCCGCGCCTCCCTGTGCTATACTGCCAACGCTGTCAACCGATTGTACCTGACAGCGCCGGAAAGGGGGCGCGCCCCATGGCCGATGCCGAATCCACCGAACGGCGGCTTTTGGAAAACGTGGAGTTGGGCACGCTGCTGGCCTGTTACGGCGGGCTTTTGACGGAAAAACAGCGCGAGGCGCTTCGGCTGCACTGCGGGGAGGACCTCTCCCTTACGGAAATCGCGGACGCGATGAGCGTCAGCCGGCAAAACGTGCACGAGCTGATCACCCGCTCGCAGGAGAAGCTGCGCCGCTACGAGCGCGCGCTGCACCTGGCGGGGCAGGCGCAAAGCACGCGCCAGGGCCTGAGCGGAGCGATCGCCGCGCTGGACGCGGGCCGCGTGGCCGAAAGCCGCCGGATGCTGACCCGCCTGCTTACCGCACTGGACGAGGAGGAACCATCCGATGGCGTTTGAGGGCCTGAGCCAAAAACTGACGGCGGCGCTGCAAAAGCTCTCCGGCCGCGGAAAACTGACCGAGCAATCCGTGAAGGAAGGCGTGCGCGAGGTGCGCGTGGCCCTGCTGGAGGCGGACGTCAACTATCTGGTGGTCAAGGATTTTTGCAAGCGCATCGCCGAACGGTGCGTGGGCACGCAGGTGATGGAAAGCCTGACCCCCGGCCAGCAGGTGATCAAGATTGTGGCCGAGGAAATGACCGAGCTGATGGGCGCGCAGAACGCGCGGCTCACGTGGAGCTCCAGCGTGCCTACCATATATATGCTGTGCGGCCTGCAGGGCGCCGGTAAAACCACCATGGCGGCCAAGCTGGCCAACTACCTGCAAAAAACCGGCAAAAAGCCGATCTTAGCCGCGTGCGACATCTACCGCCCCGCCGCCATCAAGCAGTTGCAGGTGGTGGGCGCGCAGGTGAACATCCCGGTGTATGAGCGCAGCACGCAGGACCCGGTGAAAACCGCGGTGGAAGCCGTGGAATACGCCCGCGACCACGGCCGGGACGTGCTGATCATCGATACCGCCGGCCGCCTGCACATCGACGAGGAGCTGATGGACGAGCTCCGCCGCATCAAGGAAAAGGTGAAGCCCCAGGAGATCCTCTTCGTGGTGGACGCGATGACCGGCCAGGACGCCGTAACCGTCGCCAAGACTTTCGACGAAAAGCTGGGCATCAACGGCGTGATCCTGACCAAGCTGGACGGCGACACCCGCGGCGGCGCGGCGCTGTCCGTCAAGGCGGTGGTGGGCAAGCCCATCAAGTTCAGCGGCACCGGCGAAAAACTGGCCGATATCGAACCCTTCCACCCCGACCGCATGGCCCGGCGAATCCTCGGCATGGGCGACGTGCTCACCCTGATTGAGAAGGCGCAGGAAAGCGTGGACGTGGCCGCCGCGGAAAAGCTCGCGCGCCGCGGCCCCTCCGAGCTGACTCTGGACGATTTTCTGGCCCAGATGCAGCAGATGAAGAAGATGGGCGGCATCCGCAGCATGCTTTCAATGCTGCCGGGCGCCGGCAAGCTGGGCGACATCGACGTAAGCGACGACGCGCTCAAGAAGCCCGAAGCCATCATCCGCTCGATGACCGCGCGGGAACGCCGCAACCCGGGCATCCTCAACGCCAGCCGTCGCAAGCGGATCGCCGCGGGCAGCGGCACCACCGTGCAGGACGTCAACAGCCTGATGCGCCAGTTCGAGCAGGCGCGGGACATGATGAAGCGCATGATGGGCAACAAGGGCATGGCCCGCAAAATGATGCGCAACTTCAAGTAATCCACCCCTCGCCATCACCCTGCCGCGGCTCCCCCTCCCCGCCGCGTCCCCTACCCCCGTCCGTCCCCCTCCCCCGGGGAAGGTTGGGAAGGGGACTGCAGTCCCCGTCCCAAAGGGCGCGTTTCGCGCCCAAGTCCCCGTCCCAAAGGGCGCGTATGCGCCCGCCACCCCCGTCCGTCCTTCCCCCCCGGGGAAGGTTGGGAAGGGGACCGCAGTCCCTTTCCCAAAGGGCGCGTATGCGCCCGCCACCCCCGTCCGTCCTTCCCCCCCGGGGAAGGTTGGGAAGGGGACCGCAGTCCCTTTCCCAAAGGGCGCGTTTCGCGCCCGCGTCCGTCACAGCAGTGATTGACATAGAAACTCAAAGATATCAGGAGGAAGAACAACATGGTAAAAATGCGCTTGAAGAGAATGGGCATGAAAAAGAAACCTTTCTACCGCGTGGTGATCGCGGACATCACCAGCCCCCGCGACGGCCGCAACATCGCCGAGATCGGCTTCTACGATCCCATGACCGAGCCGGCCACCATCAAAATCGACGCGGAAGCCGCCAAGAAATGGCTGGGCTTCGGCGCGCAGCCGACCGACACCGTTCGTACGCTGCTTAAGAAGAGCGGCATCCTCGAGGGCTGAGCTCATGAAAGAGCTGGTGAAGTTCATCGCCCAGTCGCTTGTGGATAACAAGGACGCCGTCACCGTGGAGGAGACGGTCGGGCCGGAAGCCACCATTCTGGAGCTGCATGTCGCGCCGGAAGACATGGGCAAGGTGATCGGCAAACAGGGACGCATCGCCAAAGCGATCCGCGCGGTGGTGCGCGCCGCCACGGCCAAGAACCAGAAGCCGGTCTTTGTGGAGATTCAATAATCCATGCCGCCACGGGGGGCGATGGCAACGCGCGCCGGCCGAACGGGCCGGGGCGGCGTTGCCATGTTCCCCGGACGGCGCAGGCGCGGCACGCCGGGAACAGGCCCCGGCAGCCGCGCCTGTTTGCGCCCGCGGCCAAGGCCGATTCCGAAAGGAGCCAACCCATGCTGCAACCCTACCTGATGCTGGGCACGATTACAAAACCCCAGGGCGTGCACGGCGAAGTGAAGCTGCGCCACGAAACCGGCGACCCCGCGCGCTTTGATGCGCTGACAACCGTCTATTTCAAGGAAGGCGACGCCTACCGGCCCGTCCGCGTGCTGGCGGCCCGCGCCGTCGGTCCGGACGCCTACCTGACGCTGGAAGGCGTGGACACCCGCGAGGCCGCGGAGGCGCTGCGGGGCCGCGAGGCGTATGTGGACCGCGCCCACGCGCGGCCGCTATGCGAGGGCGAAGTGT
Organism: Clostridiales bacterium; assembly: GCA_012517815.1. Lineage (GTDB taxonomy): Bacteria > Bacillota > Clostridia > Christensenellales > Aristaeellaceae > CAXXOK01. The sequence continues at coordinate 51,665 of JAAYUF010000128.1, forward strand.
TCATCGCCGATTTGCTGGGCCTGACCGCCACCGATACCGAGGGCCGCGCGGTGGGGACGCTTGCGGACGTGCTGCAAAGCGGCGGCACCGACGTGCTGGTGTTCCAAACCCCGCGCGGCACGATGATGGCGCCTTTCCTCAAGCGGCTGGTGGCGGAACTGGACCCCGCGGCCGGCCGGATGGTGCTGCGCGCGGACGTGCTTGCGGAGGTGGCGCTGTATGAGGATCGCGATTCTCACGATCTTCCCTGAGATGTTCCAAAGCCCGCTTTCCGCGAGCATCCTGGGCCGCGCGCGCGCAGAGGGGCTGCTGACGGTGGAAACGGTGGACATTCGCCCCTACAGCGACCGCAAGCACAAGAACACCGACGATTACCCATTCGGCGGCGGCGCGGGCATGGTGATGACAGCGCAGCCCATCGTGGACGCGGTGGAGGCGGCGCGCGCCCGTGGGTTTGAGGGCCCGTGCCTGTACATGAGCCCGCGCGGCAAACCGCTGACGCAGGCTAAGGTGAGGGAGCTGGCGGCGCAGGACGGGCTCATCCTGCTGTGCGGGCACTACGAGGGCGTGGACCAGCGCGCGCTGGACCTGGCGGTGGACGATGAAATCTCCCTGGGAGATTTTGTGCTTACCGGCGGGGAACTGGCGGCGATGGCCGTGGTGGACGCCGTGGCCCGGCTGGTGCCGGGGGTGCTGGGCGCCAGCGAGAGCGCCCAGGAGGAGAGCTTCTCCGAAGACGGCCTGCTGGAATACCCGCAATATACGCGCCCCCGTGAATATCGCGGCATGCCGGTGCCCGAGGTGCTGCTTGGCGGCGACCACGCGAAGATTCGCGCGTGGCGGCGCAGGCAGGCGCTGGCGGTAACGCTCCGGCGGCGGCCCGATCTGTTTCGCACCGCGCCCATGACCCCCGACGAGCGCGCGGAAACGCGCAGGGCCGTCCGCCTGAAAAGGAACGCGAAAGCGGCGGAGGCGGGCGAAAGGTCCGCCTTGGCGGCTCCGGCGGCGCGGGCCATCGCGGGCGCGGCCGAGGGGAAAGCCCTGCGCCCAAAGCCCGCGAAGCGCGGGGTGGCGAAGGCGCGGCCCTTACCCGCGACCGAAGACGTGCCGGCGACCGGCGCGACGGCTGTGGAAAACGCGCCGCAGAAACCCGACGGGCAAGCGCAGGCCGTGAAGTCCGCGAAGCGCGGGGCGGCGAAGGCGCGGCCCTTACCCGCGACGGACGAAGCGACGGCGACCGGCATGACGGCTGTGGAAAACGCGCCGCAAAAACCCGACGGGCAAGCGCAGGCCAAGAGGCCCGCGAAGCGCGGGGCGGCGAAGGCGCGGCCCTCACCCGCGACCGACGATGTGCCGGCGACCGGCACGACGGCTGTGGAAAACGCGCCGCAGAAACCCGACGGGCAAGCGCAGGCCGTGAAGCCCGCGAAGCGCGGGGCGGCGAAGAAATCGCCGTAACGGACCGCGCCTCCTCTGTCACAGGCGGAAAAGCGAAGCAAGCGGCCAGAGAGGCCGACCGGCAGGCGTTTCGTTCGCCTGTCGAGCCGTGCCATGATATCGGAAGGGGTGAATGGCGATGTTCCTGCGAAAAGGGCTGGTGGTGGCGGGGCCGCTGCTGTTGTGCCTGCTGACCAGCCAGCTGTTCCGCTGGCTGGACGGCGTCTTCCCGGATGGAAGCTTCCTGTTATACGCCGTCAAGGGAATCGCGCTGGGGCTGTGCGTAGGGCTGCTGCTGCCCGCCGGCGGCCTCTCGGTGAAAAGCGTGGGGCTTGCGGGGTTCTTCTATGTGGCGGCTGGGCTTTTGCTGCTGGCGCTTGTCTACCAGTACCTGGAGACGGTCGGCGTGCTGTGCTGGCCCTGGCTTCGGGCCATCCTGTCGCTCAACGGGCAGGTGGTGCTCATCGAAAGCACGGCGATGGGTTTTCTGACGCTGACGGCGGCGCTCAATACCCGGCGGCGCAAGTGACGGAGAAACCGCGCGCGAGCGGTGACGCAAGTGACGAAACGCGGGCGTGGCGGAGCGCTTCCGTGACGCGGTGAGAACGGCGTAAAGCAGCGCCTGGCGGCCGCGCCGTCGGCAACGCACGGCGAAGGCCCTGCCACGCGTGACCCGCCCGCGGCCGCCCCGCGCGAACCAGTCGCTACGCCGCGTCCGCGGCCGCCCCCCGCGAGAACCAGTCGCTACGCCGCGCCCGCGGCCGCCCCGCGCGAACCACCCGACATGACGCGCCGATGGCCGCCCTGCGCGAACCACCCGACGCGCCGCGCCGATGGCCGCCCCGTGCGAACCAGTCGCTACGCCGCGCCCGCGGCCGCCCCGCGCGAACCACCCGACATGACGCGCCGATGACTGCCCCGCGCGAACCACCCGACGCGCCGCGCCTGTGACTGCTCTGCGCGGCCAGCCCGACACGCCTATGCCCGCGGGCCGGTAACCGTATGCCCGTGCGCGCGGGGGTGCCCGCGAACCGGGCCGCCCGGCCGTGGGCGACGGGGTACCGCTTTTAGCCCGACTGTGGTATACTGAACCGTGTGCGCTGCGCGCGGAAGGGGGCAAACCATGCTGGGGGCGATCTTTCGCTTCGGGGCGACGGTGGCGGCCGTTCCGCTGTGCGCGCAGTACATGGCGGGCGTACACGCCTCGGACTGGACGCGCGCCGCGCTGATCGGGGCGATCCTGGGGGTGCTCTACATCGTGCTCCGGCCGCTGTTGCGGCTGCTGCTCACGGTGGTGGGGTGGCTCACCTTGGGGCTGATCTACGTGGTGCTGGACGCCTGGCTGGTGTGGACGGCGGTCGGCATGACGGAAGGCGCCGTTGCGCTGGACAATTTCTGGTGGGCCGTCGCGGTGGCCCTGGTGGTCAATGCGGCGCGCACGGTCATCAACGCCCTGACGGGCAAGCTGCGGGAGTAGGAGTTTACGGTATGCATATTTTTCTGGTCAACGACGACGGAATCGGGAGCATCGGGATTCGCGCGCTGTGTACGGCGGCGCTGGAGCGGGGCCACCGGGTGAGCGTTTGCGCGCCCAGCGCCCAGCAAAGCGCGGCCAGCCAGCGCATCACGCTGATCGACCCGATTTATGTGAAGGATTACGATTTCGGCGCGGACGGCGTGCGGGCGTGGGCGATTACCGGCAGCCCGGCCGATTGCGTTCGCCTGGGCCTGTTTGAACTGATCGACGAACCGGTGGATATGATCATCTCCGGCATCAACGACGGCTACAACGCCGGCATGGCCGTGCACTACAGCGGCACCGTGGGCGCGGCGACCGAGGGCGCGCTCAACCGCGTGCGCTCCATGGCGGTTAGCGTGCACCATCAGGCGACGCCCGCGATGTACGACTACGCCGCGCGGCTGGCCGTGCGCACCGCGGAGCGCTACGCGCTGATGGAAACCCCGCCGGTGACGGTGCTCAACATCAACGCGCCGCTCCGGGAGCCGGAAAACGTGCTGCCGCCGGTCTTGGCGCCGCTGGCGGTTTCCAACTTCCGCGACGCCTACATCCGCCGGGAAAGCCCGCGCAGCGGCGTCTACTACTGGATGGCCAACGACTGCCTGATGGATCCCCCGGCGCAGGGCACCGACCTGGACTGGCTCAACCGCGGGCACGTCACCTATACGTTCATGGGCAACCCCTGCGAGCACGGCGCGGCGTTTGACGCGTTCGTGCGGGATATGGGCGAAGGCGCGTAAGCGCCGAGCCCCCCGCCCCGAACCCGGCCCGACGCCGGCAAACGGCGCGCAGGCGCGCGCCGACCCATCCCGATCAGCCCGACAATAACGGACAGGGGGCATTCCCCCGGCCGCCGGGGGCGCAGGCGCCCCGTGAGGACGTATGGACACACAGGAAATCGTACGCAAGCTGAACCTGCGCGGTCAGGCCCTGAGCAAGGGACACCGGCGCATCGCGGCGTTTATCAACGAACACTCGGAAAAGGCGGCCTTCATGACGGCCGTGATCCTGGGGCGCAACTGCGGGGTGAGCGAATCCACCGTGGTGCGCTTCGCTTCCGCCATGGGCTACGAAGGCTACCCCGAGTTGCAGGCCGCGCTGCAGGAGCTGGTACGCCAGCGCCTGACCGCGAGCGAGCGCTTCAACATCGCTTCGGAGATCAAGGAAAACGACGTGCTGCGCACGGTGCTCAAAAACGACATGCGCAACATCCGCATGACCACCGAGGAGCTCTCGCAGAAGGATTTCGACCGCGCGGTGGAGCTGCTGCTCTCGGCCCGGCGCATCTATGTGATGGGCCTGCGCTCCGCGGCGCCGCTGGCGCAGTTCTTCGGCCATTACCTGCGGCTGATCTTTGAGGACGTGGTTATGGTGCAAAACGGCATCGGCGAGGTGTTTGACGAGGTCGAGCGCATCGGCGGGCCGGACGTGCTGGTGGGCATCAGCTTCCCCCGCTACTCCACGCGCACGGTGGAGTGCATGCGCTTCGCGCGGGAAAACGGCGCGCGCGTGGTGGCCGTGACCGACGGAGCCATGAGCCCGCTGAGCGCCGCGGCGGATGTGTGCCTGTACGCGCACACCGATATGGCCAGCTTTGTGGACTCGCTGGCCGCGCCCCTGTCGCTGCTCAACGCGCTGATCGTATCGCTGAGCCTGCGCCGCCGGGAGGAGCTCTCCGTGCACCTCAAGCGGCTGGAAGGCCTGTGGAACGCGCACGGCGTGTACCTGGACCGCGAGGAACCCTGCGGGCAGAGCAAGTAAACCGAGGGGATACGGGCAGGCCGCGCGGGGGAAACCCACGCGTCGGCAGGCGATGCCCTCGCGGGCGGAAAGCCCGCCCCCGCGCAACGACCGCGGCGGAAAGCCGTCTTTGGGGCGGCAACCTCCGCCCGGGACGGAAAGGCTTCCCCCGCGCGAAGGTTCGCCACGGGCCGGCGACATCGCCGGATCCGACGCTGCCGGCGGACGGAGCGCCCGCGCCGGAGGTCACGGCCAGCCCCATTGGAAGGCGTGCCCCGGCCGCGACGGCTTTGCCGGACGCCGCGGGCCCCGACGGCAAAGCCCACGCGCCGCAAGAGGCGGCGTTTCCGCTTCCGCCGACCGGAACGCCGGCGGGCATGCCGCCCCGAACCGACGCCGGCGCGCCCGCCGATCCATTCCCAAACCCGAAGGAGGCGCGCATGCCATCCATCCTGATTCTGGGCGGCGGGGCCGCCGGCCTGATGGCCGCCGCGGCCGCCGCGGAAAACGGCGCGCGGGTGACCCTGCTGGAACGTAACGAAAAACTGGGCAAGAAGATCTACATCACCGGCAAGGGCCGCTGCAACTGCACCAACCTTTGCGGGCCGGAGGAGTTCCGCCGCAATGTGGTGCGCAACCCGCGCTTCCTCTATTCCGCGCTGGAGGCGCTGCCGCCCGAGGCGCTGCTGGCCCGGCTTTTGGACTGGGGCTGCCCAACGGTAGTGGAGCGCGGCAACCGCGCCTTTCCCGCTTCGCAGAAGGCCAGCGACGTGACCCGCGCCTTCGAGCGGCGGCTTGGCAGGCTGGGGGTCGCGGTGCGGCTGAACTGCCGCGCGGCGGCGATTGCCGAGGCGGGCGGGCGCGTGACCGGCGTGCGGCTGGAAACCGGCGAAACCCTCTCTGCCGACGCGGTGATCGTCTGTACGGGCGGGGTGAGCTACCCCGCCACCGGCAGCACCGGAGACGGGTACGCGCTGCTGGCCGCCCTCGGGCACACGATCGTCCCGCCCAAACCGGCGCTGATCCCCCTGACCAGCCGGGAAGAATGGGTGCGGGCGCTGCAGGGGCTGTCGCTCAAGAATGTGACGCTTACGCTCGCCTGCGGGGGCAAGCGGCTGTACACGGAACTGGGCGAGATGCTGTTTACGCATTTCGGCATTTCCGGACCGCTGGTGCTTTCGGCCTCCAGCTATCTGGCGGGGCGCAACCCCGCCGATTGCGCGCTGACGCTGGACCTGAAACCGGGCCTGACCGAGAAGCAGCTTACCGAGCGCGTGCTGCGGGACGTGGGCGCGGCGGGCCGCAAGCGCGCGCAGACAATCCTGCGCGGGCTTTTCCCCGAGAGGCTGGCCGATACCATGGCCCGGCTGTGCGGCATCGACCCGTTCAAGCCCGCCAACGAGCTTCGCCGCGAGGAGCGCGAAACGCTGGTGCGCCTGACCAAGGCGCTGCCCCTGCCGGTGGACGGCACCGAACCCATCGCGGCGGCGGTGGTCACCGCGGGCGGCGCGGACGTCAGGCAGTTTAACCCCGCCACCCTGGAAAGCAAGCTCGTCTCCGGCCTGTACGCCGCGGGCGAAGTGCTGGATGTGGACGCGCTGACCGGGGGGTTCAACCTGCACATCGCGTTTGCGACCGGGTACTGCGCGGGCCGCGCCGCGGCCGCCCCGCCTCGGGGAACCTGACCGGGACGCTGCGGCCGGCGCGCACGCCCCGTGAAGCGGGCGGCCAACGGCGCCACCGGAGAAACGGCCGGGCCACGCAGGTCCAGGCAGGGTCGGATGCCGAACACGGCAAAACGGCGCAGCGCCGTACCGAGGCACGGCAAGCCGCAACAGCAAGCCTGAGCACCTAAAACAGCGGCCGATTCAGGCGTCGGCCGACGGCCACCGGTCGACTGCCCCATGCCGCAACCCGCAGCGCCGGCCACGACGGAGATTTCCCCGACGTTTCGCAATCCGGATGCCCGCTGGCAAGCCTGAGCACCTAAAACAGCGGCCGGTTCAGGCGTCGGCCGACGATCGCCGGCCGACGGCCCCATGCCGCGACCCGCAGCGCCGGCCACGGGGGCCGACGTCCCCCCCACCATACCGCGACACGGACGCCCGGCAGGCCGCGGCGGCCGGAGCCGTTTCTCCCCCCGCAAGAATGTCAGACTGGAGCAAGACCTATGCACTATATCGTGATGGATTTGGAATGGAACCAACCGACAAGCTTCAACACCCCCGTATTCCGCCAGGTGGGCGACAGCCTCCTCTTTGAGGTGATCCAGATCGGCGCGGTCAAGCTGGACGACCGGTTTTCGGTGCTGGAGGAGCTATCCATTCCCATCCGCCCCACGCACTACACCAGCATCCACCCGCGCGTGCGGCGCATGACCCGCCTGGGCCGCGAGGAGCTATGCGATGCGCCGGCGTTTCCCGAGGCGATGGCCCGTTTCGCGGACTGGTGCGGCGAGGATTATGTGTTCCTCACCTGGGGCGGGGACGATATCAGCGTGCTGCGGCAGAACCTCGATTTTTTCCAGTTCGAGGGCGAGACGGGCAAGATGTACGACGTGCAGCGCTACTACGCCGAGGCGTTCGAGCTGGGCGCCCGGCAGAAATCCCTCAAGGGCGCCATGGAGCATCTGGAGATCGCCGCGGATGAGAACCGCGACTTCCACAACGCCGTCAACGACGCGTACTACACCGCGCTGGTGCTGCAAAAGCTGCCCAACCCCGAGGGCGTGCTCCACCACGAGCAAACGCCCCGCAAGCTGTGCCACAACCCGCGCCGCACGCGCCTGCGCGTTTCACGCACGGTGCCCTCGGTGGCGCAGGCGCTGGAAAGCCCGGATGTGCGCACCCCCGAATGCCCCACCTGCAAGAAGCCCACCCAGCTCCTGACCGAGCTAACGCCGCAGGCGCCCGGGAAATACGTGGCCATCAGCCAGTGCCCGCAGCACGGGCAGCTGTTCATCAAGGTGCGCTTCGCGCTGATGCCCGACGGGCAGAAGGGCATGCACCTGAGCGTGACGCCCGCCAACCGGCAAAACCGCGCCTACGTGCACACCAAGGTGCTGCAAAACCAGTTCAAGCGCAAGCGCGGCGACGCGTTCGATCCCGAGGACCTGCGCGGCGCGGACAGCAACATGCCTTTTGAGGAGGCCTAGGCGCGGGCGGCCGCCGCGCGGCCGCGCAACCGCGCTGGGGCGCCCGTCCGGCCGTATCCATCCGCGACGTACGGAGGCAAGCCATGAACCAGCAAACCCCTGAAAATCAACCGACCATCCGGATCACCTATCAAGGGCGGACCGAGAGCTTCCCCCAGGGCGTAACGGCGCTGGAGGCCATCCGCACCCTGGCCCCGGCCGAGGCGGAGCGGGTGCTGTGCGCCATGTGCGGCGGCGTGTGCGTGGAGCTGGGCGAGCCCTTGCGCAAGGATTGCACCCTGAACGGGCTGAGCTATCTCCAGGAGGAGGGCCGCCGCGTGTACGAGCGATCCCTGCGCTTTTTGCTGCTGCTGAGCATGAAGCGGCTGTTTCCCCAGAAGCGCGTGCGCATCCTCAACTCCGTGGGCTACGGCGTGTACCTGCGCGTGCTGGAGGAGGACATGGACCACGCCATGGTGCGCGCGCTGGAAACGGACATGCGCGCCCTGGTGGCCCAGGATCTGCCCTTTGAAAAGGAAACCTGGTCGCGGGAGGAAGCGCTCGGCTATTTCCGCGACAACAACTACCCCGACAAGGCGGAGATCCTGCGCTACCGGCCGGTGAAAAACATCCGCATGTACCGCATCGGGGAGATGCGCGAATATTTTTACGGCGCGATGGCGCCTTCCACGGGCTACCTGAAGTATTTCAGCCTCAAGCCGCATTTTCCGGGCATGGTGCTGTGCATGCCCTCGCCCGCTGAGCCGGACAGGCCCGCGCCTTACCTGCCGCGCCCCAAGCACCTGCGGGTGTTCAGCGAATCGCAGGAATGGTGCCGCATCCTCGGCGTGAGCAACGTGGCGGATGTTAACCACATGATTGAGAAGGGCAAGTTCCGCGAGTTCATCCGCGTGAACGAAGCCCTGCAGGATAAGTCCATCGCGCGCATCGCGGACGAGATCGTCGGCCGCAACGCGCAGATCGTGCTGGTGTTCGGGCCCTCTTCCAGCGGGAAAACCACCTTCGCCCACCGGCTGGCGGTGCACCTGCGGGTGCTGGGCAAGCGGCCGCAGCTGGTGTCGCTGGACGATTTCTACAAGCCGCGCGCTATGGCGCCGCTGGGTCCGGACGGCCAGCCCGACCTGGAGCACGTGGACGCGCTGGACATCCCCTACCTCAGCGAGTGCATCGAGCAGCTGCTTTCCGCCGAGATGGTGCAGATGCCCCGGTTCGACTTTGTCAGCGGCAAGCGCGTGCCTGAAACCACGCCCATGATGCTGGCGGGCAACGGCCCGCTGATTCTGGAAGGCATCCACGCCCTCAACGACCGCGTGACCGCCGAGCTGCCCGAGCAGCTGACCTACGGCATTTACGTCAGCGCCCTGCCCTGCATCAACCTGGACAACCACAACCGCATCCGCACCACCGACGTGCGCCTGCTCAGGCGCATCACCCGGGACGCCAAATTCCGCGGCACCAGCCCCGAGACGACCATCGACATGTGGCCCAGCGTGCGCGCGGGGGAGGAAAAGTGGATTTTCCCCAACCAGGAAAAGGCGGACGTGATGTTCAACACCTCGCTGCACTACGAGCTGCCGGTGCTCAAGCACATGAGCTTCTCGCTGCTGTCCACCATCCCGATGAGCCGGCCCGAATCGCTGGTGGCGCACCGGTTGCTGAAATTCCTGCAATACTTTCTGTCCATCGACGACCGCGTGACCGACGAGATCCCGCATCTGAGCATCCTCAGGGAATTCATCGGGGAGTGCTCTTTCTACGACCGGCATTGACTTTTGCCGTTGACTGATATATAAATAGTTGTTTGCTGTGCCCGGACTGGGCGCAATGGGGAGGAGCAGGTTTCTTGTATACCATATTGATCGCGCTGAAAACCCTGATCGAAGCTTTGATGATCTGGATGTCCATTGTGCTGGTTTTTCAGCTGATCGTCAGTATTTTTGGATTTCGCAAGCATACGAAGGATTACGAGCCCCACGACGCGCAGATGCGTTTTCTGGTGCTGATTCCCGCCCATAACGAGGAAGAGGTGATCACGGGGATCATCGACAACATGGAGCAGATGGAGTATCCGCGGGACCTGTACGACGTATACGTGCTGGCCGACAACTGCGACGACCGCACCGCCGAAATCGCCCGCGCGCGCGGCGTCAACGTGCTGGAGTTTCACAAAGCCCGGCCGGACGAGCCCACGGGCAAGTCCGTGGTGCTGAAAAAGGCGTTTCAGGCGCTGTCCGGGTATGAGAACACATACGACGCCGTGTTTTTTTTCGACGCGGACAATCTGGCGGACCTCAACATGTTCAGCGAGGTCAACAGCCAGTTTTTGGACAGTGACGACCGTACCGAGGTGGTGCAGTGCTACCTGGGCTGCAAGAACAAGAACGGACTGGTGGCGCTGTTTTATTACCTGACGTATACCATCTCCAACCGTTTCCTGCAGTACAGCCGCCAGCGCCTGGGCATCAACTGCGGCATCGGCGGCACGGGCTTTGCCGTGCGCACGCGCTACCTGGCGCAGCGCGGCGGCTGGACGGTCATGAGCCTGACCGAGGATACCGAGCTGCAGTTCGCGGCGACCCTGGAAGGCCGCCGCGTGCTGTGGAACAACCACGTGCGCGTGTACGATGAAAAGCCCGTGAAGTGGAGCGCGAGCCTCCGCCAGCGCATCCGCTGGGCGCAGGGGCACTGGTTTGTGGCGTTCCACAACACCGGCCGCACGGTAAAGGCGCTGCTGAAGGGCAAGATCTCCGTGTGGGAGTTCATCAGCATGTTCGTGCAGATGTACTTCCCCTCCACCTATGTGGCCGCGACGCTCAACATGCTGCTGGTGCTGGTGTTTAACCTCCTTTTGGCCGGGCCGGCTTCGGAGATTCCCAACGCCGAGCACATGATCATCTCGCTGGAGCCGACGCTGCTGAGCATCGTGCTGTTTGTGTACATGATTTTTATCCAGTTCGGCTGGGGGGACTGGGCGGATAACGGGCAGCGGTTTTCCGTGCTGGGCTTCCCCAAGCTGCTGGTAAGCTTCGCGCTTAACACCGTGCTGGCGGGCCTGGCGCAGATCATCGGCCTGTTCCGCTTCCGCCACCAGAGCAACTGGGACAAGACCGAGCATACCATGGTCGAGCCGGAGGACGACGCCTTGCGCTACAACGGCGTGGGCCATATGAAACGCATGGACGAGGGCCGCCCCAAAGCCCGCGTGGCGGGCTGAAGGGCCGCCATGCGTAAGGCGGTATCGCGCGATCTGGCGGCGCTGGGGGCGCTGAGCCTCCTGTTGACGCTCGTTTGCCTTTCGCTGGCGACGTGCGGCTACGGGTTGCGGATGTTCATCAGCTACTTTGCGGTGCCGGCGATCCTCTGGCTCAACGGGCTTCCGATTTTGCTGCTGATGGGCCTATGGTACGCGGTTACGGGGCGCGGGTGGCTGGCCTACCTGCTTACGGCCGTGCCGGTGCTGGCGCTTGCGCTGGTGAACTACTACAAGCTTCGCCTGCGCAACGATCCGCTGCTGTTTGCCGATCTGGGCCTGAGCAGCGAGGCGGCCGCCATGGCGGGCGGCGCGCATTACGCCATCCAGCCGACGTTTGCGGTGATCGCCGGCGTCGTGATTGTCCTGTCGGCTGCGGCGTACGCGGCTGTGCGGCTCAAGCTGCGGCTTATGGGGCGCGCGGGCCTGCGCGCGCTGGCGGCGGCGGGCTGCGCGGCGGCGCTTTTTGCGTATGTCCAGTGGCTTTGCCCGTGCGGCGCGGCCTATGCCGCCACCGCCAACTACGGGCAGGTGAGCGAGTGGTCGCCCACGGGCGCCTATGTGTGCCGGGGCGTGGTGTTCCCCTTCCTGCGCAGCATCGGGGACGCGAAACAGACGCCGCCCGCGGGCTACGACGCCGACGCCGCGGCCGCCTCGCTTGCGGCGCTGGGGGACAGCGACATCCCCGTGGACCGCAAGGCGGACGTGATCGCCGTGATGCTGGAGGCGTTTGCCGATTTTAGCGACTTCCCGGAGCTTTCGTTCGCCGAGGACCCCTATGCGGACTGGCACGCGCTGGCGGCCGAAAGCTATTCGGGGCGGCTGGCGGTCAACATCTTTGCGGGCGATACGGTCAATACCGAGCGCGCCTTCCTGACCGGCAGCCTGGACCCAACGGAGAGCTACCGCGCGCCGGTGAACAGCTTCGTATGGTATTTCCGCGGGCAGGGCTACGCCTGCATCGGCGACCACCCCTGCTACAACTGGTTTTACAACCGGCTCAACGTGAACGCTTACCTGGGTTTCCAGCAGTATCACTTTTATGAGGACCGCTACCGCGACTACGCCCAGCCGGGGGCCATCGCCGAGGACCGCGCGTTTCTGCCCACGATTGTGGCGGATTACCAAACGGCCGCGCAAACCGGCCGGCCCGTGTTCAGCTTCAACGTGACCTACCAAAACCACGGCCCGTATTTCCGCGACGCGCGATACGATACGGCGTACCTCCCCTGGCGCGCGGAGTACGACGCGGCCAATTTCAACATTGCGAACAACTACCTGGCCGGCGTGGCGAGCACGGGCCGGGAGCTGCGCACGTTTGTAAACGCCTTCCGCGGCCTGGAGCGCCCGGTGGTGATCGTGCTGTTTGGCGACCACCTGCCCTGGTGGGGCGATGACAACGCCACCTACAAGATGTTTGGCGTCAACCTGGACGTGAGCACCGAGGAAGGCTTCTACAACTACTACGGCACGCCGTACCTGATCTGGGCCAACGACGCGGCCAAGCGCGCGCTGGGCAACGATTTTACCGGCGACGGCGGGCGGCTGAGCCCGGCGATGCTCATGGAGCGGCTGTTCACCCTGGCCGGCTGGGAAGGGCCCGCCTACCTCAAGGCCCTGCGCGCGCTGGAAACGCACACCGCGGTGATCAACCGCCAGTGCTACCTGGATCAGGGCGTGCTGCGCGCCTCGGGCGCGGACGACGTGCCGATGTGGCTTTCGGACTTCCGGCGGCTGGACTATTACTGGATGCACACCGCGCCTGTTACGGACTGAACGCCGGTACTCGCAAACAGGAAACGCACCGGCTGATCCCGGCTGCCATGGGCCGGGGGGCCGGGAGCAGGCTACGGCCGGAACCGGAGGGCGTGTGCCGCTCGGTAGCGACTGTCCGGGAATGGCCGGGCGCAGGCTTTGGCCGGCGAACGGCCCCGGGCGGGTCGGCCCGGAAGGCAAAGCCGGCGGTCCAACGGAATCCTCGCGGCGGAGAGCCGCCGCGGAGCAATCCATAAGGGAGGAAACGCCGATGCGATACCTGATCGTCGGGGCCGGGCCCGCGGGCTGCACCCTGGCGCGCGCGGTGGCGGAGAGAACCGACGCCGAAGTGCTGGTGTGGGAGCGCCGCGACCATATCGCGGGCAACACCTACGACGCGCCGGACGCCGCGGGGGTGCTTACGCACCGCTACGGCCCGCACATCTTTCACACCAGGGAGGAGGAAGCGCAGACCTTCCTCAGCCGCTTCACGGAGTGGTACCCGCTCAGGCACCGGGTGCTGGCCGATGTGCACGGCCGGCTGATGCCCGTGCCGTTCAACCTGGTTTCCCTGCGGCTGGCGTTTGAACCGGCGCAGGCGGAGGCGATGGAGCGGCGGCTGACCGAGGCGTTCGGCTACGGCGCGCGCGTGAGCATTCTCAGGCTCCGGGAGCGCGCGGAGCCGGAACTGCGCACGCTGGCGGACTACGTGTACGAGAACGTGTTTCGTCATTATACCCGCAAACAGTGGGACGCCGAGCCCGACCAGCTGGACCCGGCGGCGATGTCCCGCGTGCCCGTGCTGGTCAGCGAGGACTGCGGCTATTTTCAGGATCCATGGCAGGGCATGCCTGCGGACGGCTTTACCGCGATGTTTGCGCGGATGCTGGATCACCCCCGCATCCGCATGGAACTGGGCGTGGACGCCTGCGCCCGGATGACGCTGGACGGCGCGAACCTGCGTGTGGACGGCGAGCGCTGCGACGAAACCGTGATCTACACCGGCGCGCTGGACGAGCTGATGCGTAACCGGCTGGGACCCCTGCCCTACCGCACGCTCGATTTCGTGTTTGAAACGCTGAACCAGGACGAGTACCAGCCCGTGGGCGTGGTCAACTACACGGTGGACCAGCCGTTTACGCGCATTACCGAGTTTAAGAAGCTGACCGGGCAAAAGCTGCCGGGCGTGACGACCATCGCGCGGGAATATCCCCGCGCCTGCGCGCCGGGGGACACGCCCTACTACCCCATCCCGGACGCGCAAAGCGCCGGGCGCTACGCCGCCTACCGCCGGGAAGCCGAGCGCTGCCCGAACCTGCGCCTGCTGGGGCGGCTGGCGGAATACCGGTATTACAACATCGACGCGATCGTGACGCGGGCGCTGGCGCTCGCGCGCACGCTGTAAACCTGCGAGGGCGGGGCGACCCTTCTCTCCCTTTATCGGGCCGCGAGGGTGGGGCGAACTTTCTCCCCGTTTATCGGGCCGCGAGGGCGGGGGCGACCCTTCTCTCCCTTTATCGGGCCGCGAGGACGGGGGCGACCCTTCCGCCCCTAGGAAGGGCCGCGAGGGCGGGGGCGACCGTCCCGCCCCTAGGACGGGCCGCGAGGACGGGGCGACCCTTCTCTCCCTTTTACGAGGCGACGCGCCAGGCGCGAAAAAACGAATAAGGAATGTGACGTTTATGAAGCTGCTGACGGTAACCGTCCCCTGCTACAACTCCGCGGCGTATATGCAACGTTGCGTCGACTCGCTGCTGCCCGGCGGCGAGGAGATGGACATCCTGATCATCGACGACGGCTCCACGGACGAAACCGGCGCCATCGCCGACCGCTACGTTCAAAACCACCCGGGCACGGTGCGGGTGATCCATCAGGAAAACGGCGGGCACGGCGAAGGCATCAACCAGGGCTTGAAAAACGCGCTGGGGACGTATTTCAAGGTGGTGGATTCCGACGACCGGCTGGACCCGGCGGCGCTTGTACGGCTGCTGGACGTGCTGCGGAGGTTCGCCGCGCGGGGGGAGGAAGCCGACCTGATCGTGAACAACTACGTATACGACCAGGCGGAGCGGCAGGCGGTGTTCTCGGTGAACTACCGCGTGGCCATCAAGCCGGGGCGGATGCTGAGCTGGGAGGATATCCGCCGGTTTCCCGTGCACAAGCAGTTCATGATTCACTCGCTGATCTACCGCACCGGGATGCTCCGGGATATGGGGCTTGTGCTCCCGAAACACACGTTCTACGAGGATAACCTCTATATTTACCAGCCCTTGCCCTACACCAAGCGGGTGTACTATTTCGACGAGCCGCTGTACGGGTATTTTATCGGCCGGCCGGACCAGTCCATTGCGGAAAAGAACATCCTCAAGCGGCTGGATCAGGTGAGCAATATCGCCGAGAAGATGATCACGAGCTACACGCTTGCGCAGCTCAAGGCCCTGCCCAAGAGCCTGTACGGCTACATGATCAACAACTGCGCGGGGATGCTGGCCACGACGTCGGCGCTGCAGTTCATCGCCGAAACCGAGGAAAGCCTTGCGATGAACCGGCACATGTGGCAGGCGATCCGGGAGTTTGACGAGGCGCTGTACCAGAAGCTGCGCAGCAATCTGCTGGGGCTGGCCACGGTGCTGCCCGGCGCGGTCGGGCGGCGCACGCTGGTGAGCGGCTACCGGTTTGTGCGGCGGATCATCCAATTTTAAGGGAACGTAAGGCGGGATTCGCCAGGGCAATGCCCGGGAGCGGGGCTGGGAGCGTGGCCCCAACGCCTTGTGCCGCAGCATTTGGCAAACGCGAGCGAACCGCCCGCAGGGCGATGAGGCA
>JAAYUF010000129.1 GCA_012517815.1 Clostridiales bacterium
ATTCCCCTTCAGGACATCAGCAGGAGCATCAGGGGAATGGTGATCATGCTAAGCACCGTGGTGGCGAACACGCCCATGGCGGCGGTGCCGGCCTGCGTCTCGGTGCCGTACTGGCGGCTTACCATCGCGCACAGGGAGCCGGCGGGCATCCCCAGGCTGATGATCACCACGCCGGCCAGCATCGGGTCGGGGAAGATCAGCGTGGCGATCAGGAAGCCCAGCGCCGGAAACAGCAGCAGCTTGACCGCCGAAAGCCCCAGCAGCTTCTTGTCGCGGAACACCTGACCCAGCGAGAAGTTGGCCACCATGCTGCCGATGACGATCATGGAAAGCGGGGTCGTCAGGCCGCCGATAAAATCCAGCGCGCTCACGATCATTGAGGGCATGGGGATGCGCCCGAAGTAGATCAAAAGCGATAGCACGCCCGAAAGAAAGCCGGGCGTGAGCACATCCTGCATGCGCAGCGAGGGGCGCATGGCGCCGCCTTTTTCCCTTAGCAGCCCCACGCCGTAGGTGAAGATCAGCAGCGAAAACGGGATGTTCAGGATGTTAATGTAGAAAATCGCCTGCTCGCCAAACATCGCCTGCACCACCGGGAAGCCCATGAAGGACACGTTGGCGAAGACCAGCAGCATCTGGTACACGCCCACACGCTCGGCCCCGGGCTTGAGCAGCCATGCAAACAGGATGACCAGCAGCGGCAGCGCCGCATACAGCGCCACGCCAAACCCGAACAGCCGCACCACGTCGAGGGTAACCTCGGACTGCCGGCTGACCGAGTAGAGCACCAGCGCCGGGCTGGTCACGTTAATGATCAGCCCCGACAGGCTCGCGTTGGCCCCGTCGTTGAGAATTTTCAGCCGGTGAAGGCCGTAGCCCATGCCCATCGCGGCGCACAGTTTGAACATGGTATCCACGATCTGGGAAACATCCATGCGATCAACTCAACCTTCCTGGCCAACATGCCGCGGCGGCGGGGTCCGTTATCCGCGGCCCAGAAGCCCGATATGCTCCCGCAGCACCGCCGCGGAACGCTCGAACTGCCCGCGCTCCTCCGCCGTCAGGTTGAACTCGCCGATTTCCGCCACGCCGTTGCGGTTGATCAGGGCGGGCACGCCGCAGTAGACGCCGAAAACGCCGTACTCCCCCTCCAGCAGGGCGGAAACGGCGAAAATCTTGTTTTCATCCCGCAGGATGGCGGAAACGATGCCCGTAACCGCGCCGGCGATGCCGTACTGCGTGTTGCCCTTGGCCTGCATCACATCGTTGCCGGCCGATTTCACGCGCTCCACCAGCTGGGTCAGGCGCACCCCGGCATAGCGGGCGGGGTTGTCCGCCAGGATCTCCACAAAGGGCTTGCCGCCCGCGCGCACGTGGCTCCACGGCACCATCATGCTGTCCCCGTGCTCGCCCATCACATACGCGTCGATGCCGCGCAGGTCCATGTCCATGATCTGCCCGATGGCCTGCTTGAGGCGCGCGGTTTCCAAAACGGTGCCGGTGCCGATCACGCGGTTTTTGGGGAAGCCGGAGAGCTCCCGCACCAGATAGGTCATAATGTCCACGGGGTTGGACACCACGATGAACACGCCGTCAAACCCGCTTTGCATCACCTGCGGGACAATCCGGCGCATGATGCCTTCCGTCTTTGCGAGCAGTTCCAGCCGGCTGCGCTCGCCGTTCATGGGCGCGGATGCGGTGATCACCACGATGTCCGCGTCCGCGCAATCGGCGTATTCCCCGGCGGTCACGCGCACGTTGCGGCTCTGGAAATCCATGCTGTGCTGAATATCCCAGATTTCGCCCTGCGCCTTTTGGGCGTTGATGTCGATGAGCGCCACCTCGGCGGCCACACCCTTGACCACCAGGCTGAACGCGGTCGTCGCGCCCACCGCGCCCGCCCCGATGATGACCACCTTGGTCAGGTTACACTTCATGAATGGCCCCCCCTGATTGACGTTGGCTCCAATAGGCCGCAAACGCGTCCAGGCTGCGGATGGCCGAACGGATGTCGCTGAACACCGGCAGGCCGTTCTCCTCCAGATATTTCACCAGCGCCTGATAATGCCGCCCCGCGTTGACGGACACCACCACGGGCTTGCCGGACTCGCGGAAAACCTGCGCCAGCAGCGGCCCGATCGCATCCGCGTCCAGGTAGTTTTCCTCCACGGTCTTGAGCGTGTCCACATGGGGGACGATCCCCACAAACAGGCAGTCCACGTTGGGGTCGGCAAGCACCGTGCGGATATACTGCGCGTAGCGCGGATCGTCGGTCATGGGGGTCAGGTCCAGGAAAGCCGTTTCCACATTGACCAGCCCGTGGGTGTTGAGCGCCTTGAGCGCCGTAACGGTTTCGGGCGTAAACGCCGCGGGCTGCAGGCGATCCAGAATATCCGCGCCCATGGTGGCTTCCAGCCCGGCGTTGACCACGCCCGCCACGCGGCACCCCGGGGTGCGGCGGCCAGAAAGCACCGCGAAGGCCTTGGTGAAATTATAAAAATCGTCGAGCTCTTCGGTCAGGATGCAGCCGCCCTGCTGGCATGCGGCGCGGAACACCTCGTAGCTGCCGCTCATCGCCGCCGTATGGGAAGCCGCCGCCTTCGCGCCGGCTTCGGTACGGCCGGATTTATATACGATCACGGGCTTCTGCGCCCCGCGCAGCAGCTCGTAAAAACGGCGGCCCTCGCCCGGGCCGATGCCCTCGGCGTAGATGGAGATCACGTCGATGGCCGGGTCGTTCTCAAAGTACGCCATCAGGTCGGGAATGCTCACATCCACCTTGTTGCCGAAGCTCACGATGTTGCGGAAAATCGCCGTGTACTGGTTGCGCTCCACGCAGGTGATGCCCATGGCTCCGCTCTGGGTGAGGAGCGCGGCGTTGCTCCTGTCGCTCAGCGGGATGTGCATGCGCTCCTCTTCAATGAACAGGGTGTTGACCCCCTTGCGCCCCGCGCCGGGGGCCGAGAACACGCCCATGCAGTTGGGGCCGATCACCCGCACGTCCGGCTTTTTCACCCGCGCGATGCCCTGGGCAAACTGGCTGTAGTTCATGTCCGTGGGGATGCCGGAAATCAGGATCACAGCCTTGCCCGCCGGCACCGCCTCCACAAAGGGGATGGAATACTGCCCCGGCGCGGCGTACACCAGCAGATCGTAAGGCATGGCGATGTCCGCGACGGAGCGGTACAGCGGGAACGCACGCCCGTCGATGACGGTTTCACCGCCCTTGGGGTTGACGCAGTAAATATCCTCGCGGCCCAGATCCATCAGCAGGCTTACGATGTTGCGCGCCATGCTGTATTTTTCGGGCGTGGTGGAAACGCCCGCCACCACGATCCCCTTGGGCCGGAAAAAGCCCTCCAGCCCGCGCACGTCGGGCATGGCGCCCGCGACGGCCCCGTCGCCCACGGCCTCGAACTCCGCGTAGCCGTCCACGGCCACAAAGCGTCCGTCCTTGGCAAACACCATGGGGTTCAGGTCCAGCGCCTTGAGGTAGTAGGCCGGTTTGCTCTGGGCAAGCATCGAGTAGGTCATGCCCAGTTCCGAAAGCGTCGCCACCGCGTAGCCGATCTGCCCAAGCCTTTCGGCATGGCCCATCTCGCGGTACTTGTGGCGGATGTTCAGGCGGTTGAGCAGGGCCTCGGCGTCGGCCAGGGTAACGGGCGCCAGCAGGATGTTGGCGGGATCGTAATACTTGGCGAAAAACTCGGCGTCGTCCCCGCCCTTGGAGAGGGTGACCACGGTGCCGAAAGCGGGATCCTCCCGGAAGCCCAGCATGATCTCGTCCCCCAGCGCCTGGGTAAAATGGACGAACTCGATCAGCAGAAAGCCGTTGACCGAAGGCTTTTCGCCCTGCGCAAAGTGGGAGAGCACTTCCTTTTGCATCTCGGAGAGCACAAAGCGGATGAACAGCGGATCGGCGATGCCAACCTTGCGCACGCCGCCGTAGCGCTGGTTGTGCGCCAGATCGCGGGAGACGATCTTGACCATGATATCCTTGCCCGCGAAAGGCGCCAGCAGCGCCTCGGTCACCTCCCCGGCCTCCCGCACGAAGCGGTAGACGGGCGTCTGGAGGGATACGAGGGTAAGCAACTCATAGACCTCATGCTCGTACAGGGTATGCCGGCCTTCGCTCAGCGCCGCGGCCAGCAGGGCGTCCACCTGCGCAACCACCGTTTCCCTCATGTGTTTTCTCCCTTTCTCGCCCGCGCCCAGCCGCCAAAGAAAAAGGCGCGCACAGTGCTCTCCGGCGCGTGGCGCACGCTGCGTCGCCGTTCTGGGGGCCTATCCGGGTCGGAATCATCATACCATGAACGGCGCGACTTGCATAGCGGGGATTGCCCGCGGGCCGGCCCCGAAAATTGCCGGGCGCGAGGCGGCCCGGCTTGCGTTTCCCTCCGCCATCCGGTACAATGGTACTCGACTCACCACACGCAGCGAAGGAGCGTCCACCATGAACCGGCAACGCGCAAGCAATAACCTGCTGCATACCATGGCGGGGCTCCGCGGCAACCAGCTGGCCTGCCTGTATACCGAGCCCCTGTGGGGCATCCCCTATAACTTGTACGTGCCGTTCGCCTCAGTCTACATGGCGGCGCTGGGGCTTTCGCCGTTCATGATCGGCGTGGTGAGCACGCTGTTTCTGGCCTCGCAGATGGTGTGGGCCCTCCTGACCGGCGTGCTGACCGATAAGCTGGGCCGGAGGCTGACCACGCTGATCTTCGACACCGTCTGCTGGAGCATCCCGGTGCTCCTGTGGATGCTGGCGCAGGATTACCGCTGGTTTGTGGCGGCCGCGCTGTTCAACGGCGCGTGGCGCGTCACCGAAACCTCCTGGGGCCTTTTGCTGATTGAGGACGCGCCCACCGACTCGCTGGTGCGGCTGTATTCCATCATGCACATCTGCGGGCTGCTGGCGGGTTTCTTTGCGCCGATCGCCTACTTCTTCGTGCAGCAGCACTCGGTGGTGCCCACCATGCGCGTGCTCTACGGCATCGCCTTTGTGATGATGACGGCCAAATTCGTCATTCTGTTTTTCACCACGAAGGAAACCTCCGTGGGCATGCGGCGCATGGCCGAAACGCGCGGGGTCAGCATGCTGGGCCGTCTGTGGGACAGCCGTCGTGTGCTTTTCACCATGCTCAAAAGCCGCCGCGCCATGCTCACGGTGGCGTTCATGGCCTGCTTCACCGGTTTCAAATCCATCAACGAGACTTTCTGGCCGCTGTTGATCACCGAAAAGCTGGGCATCCCCGCGGAAAACCTGTCGCTGTTTTCCACCATGAAAACGCTGCTGATGCTGGGCTGCTATTTTCTGATCGTGCCCCGGCTGGACCTCAGGCGTTTTCGCAACCCCGTGCTGCTGGGGCTGGGGCTGTTTGTGGTGCAGGAGATCCTCCTGCTGCTGATGCCCGTGGGCGCGTACTGGATGGTGCTTCTGACGGTGGTGATGGAGGCGTTCGCGCTGAGCATGCTCACGCCGCTGGCCACCTCGCTGCAGATGGTGAACATCGACCGCGAGGAACGGGCGCGCATGCTGGGCTTTTTCGCGGCGCTGTGCATGCTGGTCACCTCGCCGCTGAGCACGGTCGCGGGCGCCATTGCCGAAGCCAACCGCGCGCTGCCCTTCGCGCTCAACCTGGCGCTGACGGTCGCGGCCGTTGTGCTGGCGCTTGAGCTGTGGAAAATCGGCCTGCCGGAAGCGGAGCCGGACGAAGCGCCGCAAGCGGAACCCCGTCGGGCCACGGAAGCCGAACTTCCCGCGGACCCAGACCCATTGCAACCCGTCGGCTGACCGCCGCGGCCGCCGCAACGCGGGCTTAGCCGCCGCGATCGCCCCGCAGAGGCGTCGCCGTCCGCATTTTCGCCGGACGCCATGCCCATCCATTCCCGCCACAGGGAGGTTCCCCATGCTGAAAAAGCTCACCGAGGAAAAGATCGCCGAGATTCTGGAAACCGGCATCAGCGAATTTGCCCAAAACGGGCCGGACAAGGCCAACATCAACGTGATCGCCCGCAAATCGGGCGTGAGCGTGGGCGTTGTGTATAAGTATTACCAGAACAAGGACGCGTTTTTCGAAGCCTGCCTGCGCCACGCGCTCAAGGTGCTGGAACGCGCCATCGACGACGCGGTGCGCGGGGATTGCTCCATCCTGATCCGCGCGGAGCGGCTGGTGCGCGCCGTGCAGCGCAGCGCCAAGGAGCAGCCCGGCTACAACGTGCTCTACCACGAGATCACCTCCGGCAGCTGCCGCCGCTTCGCGCCCGCCTTCGCCCGGGAGATCGAGGAGATTTCCGCGAAGGCCTACGCCGCGTTTATCACCCAGGCGCAGGCCAAGGGCGAGGTGCGCCGCGACATGGACCGCCGTCTGTTTGCTTTCTTTTTTGACAATCTGCTGATGATGCTGCAATTTTCCTACAGCTGCGACTACTACCGCGAGCGGTTCCGCATCTTCTGCGGGGAGGACACGCTGGCCGACGACGAAAAGGTGGTGGCGGAGTTCCTCCGCTTCTTCGCCTCCGCGTTCGGGGTGGAACGTCCACGCACGCCGCGCAGGCCGTAAGGAGCCGGGCCGGAACCCTCCCGGGCGCAGGGCATGGGGGCGTGCGCCGCAAAGGCGGCGAGCAAAGGGCCGGAACCCTCCCGGGCGCGGGGCATGGCGGGCGAGCGCCGCGCAGGCCACGGGGGATCGGACCATCATCCTTGCCGCCATTGGGCTTCGCCTCCCGCCCAAGCGCGTCCCAAAGGCGTTGAAAGAAGCGCGCCCCCGCCGCAGGGAAACCGGCCGCAGGCGTTCCGCCGCGCCGGAGACGTGCCCGGAGGGAATGCGATGATTTACGTCCGTCCCGGTTCCGGGTCGGGCGTTTTCCGTTTCGGCGTGTTCCGCCCGGTCTGGATCCACACGATCGCGCCGAACACCAGAAGGATCGCCGCAATCTGCAAGGCGCTGAACGTGCGGCGGAACGCCAGCCAGTCCATCAGCGCGATTTCCACCAGCATGAGGTTGTTGATGCCGCTGGATTCAAACGCCGTGAGCGA
Organism: Clostridiales bacterium; assembly: GCA_012517815.1. Classification (GTDB taxonomy): domain Bacteria; phylum Bacillota; class Clostridia; order Christensenellales; family Aristaeellaceae; genus CAXXOK01. The sequence goes on from JAAYUF010000129.1 coordinate 7,040, forward strand.
CGACTGGCTGGAAGTCCACAGGTGAAAGCCCAGCGCGCCGCTGACGCCGCCGAGGTATAAAAGCATCAGCACAAGCTGCCCGGTGATCGGCGGCGGCCCCTCCAGCGCCAGCCCCGCCGCCAGCAGCACCGCGCCGCCCACGAGCATCGGCCCGGCCACCAGCGCCCTGGGCGGCACATCCCCCGCCCGGAGCAGCCGACGGTTGAGGGTCATCTGCGCGGCGTAGCCCACCGAGGAAAGCGCCATGAACAAAAACCCCGCCGGGGCGAGGCTGGCCGCGCCCCAAGGGTAGTAGTACAGCGCGATGCCGCCCAGCAGCGCCGCAAGTTTCACCAGATCAAGCCCCGTCTGGTTTTCGCGCAGCCACAGCCGGTCGGCCAGCATCACCATGGCGGTGTTGCCCACGCTCAGGCACAGCGAGGACTGCGTGGGCGTCAGGTAGGATTGTCCCACATATTGCAGCCCCTGCGCGACCGCGTAGCCCAGCAGGCCCAACAGGACGATCAGCCGAAGAGGCACGCCGCGCCGGAGTTTTTCGGCGCCGTCCGCGCACGCTTGGGGAGCCGGCCGTCCGGCCGGCG
>JAAYUF010000130.1 GCA_012517815.1 Clostridiales bacterium
CGCAGGCGCATCCCCCCTGCCCGCGCCGCCAAGGCGCAACAATCAGAAAGCCAGCCTGCAAGGCGCCCGAAGGTTTCCAAAGGGCGAGCGGAAAGCCCTTTGGTGCGCCCGCAGGCGCATCCCCCCTGCCCGCGCCGCCAAGGCGCAACAATCAGAAAGCCAGCCTGCAAGGCGCCCGAAGGTTTCCAAAGGGCGAGCGGAAAGCCCTTTGGTGCGCCCAAAGGCGCATCCCCCTGCCCGCGCCGCCAAGGCGCAAAAAGAAATAGCTCCCTGCAAGGGCACCCCGAAGGTTTCCAAAGGGCAACCGGAAAGCCCTTTGGTGCCCTGCGCCTGCACAGGCGCAAAAAAGCAGCCTCTCCCCCCTGCGGAAGAGGCTGCAAAAAAGGGGTAAGAGGGGGACTGCCCCCTCACCCTGCCGGTTAGGCCAGCGCCAGCCTCAGTATGGCTTCCACATCCGGGCGGTAGAGCTGCATGAAGCCGGGCAGCGGTTCCTTCTCGGCGGTAAACAGGTGCTCGGTCATGGCGGGGATGTCCTGCGCGCGGGCACCCAGCTGCTCGAAGGTCGCGGGCATGCCGATGGAGGTCAGGAAGGCGCGGAAGCGCGCGATGCCTTCCAGCGCCGTGCGCTCGGGCTGGGCGAAATCCATATCGCAGCCCCAGACCCGCACGGCGAACTGCGCGAAGCGCTGCACGTCGTGGCGCATCACATGCTTCATCCACGCGGGCATGATCACCGAAAGCCCCGCGCCGTGGGCCACGTCGTACAGCGCGGAGAGCTCGTGTTCGATGCGGTGGCTGTTCCAATCCTGCTGGCGGCCGACGCCCACGATGTTGTTGTGGGCCACCATGCCCGCCCACATGATGTTCGCGCGCGCCTGGTAATCCGCGGGATCGGCGATGGTCTTGGGCGCTTCCTCGATGATCGCCTTGAGCACCGCCTCGCACAGCCGGTCAGTGGTTTCCACCTGCGTGGTGTTGGTGAAGTAGCGCTCGCACACGTGGGCCATCATATCCGTGATGCCGCAGGCCGTCTGGAAGGGCGGCAGGGTCATGGTGCTCTCGGGGTTCAGAATGCTGAACTTGGGGCGCAGGGCCTCGCCGGTCGCGCCGCGCTTGTACATGCCCTGCTCCTGGGTGATCACGGTATCTGGCGAGCCCTCGCTTCCCGCCGCGGCGATGGTAAGCACCGTGCCCATCGGCAGGGCCTGCGTAACCGGCGTACCGTTGGCGTAGAAATCCCAGAAATCCCCCTCGTAGGGCACCCCCGCCGCGATGGCCTTGGCGGAGTCGATGGCGCTGCCGCCGCCTACCGCCAGCACAAAGTCGATCCCCTCCCGGCGGCACAGTTCGATGCCCTGATACACAAGCCCGCTGCGGGGGTTGGGCAGCACGCCGCCCAGCTCCAGGTAGGGGATGGCCGCCGCCTCCAGCGAGGCGATCACCCGGCCGTAGACGCCGTTGCGCTTGATCGAGCCGCCGCCGTAGTGGATCAGCACCTTATGGCCTCCGAAACGCGCCACGAGTTCGCCGGTGTTCTTTTCGCTGTCGCGGCCGAAGCAGAAGTAGGTAGGCGCGTAAAATCTGAAATCATCCATGCTGTTTATCCCTCTTTCTCCCTTGCGGGCGATTGCTTTGGTTGCATTTTTCCATATTTGGAGTATACTTCTTAAAGCATACTTGAAGTCAAGCCGCGTTTTCATCCGGGAGGTGCACCTATGGCCTATTCCATCCGCGAAGTATCCCGGCGCACGGGCCTGCCCGCTTCCACCCTGCGATACTACGAAACCGAACGGCTGCTGCCGCCCGTCCCGCGCGACGGCGCGCGCCGCCGCGCCTACGCCCAGGAGGACCTGGAAACCATCGCCGTGGTAACCTGCCTGAAAAACACCGGCATGCCCATTCAGGAGATACGCCGGTTCATGCAGCTGTGCCGCCAGGGGGACAGCACGCTGCCCGAGCGCTACCGCATCGTGCTGGCGCACCGGCGCGCCACGCAGGAGCGCATCGCGCGGTTGCAGAAGGAACTGATGCACGTCAACCAGAAGGTCGCCTACTACCGCGCCGCCTGCGGCCTTCTGGACGAACCGGACGGGCTGGAAGGGGAATGACGGGCCGCGCTTCCGGCTGAAACGGGCATAGGCGTGTCCCTTTGCGATCCGTCGCGCGCGTCCGCGGCAGGCTTCATGCCCCGGCGATCTCGCATGCGGGCCTGCCGGATCTGGCGCCCCGCCATGCTGCAGGGCGTTACCGCTCGACGGCAGAGGATCGGCCGCTCCACCCTGCAAGGCGAATCGCGCGTCCCGCGAAGCCTTTCCGCCGGCCAAAAGCCCGGCCCGGCGCGCAAACGCGCGCGGCGCCCCGTGCCTGCCGTATAGAAGTCCGCCCGGAAGCCGCCGCGCCGTCCGCCCCGCCGCCAAAGCGAGGCGTTGCGACGCGCCAGACGACAGCGCGCGCCCGTCGGCTGTATTTCCCGCTTGCTTCATGCTATAATGTACCCATCAAAGCGTAACGGAGGCGAACGCGCATGGCGGGCAAACAACGGCCGAAAGCCGGGCTGATCTTCCTGGAGGCCCTGCTGCTGGCGGGTCTGGTGTGGCTGTTGACCATCGACCGCAACGATTGGATCATCCGCTTGGGCATCCGCACGGCCGACGTGCTGCTTCCCCTGTGCTGGGCCGCGTGGGCGCTGCTCGCCGTAGGCGGGCACATCGCCTGGATGGTTGCGCGGCACAAGGCCCGAAAGGAGCCGTCCCCCGGCATACGCGTCACGTTCGCGCCGGACAGGGCCCTTTCCCCGCAGGAGATCCGCGCGGAACTGCTGCGCTTTCAGACCATCCGGCCGCAGCTGCGGCCGCTGCTGGAGCAGGGGCTTGATCAGCTGGATAACATCGGCCGCAAGAAGGCCAAGATGGGCGAGCTGCTGGAGCGCAACGAGGTTTCGCTGCTGGGCGAAGCTTCCGCCGCGCTGGCGGACGCCGAGCAGACCCTCTGCCGCAAGCTTGCGCTGGTGCTCAACCGCGCCCTGCTGTGCGACCCCGAGGAGGAAAACGCGCGCCGCCGCGAGGCGGTGTACGCCGAGCACGCGCGCAGCATCCAGGCGTTCCTCGCCGATAACGAGGACGTGCTCAACCGGTGCGAAACCCTGCTCACCGAAACCGTGCGTTATGTGGAAGAAAAGAAAGCCGGCCGCGACTCCATGGATTTGCAGATCATGACCGGCGTGATCCGCTCGCTGACCAACGACGGCATCCGGATGGATGCGCCCCAAGGAGGCTGAACGCAATGCGCCGATCCCTGAAACGCCTGTCCCTGCTGACCGCGCTTGTGCTGGGCACGCTGCTTATGACCGGCTGCGGCCCCCAGGGGCCGCTGACGGCCGGGCAGGCGACCGAAACGCTGGACGCGCTGCTTACCAAGGTAAACGTGAGCGACGTGGCCCCGCGCATGGATATCAGCGGCACCGAGCTGACCAGCGCCGCCGACGAACTGCCCGAGATCGACAATTATCCCCTGAGCGTGCGCGGCGGCGGCGCCATCGACGTGGAAATCGTCGCCAGCACCGAAAAAGCCGGCACGGGCATGGACGGCTGGCTCAACCTGGAAGCGGAGAACTTCAACCGCCAGAACCTGAGCTACGAAGGCCTGCGGGTGTCGGTTTCCATCCGGCCCATCGCCAGCGGCCTGGCCACCGAGTACATCACCAGCGGCAAATATGTGCCGCCCGCGTTTACCCCCACCAACGAGCTGTGGGCGGAGATGCTCACGTCCCGGGGCGTCGGGTTTGAAACCGTCGCTACCCGGCTGGCGGGCAACACCGCGGGCATCCTGATGAGCAAAAAGGCCTACGCCGATTTTGCCAAGCAGTACGGCGACGTGACGCTCCCCAAAATCCTCACCGCCGTGCTGGACGGCAACCTCCTGCTGGGCTACACCAACCCCTACGCCAGCAGCACGGGCCTCAACATCCTCACCGCCATGCTGCAGGCCTTCGACCCGGCCGATCCGCTGAGCAGCGCGGCGGTGGAAAAGTTGCAGGCCTTCCAGCGGCAGGTGCCCCCGGTGGCCTACACCACGGCGCAGATGCGCGAGAGCGCCAAGAAGGGCGTGCTGGACGCGATGATCATGGAGTACCAGGCGTACAGCGTCGAGCCCACGCTGAGCGATTACGTGTTCACCCCGTTTGGGGTGCGGCACGACAGCCCCATGTACGCCATGGAGGGCATCACCCCGCAGCAGAAGGCGGCGCTCCAGCTGTTCACCGACTACTGCCTGACCCCGCAGGCCCAGCAGGACGCGGTTCGCTACGGCTTTAACGCCCTGGACGAATACGCCGGCCAGGCGCTTAACCTGCGCGGCGCGCAGCTGTACGCCGCCCAGAAGGTGTGGAAGGAAAACAAGGACGGCGGCCAGCCCGTGGTGGCCGTGTTTGTGGCGGACACCTCCGGCAGCATGGACGGCACGCCCATCCGCGAGCTGAAAAGCTCGCTGGTCAACGCCGCCCAGTACATCGGCGAGGGCAACTACATAGGCCTGGTGAGCTATTCCGACGACGTGTACGTGAACCTGCCCATCGCGGAGTTTACCGGCAAGCAGCGCGCGTATTTCAGCGGCGCGGTGAAGGATCTGGCGGCGGGCGGCGGCACGGCCACCTACAACGCGGTGCTGGAAGGCATCCGGCTGCTTCTTGCGCAAAAGGAACAGCTGCCCAACGCCAAGCTGATGCTGTTTGTGCTCAGCGACGGCGCGCAAAACCGCGGCTATTCGCTGGAGCAGATCACCCCGGTGGTGCAGGGGCTGTCCATCCCCATCCACACCATCGGCTACGGTTCCGGCGCGGATATGACGGGGCTTTCGGCGCTGAGCAACATCAACGAGGCCAGCAGCACCCGCGCGGACGAGAGCAACGTGGTGTACAACCTGCGCAACATTTTCAACTCGCAGATTTAGCGTCGCAGGAAAAGCGTTTCGCCGATACGGAGGCGCGGCCTGGGCGCGTGGGGCGAGCCTGATAAGCCCACGCTTCCCCGCAAACCCCGGCGGGCCGGAAAACTCCCGGCCCGCAAAAACCGCAAAGAGCGCCTTGGTAAGGCGCCTGAACCTCCTGCAAGTCCCAATTCCTTTGGATCGCGTGAATCCGACAGGTCCGTTCGCCAATCTGACGGCGGGCCGGGGAATCCCCGGCCCGCCGTCAGGCTGTTCGTCATGCCTGTTTCCGGTTCGTCACGCATGGGTGAACCCTTGCCTGATATGGCGCCTGACCGGCGAATACGGCCGTGGCGGGCGTTTTAGGCAAGCGCGGCGGGCCGGGCAACCCCCGGCCCGCCGCAGTCTGCCTAAGAACCCCTGCAACAGGCAGTGCCGCTCGCCTCATAGCCCTTCGGGCCGTTCGCCCGCTTTGGGAAAATGCATGGGCATCAGGCTTTGGGGCTTCGTCCCAAACCCTGCCAGGGTTTCACCCGAGATGGACCCAATTCCGCTGCGGCGGGGGTTTTCCCACAGTCTGTCGCGGGCCGGGCAACACCCGGCCCGCCGTTTTGTACCGCCGCACCGGCGCGCCGCGCGCACCCCGGTCGCCGTTTCCGCGCACCCCGCTTATCGTTCGCAAACCCCGCAGCTGCCAATGTCCGTGCGATGGCTGACGCGGTCGTGCTCCTCGGCACGCTTGCCGTCGTTGAACCGGTCCAGCGTCCCCACCAGATAGCCGGTAATGCGGCGGATGCGCTGGAAGCGCTGCGGGCTGAAATCGTACTGAAGCTCGATCTCCTCGCCGTCCACCTTCATGTCGATATGCCGGGGTTCCCGGCCAAACCGATCGCGGGCCCGCCGGATGTATGCGTCGATCTCCTGTGCGGAAAGCTCGCCGCCCGTCACTGTAACCGTGCATGCCATGGTTCGTCTCTCCCTTCCCCGCCTGTTCGCGTTACGGGCAGCATACCCGAATCTGCCGGATCAGAAACAGGCTCCGGCTTTTTCCGTCTTCCGGCGCGCCCTGGGGGCCGGGCCGCGGCTCCACGACGCGTCCTGCGCCTCCGCAACGGCTGGAAAAAAATCATAGCCTTTTCCAAATATGTAACTGTTTACGTAACCGTTTTCGGGTATACTGAACCCATCTCTCAATGATGGAAACGGAGGAGCAAGGATGAGAAATTTCTGGAAAACGTGGCTGGCGCTCAGCCTGCTGCTGGCCGTGAGCCTCACGGGGACCGCTTTTGCGCAGGAAGCGCCCGCGGCGACCGTCGCCCCCGAAGCGATAGCGTATTCGGCCCCAGCGGAAACGGAAACGCCCGCGCCGGCCGTGATCGATTCGTTTGAAACCGAGCAGCCCCAAGCGCAGCCGGCCTCTGAGGATACGGCGGCCGTGGCCGAAGAACCGGCCCCGACGGCCGAAGCGACCTTGGACCCGGCCGGGCAGGCAACCACGGAACCGACCGAAGAACCGGCCCTAGAAGCGACCGAGGAACCGGCCGTGACGCCCGAACCCGACGCGGAACCGACCGAGGCCGCCCCGGAGCCCGCGGCGCGCGGCGTGAGTATCGACATGCGGGTACCCGCGCAGCTGCAACTGGGCGATACCGTGACCCTCGTGGCGACCCTGTACGGTTACGAAAACGTTTCGGTCGCCCTCCAGTGGCAGTATACCCGGGACGGCAGCAACTGGTATGACGCAGCCGGCGCGACGGCGCTTACCTATGCCTTCGCCGTCAGCGAAGAAACCGCCGGCACCGCCTGGCGACTCGCCGTCACAGTGCTGTAACCCGTTTACGGAAAATAGCGAAGCCCCCGCTCGGCCCATGCCGGCGGGGGCTTTTTCTGCTGGTATGACGCAGCCGGCGCGACGGGGCTTACCTATGCCTTCGCCGTCAGCGAAGAAACCGCCGGCACCGCCTGGCGACTGGCCGTCACAGTGCTGTAACCCGCTTACGGACAACCGCCAAGCCCCCGCTCGGCCCATGCAGGCGGGGGCTTTTCTGCTCTGCGGATAGACGGCGGCTTTGGCCTGGGCGCCGGTCCGCCCGGCTGCCAACGGTTGCCGACGGTTGCCGATGATAACAACACCGAAAATAAACATCAGGTTCCCACGCGACCCGTATCGGCGGGGTTTTCCTTGTTTTCACCCATATACGGCTGCCTTTGCCACCGTCGACGATCCGCCCGGCTGCCGAGGGCGGCCGCGATTCACAGCACCACGGTGATCCGGTTTTCCGCCAGCAGCTCGTCCTCGCGGATCAGCCCCGGCGCGCGCTCCACGCCGTTGAGCAGCAGCCGGGAGACTCCGCTTTCCCGGTGGTCCGGGTTTTCCACGGCAATGTGGAGCAGCCTGCCACGGAACACCTTGCGCAGGGCGAAGCCGTTCCATTCCCGCGGGATGGCGGGCGAAACGACCAGCCCTTCCGGCGTGGGGCGCAGGCCCAGGATGCCCTCCACGCAGCCGACCATGACGGTGGAAGCCGTGCCGGTGAGCCAGGGCACATGCGCGCGCCCCGCGTAGGGGCTTTCCGCGCCCTCGATGAACTGCCCGTGCGCATAGGGTTCGATGCCGCGCAGATCGGCGTTGTCGTTGAAACTGGCGGGACAGGACTCCGCGAAGTATTGAAACGCGCGCCCGCCGTGCCCCAGCAGCGCTTCCGCCAGGATTGCCCAGCCCTGCGGCTGGCAGAACACCGCGCCGTTTTCCTTCGTGCCGGGGTTAAACAGGAGCATCCGCGCGCCGTCAAAGCCGGTAAACCGGTACGCCGGGGCCATCAGCTGCAGGCCGTAGGGGGTGTTGAGCCCCTCGAAGGCCGTTTGCAGGATGCGCTCCGCCTTCTCCCCTTCCGCCACGCCGCTGATCACCGCCCAGCTTTGCGGGTTCAGCCACAGCGAGGCCTCCGCGTCCGCCTTGCCGCCGATGACGCGGCCCGCCTCCGTAAACCCGCGGATGTAGCGGTCACCCTCAAAGCACAGGCTGTTCAGCGTCTGCGTAAGCCGCTCCAGCTCCCGCTCCAGCGCGGGGCGGTCGGGGGCGTCCGCCGGGCTCAGCAGCAGCAGGATGCGCAGCGCGTACGCCAGTTGGAACGCCACAAACGTGCTTTCCCCGCGCTCGCCCAGGCGCAGGCAGTCGTTCCAGTCCGCGTGCAGCCCGGCGGGCATGCCGTGGGGGCCCAGGTGCGTGCGGCTGAAGCCGACCGCGCGGCGCAGGTGGTCCAGCACCGTGCCTTCCTCCCGGTCGGCGTAGGGGATCACCTCGCTTAAAAAGGCGGCGTCGCCCGTTTCGGCGATGTACTTGTACACGGTGGGGAACAGCCACAGCGCGTCGTCCGCGCGGTAGTGGGGGTGACCGGTCGCGCGGGCGTAGCTGTCCTGCTCGGGGGTATCCTCGTGGCCGGGGTTGTGGCCGTACTTGACTAGCGGCAGCCCCGCGCCGTTGCGGGCCTGCGCCGAAAGCATGAACACAAGCCGCTCCCGGGCCAGCGCCGGGTCCAGATGGATCACGCCCTGGATATCCTGCACGGTATCGCGGTAGCCGTAGCCGTTGCGCTGCCCGCAGTACAGAAGCGACGCCGCGCGGCTCCACACCACGGTGGTAAAGCACTGGAAGGCGTTCCACGTGTTCACCATGACGTTCAGGCGCTCGTCCGGCGTGTCGATCTGAAGGCCGGATAGCTTCCCGTGCCAGTAGGCTTTGAGCGCGCCGAGTTCCGCGTCGGTTTGCGCCTGCGGCGCGGCGGCGTAGTCGTCCAGCAGGGCGCGCGCCTCGGGCTCGCCTTTCTCCCCCAGCAGGAACACCAGCGTGCGCGACTGGCCGGGCGCCAGCGTAAACGCCGCGTGCAGCGCGCCGCAGGGATTGCCGTTGTAGCACTGGCTGCCGTCGCAGCGGCCGTCCCGAAGCGCCTGCGGGGCGCAAAAGCGCCTGCGCCCCAGGAAAGCCTCCCGCCGGCCCGTGAAGCTTGCGACCGGCGCGCCCGCCAGCCCGAAAAACCGTTCCCGCCCGTTGGCGCCGTCCGCGCCGCGGTCCCAGTACTCGTTGATGTGCTGCAGCAGGTGATCCCCCAGAAAGTCCGTGCGGCTGATGAACTGCGTATACTGAAGGTTGACCATGTCCTGCTCGTAGTTGCTGTCGTTGGTCCACTCGCAGTAGCCGAAGGCCGAAAGCGCGCGGGGCGCGTCGCCCGTATTGGTGACGGTCAGCCGCCACACCTCGTGCCGCGCGTCCAGGGGCACGTAGTACAGCGCGCGGCTGCCCACGCCCGCGTAGTCGCTTACAAACTCCGTGTAGGCGGTGCCGTGGCGGCACTCCGTGCGGTAGGTTTCCAGCGGCTTTTCCACCGGCCGCCACGAGGCGGACCAGAAATCGCCGGTCGCGTCGTCCCGCAGGTACAGGTAGCGGCCCGGCTCGTCAAACTGGTTGAAGGTGTAGCGCAGGATGCGCCCGGCCGCGCCGGAACGCACAAAGCTGTAGCCGCCCGCGTTTTGGGTGATGATGGCGCCGTAGGCCGGCGACCCCAGGTAGTTGGCCCAGGGCATGGGTGTATCGGGGTTGGTGATCACATATTCGCGCGCGGTTTCATCGAAATGGCCGTATCGCATGGTTATTCCTCCCGAAATGTCGAAAACGTTTTAGGCTTCGGGTATAAACGCCCCGAAGGCTCGCTTGCGCTGGCGATAGGATAGCACAAACCCCGCCCGAACGCAAGCGCCCCGGGCGGGGCTGCCAGCGGAAAAACGGAGGGGGGCAAGGGTTGGCACGGCAGGCGGTGTCTGTGGGCGGGCATTTGGGAAGCCTCGCCGACGGCCTGCGGCGGCGCCGCGCCCTGCGCCGCCGCGACCGGGCGGCCAATGGTACCGACGCTTGATCCGTTCGCGGATACGCAGCGCCCTGCCCGTCAGGGACCGGGCAGTCAATGGTTCCGATGCTTAATCCGTTCGCGGATACGCAGCGCCCTGCCCGTCCGGGGCGGGCAGGGCGAACCGTTCGCGCTCAGCCCTGCCGCCCCCGCGCCGGGTGGTTCCCCACCGTCGCCCGCCTGGGAACGCCAACCGGCCTGCCCGACCTGCGCCTTTGCCGGGGGCGGGCGCAAAGGAGGCCGTTCAGCCCGACGGGAGGTCGCGCATGGTCGCCGCCATGCGCCGTCCGTCCGTAAAAACCGCCTGCCCTGCCCTGCCTGCAAGCGCAACTACCGTATGCGAAAAGGAGTCGGCCGCAATCCTGCCTTGATCGTCCGTGCCGCTCCTGCGCTCGTCCGCTGTCCAAAACCCCTGATACGCCCGCACCGTAACCTTTACGGATGGGCGGACGGGCCATGGGCCGGGGTTGCGTTCAGCCCCGCCGCCATCCCTCGGGCGATGGTTCCGGTTCCCCGTCCGTCCGCGGCGGCCGCATGGCCGGCCGGTCCTCCGTGCGTTCCAGAGGGACGGCGCGCGTGCAGACCCGCGTCAGGAACGCCCGGTCGTGCTCCACGATCAGCAGCGTGGGTTTGGCGTCCAGGATCAGCTCCTCCAGCTGGATGCGGCTGAACACGTCGATATAGTTGAGCGGCTCGTCCCAGAGGTAAAGGTGCGCCCGCTCGCACAGGCTGCGCGCCAGCAGGAGTTTTTTCTTCTGCCCCTCGCTGTACTGCTCGATGGCTTTGTCAAATTGCTGGCGGCCGAAATCCATGTTGCGCAGGATCGCCTTGAACAGGGTTTCGTCCACGCCGCACCGCTCGATCCACTCGCGCAGGCCGCCGCGCAGGTGCTCGGCGGACTGGGGCACGTAGCTGACCACCAGCCCGGACGCAAGGCGGACCATGCCCGCAAGCGCGCCGGAAAGCCCGCACAGGGTGCGCAGCACACTGCTTTTGCCCGCGCCGTTGCGGCCCGTAAGCGCGATACGCTCGCCCTGTTGCACCGTGAAAGTGACAGGGTCGCACACGGCGCGGCCGTCGTAGCGCACGACGGCGTCCCGCACCTCCGCCAGCACGCGCTTGGGGTGGACAAGCGGGTTCAGGCGCAGTTCGCCCACGCGCTCCGCGTCCCTGAGCAGGGTTTTCTTTTCCTCGATGCCGCGCTCGATGCGGGCGCGGGAGGCCAGGGAGCGCTTCATCAGCGCGGCGGCCCGCGCGCCCACATAGCCGCGGTCCACAGCCGCGGCTTCGCTGGCCGCGACGTGATACTTGCCTTTTTCGCATTGGCGGCTCCACTCGGCCTGCTTGCGGGCGCTCTCGGTCAGGCGGGCGACATCCTTGCGAATCTGCTCGTTGCGCGCCTGCTCGCTCTCGTTTTTGCGGGTCAGCTCGCGCTCCCAGGCGTCGAAATCCCCGCGGCGCACCTCCACGGTGGTGCGGTTCAGCGCCAGCGTATGGTCGACGCACTGGTTGAGAAACGCGCGGTCGTGGCTCACCAGCAGAAAGCCGTCCTTGCGGGCGAGGTAGTCGGCCACCAGCGCGCGGCCTTCCAGGTCCAGGTGGTTGGTGGGCTCGTCGATCAGGGGATAGGTATCCTCTCTGGCAAACAGCGCCGCCAGCTGCGCCTTGGTCTGCTCCCCGCGGCTCAGGGTTTCAAACGGGCGGGCCAGCCCCTCCGCCGGCAGGCCCAGCAGATCCGTTTCCAGCATCAGCCGCCAGTCGGGGGCTTCCGGCGCGCAGGCGCGCACCACGTCCATCGCCGTGCGCGTCGGGTCGGGGATCGGGAAGGGGAACCGTGCGGGCCTCAGCGGCACGCTCACGGCGCCCCGCGCGTCCAGCTCCCCCGCCAGCAGGCGCAGAAGCGTGGTTTTGCCGCGCCCGTTGCGGCCGATCAGCCCCAGCCGCCAGCCGGTGTCCAGCCGGCAGGTGAGGCCGGTGAACACATCGTCGTAACTGCCTTCGTAGGCAAAGGTCAGGTTGGTAATCTGGATCAACGCCATGGCAATATCGCCTCCGTCCGGTCCGGGAGGCGACAGGAAAGCGCAAACAAAAACAGAGCCTTTCGGCCGCGCCTTCCTGCCAACGCGAAGCCGACCGTCGCGCATGCGCGCGGGGCCTCGCTCTCCCTGTGTGCAAGGGTTGGCAGGGTTATTTGCGCATCCTTTCAGCTCCGTTTCATCTGTAAAAATCCGGCATATGCCGGTTTGATTGTAGCACGCCCGGGCCGTGCCTGTCAACGAGCGGAACCGGCCCGGAGCCGACGGCCCGCGGCGGACTCAGTCCTCCAGCGCGTCGGCCAGTTGCAGCTTGCCGTTGTCGATGCCCGTAACCGTCGCCAGGGATACCACCCGGTAGCCTTCCTTGCGAAGCTTCTGGCCACCTTCCTGAAAGCCCTTCTCGATGCAGATGCCGATGCCCGCCACGTGCGCCCCGGCCTGCCGCACGATCTCCGCCAGCCCCTCGGCGGCTTCGCCGTTGGCCAGAAAATCGTCGATGATCAGCACGTTGGAGCCCGCCGGCAGGTAATTTTTCGCAATGCGGATGTAGTTCTCCGTTCGGTGGGTGAAGCTGTACACCTTTGCCTCGTACACGTCGTTGTTGAGCGTGCTGGTGGTTTTGCTCTTCTTGGCGAAGATGACCGGCAGGTTGCCGAAAGCCTGCGCGGTGGTGATGGCCGCGGCGATGCCGCTGGCCTCGATGGTCAGGATCATGTCCACCGGCTGGTCCCGAAACGCCTCGTGAAACGCCTGGCCAATATTGGTCAGCAGCGCGATATCCAGCCGGTGGTTGAGAAACATGTCCACTTTGACGATATCGTGACCGATGCCGAACCCCTGTTTAAGGATTGCCTCCCGAAGCTCTTTCATCCGCTTTTCCTCCGTTCGTCCTGCGGGATAGGATATCAAAAAACCGCGTGTTTGGCAAGCATAATCCGAAATTGTTCGGATTTCGCAGGCGCCCGGCCGCTTTACGCGGGTAGCACCCGCCGTTTGCCGCCGCGCCGGGGGTCGCCAGACGGGCGGCCCGCGCGCCGCCCAGGCCGTGTTCGCGCCCTTCCGGCGCTTGACGTTTGACCGGCTACACGCTACAATGATATTTGCTTTACGCGCGATCACACTGTAATCCATACCGGACTCTTCCAGCATATCAGCGCGCGCAGGGCGGTATTTCCGGCGCACGCCGGAACGAAAGGAAGGGGATCCCATGTTCGGATTCCGCCCCGAAGGGCGCCGCGTCAAGCACCTGGACCCGATCATCCAAGCCACACCCTACCTGATGCCCATGCGTTGCGACGCGCAGGTTTTTCTGCACCACGATGTGGAGTACGAACCGCTGATGCGCTACATCGCGGACAAGAGCCGCAACGAGGGCGTGCGGATCACGTTTCTGGAAGTGATCATCGCCTGCTACATCCGGGCGGTGTCCCAGGTGCCCGAGGTTAACCGCTTCATCATGAACAAGCAGTACTACAACCGCAAGGAGCTCACCTGCGCCATGACCATCCTGATGAACACCGACGACGGCAGCATCAAGGAAAACGTCATCAAGGTGAAGTTTGACCCCACCGACACCATCTACGACGTGGCCGTGCGCCTGACGGAGAAGATCGACGCCAACCGCACGCCGGATCAGCCCAGCTTCGCGATCAATCTGGCGTCCTTTGCGCTGGGCATCCCCGGCTTCACGTCGCTGATCGCCGGGGGCATCCGTCTGCTGGACCGCTACGGCCTGCTGCCCGGCGCCGTGATTGACGAGCTGCCCTTCCACACCAGCATGTTCATCACCAACAATGCCTCCATCGGCCTGCACAGCGTGTACCACCACATCTACAACTTCGGCAACACCGGCATGTTTTTTGGCCTGGGCACGCCCGAGCGCGGCTTCACGGTGGACGCCAAGGGCAACCCCAAGCGCTGGTGCACCCTGCCCATCGGCATCACGGTGGACGAGCGCGTCTGCGGCGGCGCGATGTACGCCCGCCTGTTTACCTGGATGAAGCGCTGCCTGCGCAACCCCGAGATGCTGGACCACCCCCCGGAAAAGGTTTTCTACAACGAGGGCGCGGAGTACCACGTACCCAA
>JAAYUF010000131.1 GCA_012517815.1 Clostridiales bacterium
CATTGCCCCATGCGGCGGCGGACGACTTTCCTGTACTTCAAGAGCGACCCTCCGCGCCCCGCCGTGAACGAAGGCGACACCGAAGGTTTCCAAAGGGCGAGCGGAAAGCCCTTTGGTGCGCCCACAGGCGCATCCCCCTTCCCAGCGCCGCCAAGGCGCAACAATCAGAAAGCCAGCCTGCAAGGCGTCCGAAGGTTTCCAAAGGGCGAACGGAAAGCCCTTTGGTGCGCCCGCAGGCGCATCCCCCCTGCCAGCGCCGCACAGGCGTAAAATACCAGCATCCCAGCTGCAAAGGGCGCCCGAAGGTTTCCAAAGGGCGAGCGGAAAGCCCTTTGGTGCGCCCACAGGCGCATCCCCCCTTTGCCAGCGCCGTCAAGGCGCAAAAAAAATAGGAGTCACCCAAACAGCGACCCCCGAAGGTTCCAAAGGGCGACCGGAAAGCCCTTCACTCCCCCACTCTACCAGACCACGTTGCCCGTGGTCAGCTCCCGTACGGAAAGGAACATGGCGTACAGGCGGTTGTCCATGGGCGCGTCCATGTGCAGGTGGCCGAAGTACCAGCGCTTGTAGGCAACGTTGTCCATCACCCATTGGAGAAAATCATTCAGCTCCCGCTCGCCCTCGTGGTCGCCGAACACCTGCTTCATCACCTTTTCAGGCGCGGCGTGGGTCAGGATGTAATCCACGTCGTTGCCGTAGCGGTGCAGGTTCTGGCGGGCGACGGTGTACTCCTCGGCGCCGGGCATTTCGCAGGGCCACCAGTCCACGCCCTCGTAGCGGCGGGCGCAGTCGATGGAGTAGCCGCCGCCCATGGTGAAAATGCTGTGGCCCTCGATCTCAAACACCTGCCCGCGCATCAGGTGGTAGACGTTGCGCCGGATACGCCGCGCCAGACCCCCCTTCCACTGGATGGGCGGGTACGTGGCCAGCAGATCGAAGTTCTCCCGGTTGCCGTCCACAAACAGGATGTTGTAGGGCCGGAAGCTCAGCTCGCGCAGGGCCAGCTCTTCCCTGGGCCCGCCGGTAAACATGTAGCCGAAATCTCCGCAGACGATCAGGGTGTCCCGTTTGGTCCAGCGATCGGCAAAGGGCATGGTTTCCCGGCTGAGGCGAGCGGGGCTGCCGTGGGTGTCGCCGGTGATGTAGATCATAATGCCCCTCCTGTCAGGAATTGATGTGGGCCGCCGTGCGCCGAAGCGCCGTTTCGGCTGGTCCGGGGCTACTGCGGCACGGCCTCGTCCAGGGCTTGGGCAAGCTCGTCGCGCACGATCAGGTCGGCCGCGTCGTCAAAGGGCGTCGGGTCGCGGTTGATCAGCACGAAGCGCGCCTGTCCCCGGTAGCGGGTCAGCCCGGCCGCCGGATACACGGACAGCGACGTTCCGCCGACGATCAGCAGATCGCTCGTGCCCACCGCGCGGATGGCCTCCTCCAGCACGGCGGGGTCCAGCGGCTCGCCGTACAGGACGATGTCGGGCCGGAGGACGCCCCCGCACGGGCAGTGCGGCGCGCCCTCGCCCGCGGGCCGTTGCTCCGGCGCGAACGTCCGGCCGCAAGCCATGCAGCGGTTGCGCCACACGCTGCCGTGCAGCTCGATCACCCGCCGGCTCCCGGCCCGCTGGTGCAGCCCGTCGATGTTTTGCGTTACGACAGCCTTGAGCCGGCCCTGCCGTTCCAGCCTCGCCAGCGCCGCGTGACCCGCGTTGGGTTTGGCCTTGGGGTGGAATATCGTTTGTCTGTAAAAGTTCCAGAAGGCGTCCGGCTGGTTGAGGAAAAACCGGATGGAGAGCATTTCCTCGCAGGTTTGCCCGCCGGGACGGCGGTAAAGGCCCTGCGCGCTCCTGAAATCTGGGATACCGCTCGCCGTGCTCATGCCCGCGCCACCGAAGAATACGATGTCGCGGCTTCGCTCGATCATCTGACCGAGCCGCTCGACCGCCTGTGATCCCACCCTCATCGAACCCCTTCCCGCCTCCGCCGGCTTCTTCGCCGCGGATTCGTTGCTTGGGGAAATTACCAATTCTGTTTTTTCGACACAGATTTCGGAAAATCCTATCCCAACCAGTGCTTTTGTTGTACTTAATATCGATTATTTTCTCGGGGCTTTTCCGGTATGCGGAACGGCCCGGCATCGCCGCCAAACCGCCGTGCCGGCTGGTCCCGCGCGCACGCGCGGCGAGCGGGGCGCTGTCGGCCGGTCCGGAAATAATTTCCGCGCCGCGCAGTTTTTTATCATCTGCATGCATAAACCCACCAAAGCGCAGGGCGTTTTTCATCCGGGACGGGGAGCGGACGCGATGGCGCTGCGGGGCTGCGTTGAGCTTTCGCGGCGAGGCCACCGGAAAAAGCGCCGTGAGCGGCAGGCGCTTACGATTGGAAATCGGTTGGTTCCAGCCCTTGACACCCGGGGCAAGTCGTGCTATCCTACACCCAACATCGGATGACGCGGAACGCGCCGCCCGTCAGGCAACGCCACAGAGATCGCCGTCCAGGCTGCAAGCGGCGAGCGGCGCCGGGTGCGGACACCATCCGCCGAGGGTGCGTCCGGCGCGCGATACTGCGCCTCCAAACGAGTGGGAGCGGGCTTGCCCGTTTCCAAGCAGGGTGGAACCACGAACGATGATCATCGTCCGTCCCCGCAAAACCATTGCGCTGGGGCGGATTTTTCTGTCCCCAAAAGGAAGAAAGGAAGGGTTCCCATGAAACTGACCCTGTGGGGCAACGCGTACGATGTGCCCGACCACAGCTCCGTAGGCGATCTGCTCAAGAGCGTGAAGCCCGATGAAATGAAGCAGTACTACGCCGTCCGTTTGCAGGACGGCCGGATGGCCGACCTGTTCGCGCCCCTGGACGCGGACGCGGAGGTGACCCCGCTGACCTTTGCGGACGAGGACGGCCGCAAGGTGTACCGCCATTCCTGCTCCCACCTGCTCGCCATGGCGGTCAAGAGCCTCTACCCCGAGGCGAAGCTCGCCATCGGCCCGGCCATCGAAAACGGCTTCTACTATGACTTCGACCTCCCCCAGCCGTTCTCCCCGGACGATCTGCCCAAGCTGGAAAAAGAAATGGACCGCATCGCGCGCAAGGCCATCCGCCCGCGCCGCTACACCCTGCCCCGCGCCGAGGCCGTCGCCCTGATGCAAAAGCGCGACGAGCCCTACAAGGTGCAGCTGATCGAGGACCTGCCCGAGGACGAAATCCTCAGCTTCTACGAAATGGGCGACTTCGTGGACCTGTGCGTCGGCCCCCATCTGCCAAGCCTCAGCTACCTGAAAGCCTTCAGGCTCACCCAGATCGCCGGGGCCTACTGGCGCGGCGACGAGCACAACAAGATGCTCTGCCGCGTGTACGGCACCTGCTTCCCCACCAGGGACGAGCTGGACGAGTACGTCCGCCAGCTGGAGGAAGCCAGGAAGCGCGACCACCGCAAGCTGGGCCGCGAGCTGGACCTCTACGACATCCGCGACGAGGGCCCGGGCTTTCCGTTTTTCTACCCCAAGGGCATGGTCCTGCGCAACATCCTGGAGGACTACTGGCGCGATATCCACCGCAAGGCGGGCTATGAGGAGATTAAAACCCCCATCATGCTCAACCGCGCCCTGTGGGAGCGCAGCGGCCACTGGGCCAAGTACCGCGAGAACATGTACACCACCCGCATCGACGATACGGATTTCGCCATCAAGCCCATGAACTGCCCCGGCGGCATTCTGGTGTACGAGCGCAGGCTGTGGAGCTACCGCGATCTGCCCAACCGCAGCGGCGAGCTGGGGCTGGTGCACCGCCACGAAAAAAGCGGCGCGCTGCACGGGCTGATGCGCGTGCGCTGCTTTACGCAGGATGACGCGCACATCTTCATGACGCCGGAACAGATTCGCGACGAAATCAAAGGCGTGTACCACCTGATCGACGGCATCTACACGCAGTTTGGCTTCCCCTATACGGTGGAGCTTTCCACCCGCCCGGAAAACTCCATCGGCACCGACGAAATGTGGGCGCTGGCCACCGAAGGCCTGCGGGGCGCGCTGGACGACCTGGGCGTGAAGTACACCATCAACGAAGGCGACGGCGCGTTCTACGGCCCCAAGATCGACTTCCACCTGCGGGACTGCATCGGGCGCACATGGCAGTGCGGCACCATCCAGCTGGATATGAACCTGCCGGAGCGCTTCAACCTCACCTACACGGGACCGGACGGAGAAAAGCACCGCCCCGTGATGATCCACCGCGTGGCGTTCGGCTCGCTGGAGCGCTTTATCGGCATCCTGACCGAGCAGTACGGCGGGGCGTTCCCCACATGGCTGGCGCCGGTGCAGGTGAAGATCATGACCATCACCGACCGCAGCGACGAAGCCGCCCGCGAGGTGCAGCGCATGCTGCTGGCCGAGGGCCTGCGCCCGGAGATGGACCTGCGCAACGAAAAGATCGGCTTTAAGGTGCGCGAGGCCCAGATGATGAAGATCCCCTATATGTTCGTGCTGGGCGACCGCGAGGCCGCCGACCGCGCCGTGACCATCCGCAACCGCAAGGGCGACAACCTGGGCACTTTCCCGTTTGCCGAGGCCGTCGCGATGATTAAGAAGCTCAACGACGACAAAACGCTGGACTGACCGGGCGGCCGGTTTCTCCCGGCATCCCGGCAACAGGGGCGCAACCCTCCGCGCAGGCGGGGAGTGCGCCCCTGTTCAGCCCCGCGGGACGGCGGACCGGCCACGCGCAGGGCCAACCTGAGCCGCCGCGCCGCGCGACGGTCCGCCGGGGCGGAGGCCCGCGCCCGGAAGCGCCGGAGAGGCTGACCGTTACCGCCGAAAAACCCGTACAAGGAGAGATTCCCATGCCCGCAACGCTTGAACTCCTGCCGGCCGTCCAGGCCGATTATCCCACGCTGGCCGCCATCGGCCGGGAAGCCTTCCGCGCGGACGCGCTCGCTTACGGCAAGGGCCCGGATATTTACGAGAACCCGGCCTTCCTGCTCCCCCTGCTCAGGGATGAACCCGGCTGCGTGCGAAAACTGGCGGCGGGCGGCCAAACCATCGGCCTGATCGTCACCTATGCAAGGACCGCCGCCTCGCGCTGGCTGGGATGCATCTGCCTGCTGCCTTCGTGGCAGGGGCTGGGGTACGGGCTGGAAGCCGTCCGCCTGCTGGAAGCCGCCTACCCGGACGTGCGCCAGTGGGGCCTGGATACGCCCGCCGCCAGCGAGAAAAACCGGCGCTTCTACCAGAAGGCCGGGTACCGCGCCGTGGACGAAAGCGAGCCGTGGCCGGGCTTCCGGCTGACGGTCTACGAAAAGCGGCTGTAATCGGCAATCCGCCCGGGCGGGGCGCTTGGCGTACCCTTCGGGGGCGGCCGGAACAGCCTGTGGGGGCGGCCGCGGGGTTAGCCCGGCAGGCGGCTTCGCGCGCCGCTTGACGAATGCCGCCCTTCCTTATATACTGCCGATACAGACAGGAGGGAGCGCGTATGGATTGGCAGATTCGCCCCCTGACGCCGGAGCGCGTCGAGGATTTCTTTACCTTTTTTAACCGCGTGGCGTTCAGCGACCATCCCGAATGGGGCTGCGGTTGCTACTGCTGCTTCTTCCACGCGACCGACCGCGCGGAATGGGACCGGCGCACGCCGGAGGAAAACGCCGCCGAGGCGCGCCGGATGATCCTCGCGGATCAGATGCGCGGACTTCTGGCCTACGACGGTGAAACGCCCGTGGGATGGCTGCACTTCGACCGGCTGATGAACCTGCCCGGCGCGCGGGTGTTTTACCCGCAGGTCGCCGGAACGGACGACGCAAGCGCGGCGATCGTGTGCTTCACCATCGCGCAGGGCTACCGCGGGCGGGGCTTGACGACGGCGCTGCTGTCGGCCGCGCTCTCCGCCCTGAAGGCGGAAGGCGTGGCCCGTGTGGAGGCCTACCCCATGACGCAGGACGACGACCCGGAGCACAACTACCACGGGCCGCTTTCACTGTACCGCAAGCTCGGGTTTGCGGCGGTGCGCGCAGACGCGCACAACACGCTGGTGGAAAAGCGGCTGTAGCCCGGCGGACCGGTCCCTGCGCAACCACGCCAAGACCGTCGCGCAGTCGGCTCGTCCCCTGCGTTGCCGGGATTGGCGCACACCGGCGGCGCGGCGTGCAAGACGGCGGCGGCATGCTGTCCGCAACGTCGGCGGCACGTTTTTCGCAGCAGCGGCGGCGCGTTGTCCACAAGGTACACGACGCGCTTCTCACAACAGCGACGGCCCACTGACCACAACAGCGGCGGTGCGCTTACGCAACAGCAGCGGCATGCTGTCCACAACAGCGACGGTGCGCATTTTACCAACAGTGGCGGTATACTGTCCACAACAGCGACGGCCCACTGTCCACAGCGTCGGCGGTGCGCTTACGCAACAGCAGCCGTATGCTGTCCACAGCATCGGCGGCATGCTGTCCACAGCATCGGCGACACTCATTTAGCAGCAGCGACGGCGCGCCGTGCCACCCCAAGGGTATACCGGTCGCAAGGCCGGCGGCGCGCCGTGCTCAACCCCGTAAACACGCCGTACCCAGCGCCGTAAGCGCACTACACCCAACCCCGTCGGTGTTTCCGCGGCGTTAACCGGCGGCTCGCAGGCGGGAAGCATGCCCGCGCAGCCCGCTTGCGCCGCAGGGGGTAACCGGGTTCAACGCGGAGGGCATCCCGTTTCCGCACGGAGATCGTTTCCATATTGCACCGGCCGCGCGCGACGCCGGGTGTCCTCGCGGGCTACGGAAGCGCACGGCAAACCCCGCGTAACTCCCGCGTGCAGGCGCGGCATACAACATATGGTAGGCAGGCGCACGCGCGGCCGCAATAAAATAAATTTCCTTCGCCTTATCCATCCAGTACAGAAAAAAAGCATTGCCGACCGACAAATCGTATGATATAATTCGGAAGTTAGACTAGGCTGCGAGCCGTGGGCGGCTGCGCGCGCGGAAATCCGCGTGCGACCACGGGCGTGCCAACGGTCTATCAACGTTGACAAAGCGCGCATGAGCTCCGGCTCCGCTGCGCGCGGGGTCTTGGGTGGCGCTTCGCACCTCTACGCGACGCACACCAACTACAAGAGACCCTCAGCCCAAGAGGGCACGGCTCCCTACATTCAATGGAGGTGCATCACACACATGGCACGTATTGCGGGCGTAGACCTGCCCAGAGAGAAGCGTGTGGAGATCGGGCTTACGTACATCTTCGGCATCGGCCTCAAGACTTCCCAGAAGATCCTGAGCGAAACCGAGATCAGCCCCGACACCCGCATCAAGGACCTTACCGAACAGGAAGTCAGCAAGCTTCGTGATTACATCGAGCACAACGTGAAGGTGGAAGGCGATCTGCGCCGCGAGGTGTCCCTCAACATCAAGCGGCTGGTGGAGATCGGCAGCTACCGCGGGGTCCGTCACCGCCGCGGCCTTCCGGTGCGCGGCCAGAAGACCAAGACCAACGCCCGTACCCGCAAAGGTCCCAAGCGTGCGGTCGCCGGCAAGAAAAAGGTCGCCAAGTAAGCTTGCACGATTGCTTATGTAGCATGGAGGGATAAAGAGAATGGCACCCAAGCAAAAAATGAAGAAGGTTTCGCGCAAGCGCCGTGAAAAGAAACTCGTGGAACGCGGCGCCGCGCACATCCGTTCTTCCTTCAACAACACCATCGTCACCCTGACCGATACCAACGGCAACGCCCTGTCCTGGGCCAGCGCCGGCGGTCTGGGTTTCCGCGGCAGCAAGAAATCCACGCCCTTCGCCGCCCAGATGGCCGCCGAAACCGCCGCCAAGGCCGCCATGGAATTCGGCCTCAAAACGGTTGAAGTGTACGTCAAGGGCCCCGGCTCCGGGCGTGAAGCCGCCATCCGCAGCCTGCAGGCCGCAGGCCTTGAGGTCAACATGATTAAAGACGTTACACCCATTCCGCACAACGGCTGCCGTCCGCCCAAGCGTAGAAGAGTGTAAGTTCGAGGAGGTACAGGATTATGGCAAGATATACCGATTCCGTATGCCGTATGTGCCGCCGCGAGGGCACCAAGCTCTTCCTCAAGGGCGAGAAGTGCTTCTCCGCCAAGTGCGCGCAGACGGCCCGCCCCGTCCCCCCGGGGCAGCACGGCCAGGCTCGCGCCCGCAAGGCTTCCGAGTACGGCGTGCAGCTCCGTGAAAAGCAGAAAGCCCGCCGCGCCTACGGCCTGATGGAAGGCCAGTTCCGGCGTACGTTTACCAAGGCCGAGAGCATGAAGGGCATCACCGGCTAGAACCTGCTGGCCCTCCTGGAACGCCGGCTGGATAACGTGGTGTACCGCGGCGGTCTGGCCTCCAGCCGCGCGCAGGCCCGCCAGTTCGTCTGCCACGGCCTGCTGACCGTCAACGGCCGCAAGGTGGATATCCCCTCCTTCACCACCAAGGTCGGCGACGTCATCAGCGTCCGCCAGAGCCGCCGGGAGATGGAGCATTTCAAGATCGTCAAGGAAGGCGTCAACCGCGTGATCCCCAAGTGGCTCACCACCAACGCCGCCGACCTGTCCACCACGGTAAACGCTCTGCCGCAGCGTGACGATATCGATCTGACGCTGCAGGAGAACATGATCGTCGAGTTCTACTCTCGTTAGGCTTGAGGCTCATCTCCCTCAACCAACCGGTTTGAAACAGGAGGGTAAACCCAATGATCGAAATCGAAAAAGCGCGGATCGAATGCGCGGAAATGAGCGCCGACAACACGTATGGCAAGTTTGTCGTCGAGCCGCTCGAGCGCGGATTCGGCAACACGCTGGGCAACGCGCTTCGTCGTGTGCTGCTTAGCTCCCTGCCGGGCGCCGCGGTCACGAGCATCCACATTGAAGGAATTCAGCATGAGTTCACCACCATCCCCGGCGTTGTCGAGGATGTGACCGAGATCATTCTCAACCTCAAGCAGCTTTCCTTCAAGATGTACGCCGACCAGCCCAAGACCGTCATTGTGGACGTCAAGGGCCCCTGCGAGCTGAAGGCCGCCGATATCCCCCTGGATGATGAGATGGAAATGGTTGATCCCGAGCTGCACATCGCCACCCTCAACGCCGACGCGCACCTGCAAATGACGCTGACGATGGACAAGGGCCGCGGCTATGTGAGCGCAGAAAAGAATAAGTCGCCCAACACCCCCATTGGCGTGATTCCGATTGATTCCATTTTCACCCCCATTCGCAAGGTCAACTACACCATCGAGGATACGCGTATCGGCAATGTGACCGACTACGACAAGCTCACGCTGGACGTGTGGACCAACGGCACCGTGATGCCCGACGAGGCCATCTCCACGGCCGCCAAGATCCTCACCGAGCACCTGAGCCTCTTTGTCAGCCTGACCGATCAGGTGATGCCCATCGCCTTCACCGATCAGGAGGACGACAAGAAGGAAAAGGTTCTTGAAATGACCATCGAGGAGCTGGACCTGAGCGTGCGCGCCTACAACTGCTTGAAGCGCGCCGGCATCAACACGGTCGCGGAGCTTGTGCAGCGCAACCAGGAAGACATGATGAAGGTTCGCAACCTCGGCCGCAAGAGCCTGGAGGAGGTCGAGCAGAAGCTCGAAGCCCTCAACCTGTCGCTTCGGCCCAGCGACGAGTAAATCACAGCGCCCCTCCCCCGCATGGGAGCCGGGCGAACAGTCCGACGAAGGAGGAACCCAATATGGCACAACGCAAACTGGGCCGTACCGCCGATCAGCGCAAGGCGCTGCTTCGCAATCAGGTGACCAACCTGATCTGGTATGGCCGCATCGAAACGACGGAAGCCCGCGCCAAGGAAGTGCGCCGCGCCGCCGAGCGTTTGATCACCCTGGCCGTCAACGAGTGTGACAATACCGTCGAGGCGACCAAGCAGACGCATAACGAAAAAGGCCAGATCATCTCCCTGACCGTGACCAACGATACGGCCAGCCGCCTGGCCGCGCGCCGCATCATGCTGAGCTACCTGTACGAGCTCAAGGATGTGCGCAAGAAGGACGAGGACAAGGCCGATTTCAAGGAGCGCACCGAGGGCGTCAAATACCCGGTGGTGGAAAAGCTCCTGCGCGAGTATGGCCCCAAGTTCAAGAAGCGCAACGCCGATAAGCAGTGCGCCGGCGGCTACACCCGCATCTACAAACTCGGGCCCCGTCGCGGCGACGCCGCCGAGATGTGCCTGATCGAGATCATCTGATCCCGCGCCGCTCCGAAGCCTCCCGCCGCCGGCGGGAGGCTTCGTTTGCGCATAACGAAAACAAATGTTCGACCATCATTGCCAAGGGCTGTGTTTTCTGGTATGATACCGCTGACGGGCGAGGCGAACGCCAAGCGGCGGGCATCGCGGGCGGAGCGCCTGACGGGCGGTGGAACCCGCCGCCGACCGGCCGCCAATCAATATGCGAACCGCGCCGCTGGGCCGGTCGCCTGCCGAAACGCGAACCCTGCCGCAGGCCCGGCTTCGCGCGCTGAGATCAACCTGCGGATTGGACCGGAGGGATTGCATGACCTCGTTTTGGGCCACGGCGACCGGCGTTTTCATACTGGATCGGCTGGCGAAGCTTCTGACGCTGGGCAACCTCGCCATGGGCGAACGGCTGACCCTGTGGCGCGGCGTGCTGGAGATTCGCCTGACGCGCAACCACGGCATGGCGCTGGGGCTGCTCTCGGGGTACGGGATCGTGAACGTCGCGCTGCCGGTGCTGGTCATCGCGCTGGGGTGGCTGGCGATGCGGCGCTACCGCCTGACCGCGCTGACCCGGCTGGCTACGGCGCTGGTGGTGGGCGGGTTTGTGGGCAATCTGGCGGATCGGCTGACCATGGGGTTTGTGGTGGATATGGTCTATTTCCCGTGGATGCCCTGGTACATCTGCAATCCGGCGGATATCGCCATCTGCGCGGGCGTGGCGCTGCTGGCGGTGAGCCTGATCTTCCGCCCCACGGACTGGCGGCTGAAAACGGAGGCGAGCGACGGTGAAGCCGATCACGCGGACCGCTGAGGCGGACGGACGGCTGGATGTGCTCGTCGCCGGCGCCTGCGGCGCGACCCGCTCGCAGGCGGCGCGCTGGATCGCCGCGGGCGCGTGCCAGGTGAACGGCAAACCGGCCGCAAAGGCCGGCACGGCCGTGCGCGCGGGCGATACGCTCACGGTCGCGGTGCCCGAAGCGGTCGAGCCGGAATTGACCGGGGAGGATATCCCCGTGCGCATCCTCTACCAGGACGCGGATTTTGCCGTGGTGGACAAGCCCTGCGGGATGGTGGTGCACCCGGCGGCGGGCAACAGTACGGGCACGCTGGTGCACGCGATGCTGTTCGCGCTGGACGGGCTTTCCGGCGTGGGCGGGGTCAAACGCCCCGGCATCGTGCACCGGCTGGACAAGGACACCAGCGGCGTGATGCTCGTGGCCAAAAACGACCGGGCGCATCTGGCGCTGAGCGCGCAGCTCAAGGCCCGTACAATGGAGAAGCACTATCTGGCGGTCGTCGAGGGCGTCCTCAAAGAAACCGCCGGGCGTATCGACAAGCCGCTCGGCCGCAGCCCGCGGGACCGCAAGAAGATGGCCGTCGTCGCGGACGGGCGGCCGGCCCGCACGGAGTGGACGCTGCTGGAGAACCTGCGCGGCGCGGCGCTGTTGGACGTGCACATCCTCACCGGTCGCACGCACCAGATACGCGTGCACCTGCAAAGCATCGGCCACCCGGTGGCGGGCGACCCGATTTACGGCTCCCGCCACGGCGCGGAGGCGCCCCGCCTGATGCTGCACGCCCACACCCTGCGGCTCCTTCATCCGCGCACCGGAGAGCCGATGCGCTTTGAAGCGCCGCCGCCGGAGGATTTTCTGCTCGCGCTTCGCCGGCTTCGGCTCCACCCGGACGCGCCGCTGCGGCTGGAGGCGCAGGCCCCGCCGCCGCCCTTTCCGTCGCCGGGCGACAAACCAGAGCCGGGCTTGTGACCCGCGCCGCCGCTTCGTCGGGCGCGGCGCTTTCCTTTACCCCGGCGGTATGCTATAATACGGGGGTCAAAACGAGCTGTGGGGAAGGGGCAAACGGATGTACAGGGTGGGCGTGGTGTCGCTGGGATGCGCGAAAAACCGTGTGGACACGGAGCTGATGCTGGGGATCCTCCGGCGCGGCGGGTATGTGTTCACCGCCGACGAGGCGGAGGCGGACGTGCTGATCGTGAACACCTGCGGGTTTATCAACTCCGCCAAGGAGGAATCCGTGGATGCGCTGCTCCACTGCGCGCAATATAAAAAACAGGGCCGGCTCAAGGTGCTGGTGGCGACCGGATGCTTGACGCAGCGCTATGAGCAGCAACTGCTGGCCGAGCTGCCGGAAGTGGATCTCCTGCTGGGCGTCAACCAGTACGAGCGGCTGCCGGAAGCGCTGGACGCGGCGCTGGCGGGCAAGCGGGCCTCCTACTGCGCGGACGATCTGCACATCCTCTCCGGGGAGCGCGTGCTCACCACACCCGGCTACATGGCCTACATCCGCGTCGCGGACGGCTGCGACAACCGCTGCGCCTACTGCGCCATTCCCCTGATCCGCGGCCGGTTCCGCTCCCGCCCGATGGACGGGGTGCTGGCCGAAATCCGCTCGCTGGCCCGGCAGGGCGTCAGGGAGCATGTGATCGTCGCGCAGGATACGTCCCGTTTCGGCGTGGACGCGGGCGGGCGCTCGCTACTGCCGGAGCTTTTGGACGCGGCCGCCGCGATCCCCGGCGTGGAATGGCTGCGCGTGCTCTACTGCTACCCCGACGAGGTGGACGAGCGCCTGCTCGCCGTCATGGCGGCGCACGGCAACATCTGCCGTTACATCGACCTGCCCCTGCAACACGCCGACCCCGAACTGCTCCGGCGCATGAACCGCCGGGGGGAGATCGGGCAGGCGCGCGCGTTCCTGACAAAGGCGCGGGAGATGGGTTTCACCCTGCGGACGACGTTTATCGTGGGCTTTCCGGGCGAAACCGACGCCCAGTTTGAGCGCCTGATGGATTTTGTGAAGGACATGCGGTTTGACCGGATGGGCGCGTTCGCCTATTCCGCCGAGGAGGATACCCCGGCGGCCGCGATGCCCGATCAGGTGCCCGAAGCCGTTAAACAGGAACGGCTGGACCGGCTGATGACCCTGCAGCAGGGCATCTCGCTGGAACGCAATCGCCTGCGCGTGGGCGCTACGGAGCGCGCGCTGGTCGAGCGCGTGCGGGAGGACGGCGTCGCCCTGGCCCGCACCCAGGCCGAGGCGCCTGATTCCGACGGGCTTTTGTACCTGCAAAACGCGGCGGACGCGCAACCGGGGACGTTTGTGACGGCCCGGATCACGGGCGCGGACGTCTATGACCTGACGGGAGTGATCGTATGAACCTGCCCAACAAGATCACGGTGGTGCGCGTGGCGCTGATCCCGGTGATCGTCCTTCTCCTGCAGTTTCAGGCGCCGGCGTTCCACGCGGCGGCGCTGGCGGCTTTTCTGGTCGCCTGCTTTACCGACTGGCTGGACGGGTTTCTCGCCCGCCGCTACCAGAAGGTGACCAACCTGGGCCGTTTTCTGGACCCCGTGGCGGATAAGCTGCTGGTGCTTTCCACGATGATCGCCCTGTGCGGGCTGGGCCGCTTCCCGGCCTGGGTATGCGTGGTGGTGCTCTTCCGCGAGCTGGCGGTGGACGGGCTGCGGCTGGTGGCCGTGGAGCAGGGCCGCGTGATCGCCGCGGGGAAGCTTGGGAAAATCAAAACGACGCTGCAAATGCTCACCCTCGTGGTTGTGCTGCTGGACAACGCGCCGTTTGGGGCGTTCCCGATGGATCAGGCGCTGATGTACGCAGCGGTCGCCATGACGCTGTGGTCGGGCGTGGACTATTTTGTGCGAAACGGCTCGGTGCTTGGCAAGGGCGGTACGGCGGCATGAGCGCGCCGGCCGCGCCGCTTGCGCTGGATCAGCTGGCCCAGGCGGTGGTGCGCACAGCCGTGGCCCGTGGGCTCACGCTGGGTACGGCGGAAAGCCTCACCGCGGGGCTGATCGCGGCGACGCTCGCGGGCGTCTCCGGCGCGTCAAGGGCGCTGATGGGCGGAATCGTCAGCTACGACCCGCGCGTGAAGCGCGATCTGCTGGGCGTGCCCCAGGCCGTGATCGATGGGGACGGGGTTGTCAGCGAACCGTGCGCGCGCCGGATGGCCGAGGGCGCAAGGCGCGCGCTGGGCGTGGATATCGCGGTCAGCGCCACGGGCGTGGCGGGCCCCACGGGCGGCACGCCGCAAACGCCGGTGGGCACGGTATGGCTCGGGTGCGCGACCCAGGGCGGCACAAGCGCGGAGGTCCGCCGTTTTACCGGCGACCGGCAGGCGGTGCGGGAGCAGACCGTGCGGCGCGCGCTGGAACTGATGCTGGAATCGATGCAGGTTTGATACGAAAGGTGGTTGGACGGCATGGCCCCCAAGAAGGAACCCTCCAAAAAGACCATTGGCACCGCCGGTGTGGACAAGAATGATCCTTCGGCTCTCCGCGAGGAAAAAATGAAGGCGCTGGAGAACGCCCTTACCCAGCTGAACAAGACCTACGGCAAGGGCGCGGTCATGAAGTTCAGCGACGCCGCGGCCATCCAGAACCTGCAGGTGATCACCACCGGCAATTTGCAGCTGGACCTCGCGCTGGGCGTGGGGGGCCTGCCGCGCGGGCGCGTGGTGGAGATCTTCGGCCCTGAGAGCAGCGGCAAAACCACCGTGGCGCTGCACTGCGTGGCCGAGGCGCAAAAAGCCGGCGGCGTGGCGGCGTTCATCGACGCGGAGCACGCGTTGGACCCCCAGTATGCGAAAAAACTGGGCGTGGATATCGACAACCTCTACATCAGCCAGCCCGACACCGGCGAGCAGGCGCTGGAAATCTGCGAGGCGCTGGTGCGATCCGGCGCGGTGGATATCGTCGTGGTGGACTCTGTGGCCGCGCTGGTGCCCAAGGCCGAGATCGAGGGCGAGATGGGCGACAGCTTCGTGGGCCTGCAGGCCCGCCTGATGAGCCAGGCGCTGCGCAAGCTGACCGGCGTGATCAGCAAGACCAACGCCGTGACCATTTTCATCAACCAGCTGCGCGAGAAGGTCGGCGTGATGTACGGCAACCCCGAAACCACCACCGGCGGGCGCGCGCTCAAGTTTTACGCGAGCATCCGGCTGGATGTGCGCCGCGGCGAACAGCTCAAGAGCGGCACGGAGGTCATCGGCAACCGCACCAAGGTCAAGGTAGTCAAAAACAAGGTCGCGCCGCCTTTCCGGGTAGCGGAGTTCGATATCATCTACGGCGAGGGCATCAGCAAGGACGGCACCCTGCTGGACATGGCGGTCGACCGCGACATCATCCACAAGAGCGGCGCCTGGTTCAGCTACGAGGATCAGCGCATCGGTCAGGGCCGCGAGAACGCGCGCCAGTACCTCAAGGACAACCCCGACATTGCCGCCAAGATCGATAAGATCATCCGCGACGAAGCCATGGCGGAGCTTGCCAACCGCAAGGCCGGCGCTCCCAGCGAGACCGTCGAGGAGGAACTGGTCGAGGCGGACAAGCAGATCGCCGAGGAAGACCCCGATCTGGCGCTGCTGGACGAGTAATGAAACAAGGGCCGCTGCCGCACGGTGCGCGCAGCGGCCGTTTGGCGTCCGTTTCCATAGGGCGGTTTGTGTGCGAAAGGAGGAAACCCTTCATGGCAACCAAAGCGGAATTTGCCGCATTCATTCTGGAACAGTTCGGCGGAGAAAAGCGGGGCGTGACCTGTCGCAAGATGTTCGGGGAGTACGGCCTGCACTGCGCGGGCATGTTTTTCGCGATGATCTGCGACGGCATGCTCTACCTGAAGCCCACGCCGGCCGGGGAGGCGTTGCTCAGGGCGCGCGGGGCGCTTGTCTACGCCCCGCCCTATCCGGGCGCCAAGGATTACCTGTGCGTCGAGAACCCCGACGACGGGCGCTTTCTCCGGGAACTGATGGATACGACCATCTGCGCCCTGCCGCAACCCAAGCCCAAAGGAAAGCGCGCGCGGCGCAATGGCGCCCCGGAGGGCGCGCCGAAGGCCTGATGCCGGTTTGTCCATCCATGCGGCACGGTTCACGGGCGGTTATCCTCCGCAACGGGACGCGCAAGCAAAAGCGAAACCTGCCTGCGTCGAGCGTTCGCGCCAAAGTCACGGGCGAAGGAGCCCTTGAGAAGGAGGCGCCCATGGTTTACAATCGAAACGGGCCAAGCGCGCCGGATCATCGGACAGCCGTCGTCTGAGGGGCAGGCCCGCGTTACGGCCGCCGCGTGACAATTTCCGGGGATTTTCGGACGCCCGAAGGCTTCGGCGGAGCATCCTTTCCGGCGCGCCCCGTGCGGGCATCTCGAATGCGCGCGGCTCCATGTGCTGCTCCACCCCCGGAGCTCGAGGCGGAGGACGCCAGCCGACGCGTATTCTGTCCCCAGGGCGAGCGCGCCGGTGGGCGCGAGTGACGGGTCGGGCAGAGCGCGGGGTGCCTGTCCCCTTTTACGGGGGAACCTCCGCGGCCGTGCAAGGGCTTCGCCTTGGCCCCGGCTCCGCTGCGGCGGGGCATCGCCAAAAGCGCGGAGGAACGGCGCGATGGCGCGCCGCAAACCGCGTTCGAGCGTCCCGCGCCCCCGCCGCGCGAGCGGGATGCTCAAAGGCGCTGCGGGCCGGCCGCCGGGCGCCGCAAGGCGTGTGGAGCACGGCTCGGTCGGCTGACGGTGCCCGCTCGCGTTCGCGGAGTTCAAACCCGGCGTAACCGCCCGACAGGTCACGGACGAAGCAAACAGGCGACACGTGTTCGCGGAGCTGAAACCCGGCGTGGCCGCCCGGCAGATCACGGACGAAGCAAACCGGCGACACGTGTTCGCGGAGTTCAAACCGGCGTAACCGCCCGGCAGATCACGGACGAAGCAAACCCGCCACGCGCGTTCGCGGACGAGGCGTGCGGCGCGCCGTGCCCGCAAAGCCGGACCGCCGCGGTCCTCATCATGCTATCGGATTTAGCGGCCGAAAGGGCCGCCGGGGAGGGTTTCTGATGGAACGGAAAATCGGATGGGCGCTGGTAGGCACGGGTTCAATCGCGCGCAAGTTCTGCGTCGGGCTGCGCGCCGCGGAGGGCGTGGGCCCGGTGTGCGCGGTATCCCGCACGGCGGGAAATGCGGAGGCCTTCGCGCGGGAGTACGGGCTTGACAGGGGCTACGGCTCGCTTGCCGCAGCGCTGGACGATCCGGCGGTGGACGTGGTGTACGTCGGCACGCCGCACTCTACGCACCGGGAGATCGCGCTTGCCGCCATCGCGGCCGGCAAGGCGGTGCTGTGCGAAAAACCGGTGGCGATCGCCGCATGGGAAATGGAAGAAATGGCTGCGGCCGCGCGCGCGAAGGGCACGTTTTTCATGGAAGCGATGTGGACGCGCTTCATGCCGGCCATCAAGCGCGCCGCCGGGTGGATCGCCGAGGGGCAGATCGGCAGGGTTAAGCTGGTGCAGGCCAACTTCGGCTTCGTAACGCCGTGGCTGCCCGAAGCGCGGCTGCTCAACCCCCTGCTGGGCGGCGGCGCGCTGCTGGACGCGGGCATCTACCCGATTTCCATGGCGTTTATGGCCTTTGCCGGGCGGGAAGCGGAGGCCGTGCACGGGATGCTCACCATAGGCGAAACGCGCGTAGACGAGCAGTTCATGGGCCTGATTTCCTTTGGCGGGGACCGCATGGCCTCGGTGAACGCCGCCATTCGCACCTCCATGCAGAGCGACGCGTGGATCTACGGCGATCAGGGGCGCATCCGTATGCGGGATTTCGTATTTGGCCACGAGGCGTCCTTGCAGGTGGACGGGCGCTTTGACGTGACCTACGCGCCGGACGTGCGCGGCAACGGCTACACCTACGAGGCGGAGGAAGTCATGCGCTGCGTGCGGGAAGGCCGCACGGAAAGCGCCGTGATGCCCATGGCGGAAACCATCCGCATCCTGCGGGTGATGGACGAAATCCGCAGGCAGGCGGGCTTTGCGTACCCGTTTGAGAAAAGGTAAGCGCACCGGCCGCGGCGCCGACGGAACCCCGGCGGCGTCCGGCGGTTTACGCGCCGTACTCTCAAAGCCGGGCGTGGCAACAGCTCGCTCGCGGATCACGGGCGGCTTTGCCGCAATCCGCCTCAACGGGTAACGAACGAAGCCCATCCCCTTACAGGCAGCGAAAAGCCGCGCCGGATTCCGGCGCGGCTTTGTTCAGGTTCGCCGGCGCACCCGCTCCCCCGCCGCTGCGCGCGGCCGGGTGTGCGCTTGGCCGTGGCGGCGGTTTGTCCGGTTTCAAATCGGGAACGCCTTCCGCGCGGCGGCGTTGTTCTCCCAGAACGTCCTCCCGAAAGGCCGGCGCAGCCCCGCTGCGCTTTCGCTTCCGCTCCTCGTCGCGGAAGAAAACCCCTCGTGAGGCTTGATGCGTTCTTGCACAGTAACCGGGTTTCGGCGTGCCGCCCGTTTTTCTTGGCGTGCCCCCCGCATCCCGAGGTCGGCCCGCGCTTGCCGGCTCCGGGCGGTTTACAATACCAGCGACGGCGGCCCGTAGACCCGCCCCGCCAGTTCCTGATCCAGCATGTACAGCCCCTTGGGATCGCCGCCAAACAGGTCCAGCTTCTTGATCAGGTCCGCGGCGTTGGTTTCCTCCTCGCCCTGTTCCTTCACAAACCAGTCCAGAAACTGCATGGTGCGGAAATCCCGCACGACGTAGGCGCTTTCGTAGATGGCGTTGATGGACGCGGTGACGAACTGCTCGTGTTGCAGGCCGCCCAGCAGCACATGCCGGTGGCTGAGCAGGCTGGCCTCCGGTTTGGCGATCGCCTCGTACTGCAGCGGGATGCCGTTATGTTGCATGTATTTCACGAACAGCATCGCGTGGTCGCGTTCTTCCATTGCCTGCACGGTGTACCAGTTGGCGAACCCCGCCAGACCCACCTCGGTGAAATAGTTGGCGAAATGCAGGTACAGATAGGCCGAATAGAACTCCTTGTTCACCTGTTCGTTGAGCAGCTTGGATACCTTCGCGTCGATCATCGGGATCGCCTCCTGATCCTGTAGCGGTCATGGTTTGCGGGCTGCAGTGCTTTCCCTGTCCCGCCCTGTCCGGCGAGCCGCCGGCGTGCGGTTGCGGATAGGCCTGTTGGCCCGTCTGCGAAAATCAGCTGTGGTGTGACAGTCGCCCGTGTGCTCCCTGTTAGGATGTGTCAATATCCGGCCCATGAAACAACATCGGCAGGCCACATCCACGGCGATCCTGCGGCGCCGCCCCGCCAAAGCGGCCCCGTCGCCGTCCGGGGCGCTGTCCGATCCACCGTGCGCGGGAATTGCCGTCAGTCAATCGCGCATGCTCCGAAACGCAAAATCACCCGTCCCGGCACACCGGAACGGGTGATTCTGTCATTCTTTCGTGTGTCCGATCACCCTGGCCCGCCGCGGGTTCGTGCGTATGGCCGCGCCGGTTATTCCTCTTCCGGCTCCTCGGGCAACTCGGCGTTGTGCCACACGTTCTGCACGTCGTCGTTATCTTCCAGCATTTCCAGCAGCGACTGAATCTTTTGGGCGTTTTCCTCGGTGGGGACGACCGTGTTCTGCGGAATCATCTGCACCTCGGCGCTGAGGAACTCCAGCCCCGCGCCTTCCAGCTTCTCGCGCACGGCGGAGAACTCGTTGGGGTCGGTGGTGATCTCAAACGCGTCGTCCAGCACCTGCATGTCTTCCGCGCCGGCGTCCAGCGCCCGCATCATCATCTCGTCCTCGTCCATATCGGCGGCGCGGGCCACCACCAGCACGCCCTTGCGGTCAAACAGGAAGGAAACCGAGCCCGTGACGCCCAGCGTGCCGTCGTTCTTGGCAAAGCAGTGGCGCACGTCGCTGGCGGTACGGTTGCGGTTGTCGCTGATGCACTCCACGATCACCGCCACGCCGCCGGGGGCGTAGCCTTCGTAGGTGATCTCGAAGTATTCCACGTTGCCCAGCTCGCCCGCGGCCTTTTTAATGCTGCGGCTGATGTTGTCGTTGGGCATGTTGTTGCTCTTGGCTTTGGCGATCACGTCCCGGAGCTTGTTGTTGCTGTCCGGATTGCCGCCGCCTTCGCGCACGGCGATGGCGATCTCGCGCCCGATCTTGGTGAATATCTTGCCGCGAATCGCGTCCGTCTTGCCTTTTTTGATTTTAATATTGGCCCATTTGCTGTGTCCGGACATTGTATCAGCCTTTCTTGCCGTTCTCCCGCCGGTGGCGACTGTTCGATGGTGTCTGCAACAATAAAGTATAGCACGTTATCGCGTGCAGGTCAAGGCAAAGCGCCCGCCGGCGCGATGTGCGTGTGTAGGACTACAATACAAATTGGACATCGAAGAAAAGGAATGAAGGATAAGACAAGAAGCGGTATAGTTGAGTTGTAACACACCAACAAACCGAAAGGAGCCTTACCCTTCATGAACAGCATAACACAGGACATGAGGTA
>JAAYUF010000132.1 GCA_012517815.1 Clostridiales bacterium
CCTTGCCCCGGCGCTTCCGCGGCCAGCCGGACGGCCCGCCGTGCGATCGCCGGCATATTGGCCTGAGGCGCGGCGCGCGGCGAAAGCGTCTGGCTCCGGGCCGCCCTTGCCCCGGCGCTTCCGCGGCCAGCCGGACGGCCCGCCGGGCGATCGCCGGCAAAGCCGGCATTGTCGCCGCTGACGGAAGCGCGGACCGCCGCGCGCCGAAACCCGCGCCCGGCCGCCGCCCGGCTGCCGCAAACCGAGGGGGTTTTCCGAGCGGCTTGGCGCCTCCGGCAGCGCCTGTCCGCCCGCAACCCGTTTCGCCGCGCCGGAATGCCCCGCCTGGAAACGCATCGGTCTTTCACGCGCTCAGGGTTGCGCGGCAGGCGGCGTCTCCCCGGGCCGGAGGCGCGGCCCGTACGGCGCGCCGCACGACTCCCGCACGATCAGTTCCGGCGTGTGCCGGATGTCGACGGGCTCGCGGCCGCCCTGTATGGCGCTCATCAGCGAGCGGATCGCCACCTTGCCGATGTACTCGTTTTGCTGGTTGAGGCCGGTCAGGCGGGGGCACTGGTACTCGCCGCCCGGGAAGGCGTCGCAGCTGACCACCGCGATATCCCGCGGCACGGAGCGCCCCGCGTCCGTAATCGCGCGGATGGCGCCGATGGCGACCTGATCGTTGATCGCCACCACGGCGTCCAGCCTTTGCCCGCGGGCCAGCAGCGCGCGCATGCCGGCATAGCCGCCGTCGCTGTAATAGTCGGTAAGCGCCACGAGCTCCTCCGACTGCGGCAGCAAAAGCGCGTCCAGCGTGTCTCGGTACACCTTCAGCCGCTGGGTGGTCTGCCGGATGCCCCGCTGCCCGCCCAGAAACGCGATGCGGCGGTTGCCCAGCGCTTCCAGATGCCGGATCAGCTTTGCCACCCCGCCGCCCAGGTCGCGGTTGATGAAGATGCAGTCGCAGCCTTCCAGCGGCTGGCCGATGGCCACCACGGGCAGGGACAGGTTCAGCCGGTCCAGCGCCCGCACGTAGGATTCCGAAGGCTGATCCAGATCCATCTGCCCGCCCAGAATCACGCAGCCGTCCACGCGCTTGTCCTTGAGCATTTCAAAGTACTGAATCTCCTCAAACGGGCTGCCGATCTGGTGGGACGATCCGCCGTACAGGGTGTTTACAAGCAGCGCGGAGTAGCCGTTTTCCAGCGTGTGGCGCTGCATTTCCAAAAACAGCGCCGAGAAATACGGGTTGGTGATATCCGGCAGCATGATGCCCACGCTGCGGGTGGTGCGGTTGGACATGGCGCGCGCGATGCCGCTGGGTGTGAAACGGTTCATATCAATCACGCGCATCACGTGGGCCCTCGTCTTCTCCGAAACGGCGCTGCTGCGGTTGAGCACCCGCGAAACGGTCGAAACCGATACGCCGCATTCCTTGGCAATTTCATAGATCGTCAGGTCGGTTTTCACAAAAACACCTCTTGGCAACTCAGTTTTGGTACCGCTACCAATCGATTATACACTACATTCGGGCGTATGGAAAGCACTAAAGCCCGCACTGGGAGGAACGACTGCCATGACAACTTTCCAACAGGAGCTGCGGGCGTCCGCATGGGTTCACCGCCCCTTGCCCTTGCATGAGGAACGGTCGCTGGAGGCTCAGGGCCTGTGTAAACCGATTTTAGAAAGTCGGAGCCTGATGCAGGAATCCAACCGCTGGGCGGCGGCCGGGGAATGCGAAGTCGCCAGACGAAACGGGCGGATCGTGATCACCGCGCCGCTGTATCGCCCGCGCCGCCCGCAGGGCGAGCTGGAGCTGGGCGATTGCAGCAACTACGGCCTCTTCGGCGCGGATTGCCTGATCCCCGGCGAGAACTGGGAGGGCTACAACCGCATTTCGTTCACCCTCCGCGTGGAGGCTCAGGGCGTGCGCAAGGTTTGCGCGCGGCTTTGCCTGCGAAACGAAGGCCGGATCAGGCTGCCCGATCCTTACAACCGGGACGGCTTTCATGCCGTCAATCTGCAGCCGGGGCGGACGGAACGCATCTGCGTGGAAATGCCCACCCTGCCCCGCGACCGGATGACGGGCGTCGGCGTGCAGTTTTACTGCGGCGGCTGCGAGACCGACGCGGGCCTGGGCAACCGGCTGACCGCCGAAGTGTGGGATATGGCGCTGGAGCGCATCGAAACGCCTGAAATCGCCGTGGGCTGGCAGCCCGCCCCGGGCGAGATCGTCCACTGTTTCAGCGGGTATCGGCCCCTGTCGCGCAAAATCGCGCTGATGCTTTCCCACGCGGGCGAACCCTTCGCCGTGGAGGATTTGCAGGGCGTTGCGCGGTTCACGGGCAGGCTTGCGCCCAGCGGCTTTCACGACCTGTGCGTCCTGGATTTTACCGCGCTGGAGGCCGCGGGGCGCTACCGCCTGCGCGTGGGCGAAACGGTCACCTCCCCTTTTAGCGTGAGTGAAACCATATGGCTGCCCTCCGCGTGGAAAACCGTCAACTTCCTGTTTTGCGAGCGCTGCGGGTATCCCGTGCCGGGCATCCACCAGACGTGCCACCGGGATGTGATTGCCCGGCACGGCGGCCGCCGGTTTGTGTTCAACGGCGGCTGGCATGACGCGGGCGATCTCTCCCAGCAGCTGATCCAGTCCGCGGAGGTTACGTGGGCGCTGTTTGAGCTGGCGCAGGCCCTGCCGGAGGACCAGTTGGATTTAAGGCTCCGCCTTCAGGAGGAGGGGCTGTGGGGGCTGGACTATGTGCTGCGCAGCCGCTTTGGCGACGGGTATCGCGCCACCAGCGTGGGCACGGCCATGTGGTCGCAGGGGTTTACCGGCGACGCGGACGACATCACCGCGCGCCTGCACAACAACGCCTACGAAAACTTCCTGTGCGCGGCCGTCGAATGCTACTGCGCCATGCGCCTCACCCGGGAGGATCCGGGCCTGTCGGCCACGGCGCTGCGGTGCGCCGTTGCGGATTTCGGCTTCGCGCGGGAACGGTTTTCGCAGACCGGTTTTAACGAGCGCCCGCCCATCTACTGGGAGCACAGCTGGATGACCTCGGAAAGCGCCTTTCAGGCGACCGTCGCGCTGGCGGCGTCCCTGCTGTTGGAGGCGACCGGCGACGCGCAGTACGCCGCCCACGCCGCGCAGGCGCTGGACTATGTGCTGGCCTGCCAGCATACCGCTCCGGCCGGGCCGCGCTTTGAGCGGGGCGGCTTCTTCTACCGCAATACGCAGCGGGTTTCCATCATGCATTTCAGCCATCAGGCGCGCGACCAGATTTTCGCCCAGGCGCTGACCGAGGCCCTGCGCGCCATGCCGGAGCACCCCAAGGCCGGCGCGTGGCTGGAGGCGCTCTCGCGGCACGCGGACTATCTGCGCGGTCTCATGCGCCTTGCCAGCCCCTACGGGATGGCGCCCGCCGGCCTGTACCGGCTGGAGGAGCGCGACGACCGGGACAGTTTCGCGCGCCAGCATCTGGAAACCGGCGACGAAGCCTACGCGCATTACGCCCGACAGCTGGAGGCGGGCACGGACGTCGGCGACGGTTACACGCTCAGGCATTTCCCCGTATGGTTCTCCTTCAAGGGCAACAACGCCGTGCTGCTTTCCATGGGCAAGGCCATGGCGCTGTGCGCCAAGGCGCTGGGCGACCGCTCGCTGCTGCTGGACGCCGAGCGCCAGCTTGGGTGGAACATCGGCGTCAATCCGTTTCGACAATCCCTGATGTACGGGGAGGGCGATCGCTACGCGCAGCAGTACGCCGCCATGTCCGGGGAGGCCGCGGGCGAGCTGCCCGTGGGCGTGCAAACGCTGGACGATGAGGACGCGCCCTACTGGCCGCAGATGAACAACGCCACCTACAAAGAGGTATGGACGACGCCCGCCGCGCGCTGGCTGTCGATCCTCGCCGATCTCGCCCAGCCGTGTTAACCGGTATATCTTAAAATAATGGATGTCATGGCACAATCCGAACCAAAAAGGGCGCAATGCAAGCTAATTTGGTGAGGATTTGCGATGTGTCATGGTAGATCGTTTTCACAATTCTGCATTTTGTGGTTGACATATCGCCGTTTACGCGCTATGATATCCGCGAAATGTAAATCGTTTTAATAACCATGGTTAGGTGGTAAGGACATGATACTGGCAATCGACCAGGGAAGCTCCAAGACCCAGGCCCTGATTGGCGACGAGCACGGCCAAATCCTCGGCACCGGCCTGGGCGACGGCGCGTGCCACTTCCTCGTTGGCATGGACAAGGCCATGCAGGCGGTTTCCGAAGCGGCCGCGAACGCCTTGCGGGCGGCGGGGTTCGCCCCCGGGCAGGTCGACCGCATCGACCGCGTCAGCGCGGGCATGGCCGGCGCCAACTGGCCCGAGGAGTTCGAGGAGCTCTCCCGGGAGCTGGGCGTGCTGTTCCCGTCCTCGGCCATATCGGTTTACAACGATTGCGTCCCCGCGCTGTACGCGGGGTCGCAAAGCCCCAACGCCGTCATCCTGTGCGCCGGCACCTCCTTTAACGCGGCCGTGCTTAAAAGGCGCGAGCTGGTATGGATTTACAACAACTATACCGAAAGCGTCGACGACGGCGGCAAAAGCCTGGCGACCCGGGCGATGGAGGGCGTGTTCCGCTCCATGACGGGCATGGGCCCGCAGACCAGCCTGAAGCGGCGCGCCCTTGACTTTTTCGCGTATGACGA
This sequence comes from Clostridiales bacterium, assembly GCA_012517815.1. Taxonomy (GTDB): domain Bacteria; phylum Bacillota; class Clostridia; order Christensenellales; family Aristaeellaceae; genus CAXXOK01. The sequence continues at coordinate 4,684 of JAAYUF010000132.1, forward strand.
CATCCTGCCGATGCTTCTGGATTTCAGCCGCGGCTCGATGCACCGGCCCCTGAAGGATTTTGCCGTGATCGTGGATGAGGAAGCCATGAACGGCGACGAGGTCGCGCTCCAGGCGCAGTACGAGTTCGGGCTGTCCGTCAGCCGCTACGCGACCACCGCGCTCAAGCGCTTCGGGTTTATCGACGAACCCGCGGATATCGTGCTGAGCGGCGGCATCTTCAAAGCCAACTCCACGGTGATGGTGGACGCCATCCGCACCGAGGTGCACCGCGTCGCCCCCCGCGCCTGCGTGGTGGAGGCGGTGTACGAGCCCGTGGTCGGCGCCTACGAAATGGCGCTGGACCCCGCGGGGCAGGGCGCGTGGTGGCCGCACATCGAGCAGACCGCGGCGCGGTTCTCGCTGGTCCGTTTTTGAGAAAGGAGCTGAACCCCGTGCGGGAGAGAAAAAGCAGCCTCTGGAAACGCCTGTGGGAGCAGCGCTACCTGCAGCTGTTCGCGCTGCTGGGCGTCGCGTTTATCCTGGTTTTCTACTACACGCCCATGTCCGGCCTGCTGATGGCCTTTAAGAAGTACAAGATCCAGACGGGCTACGCGGGTATCTTCACGGCCCCGTGGGTCGGCCTGAAATGGTTTGCCGAGTTTGTAACCGACTATAACTTCAACGAGCTGCTGCGAAACACCCTGGGCATCAGCGTGCTCAAGATGCTGTTTACCTTCCCGGTGCCGCTGCTTTTGGCCGTAATCCTCAGCGAAACGCGCAACAAGGCCGTCAAGCGCCTGGTGCAAACCGCGAGCTACCTGCCCTACTTCATCAGCTGGGTGGTGGTGGCGGGCTTCTGCCTGCAGTTCTTCACCACGCAGGAGGGGGTCGTCAACAAGGTGATCGTCGCCTTGGGCGGCGAACCGCGGTTCTTCCTCTCCTCCCCGGACTATTTCTGGGGGCTGGTGATCGGCACCGGCATCTGGAAGGAGATGGGCTGGTGGGCGATCATCTTCCTGGCGGCCATCACGGGGGTGGACCCGTCCCTGTATGAGGCGGCGATGATCGACGGCGCGGGCCGGATCAGGCGCATCCGCCACATCACGCTTCCCTCCATCGCGCCCACCGTTACCGTGGTGCTCATACTGGCGATCGGCAACCTGCTGGGCGGCGGGCTGGGCGGCTCGACGTTTGAACAGTGCTACCTGCTGGGAAACACCGCCAACCGCGCCGCGTCCGATATTTTCCAGACGTACAGCTTCCGCATCGGCCTGTCCGAAGGGCGGTACTCCTACGCGACCGCCATCGGCATGATTCAGTCGGTCGTATCGGTGATCCTGGTGTTTTCCACCAACGCGGTTTCCAAATCCACCACCGGCCACGGTTTGTTTTAGGGAGGCGGCAGCGTGACAAGCATCCGTAACCATATCCGCCGCACGCGCGAGGATGTCGTAGTCGATACGACGATTTACCTGCTGCTGGCCATCGTGTTTTTCCTGTGCGCCTACCCGTTCTGGTACGGGCTGGTGCTGTCGCTCAACGATTCGCTGGATACCGGCCGGGGCGGGATGTACTTCTGGCCGCGCGTGTGGACGCTGGACAACTACATGGAGTTTTTCCGCGATGCCACGTGGCTGCGCGGGTTCCTGATCTCGGTTCTGCGCACGGTGGCGGGCGGCTCCATCACCACGCTGTTCACCATGCTGGTAAGCTACGGCCTGAGCCATGAGAAGCTCCTGTTCCGCAAGGCGTACATGGCCGTCATCATCTTCAGCATGTATTTCAGCGGCGGCCTGATCCCCTACTACGTGCTGCTGAAAAACCTGGGCCTGCTCAACACCTTCTGGGTGTACATCATCCCGCCGTCGCTCAACACCTTCTTCATCTTCATCGCCATCTCGTTTTTCAATGAGATTCCCGAAGCCCTCAAGGAAAGCGCCAAGCTGGACGGCGCAACGGAGATGCGCATCTTCCGTTCCATCATCCTGCCGGTTTCGCTGCCGCTAGTGGTCACCATCCTGCTGTTTTCCGCCGTGGGGCAGTGGAACGCCTGGTTCGATTCCGCCTTCTTCATCTCCAACAAGGCGCTTCGCACCATGGGCTATCTGCTGATGGAAACCATCAACCAGGCCAACGTGCCCTCCAGCGCCGTGGCGGCCGCGCAGGCGGCGGCCAGCGGCAAGGTGGATCCGCTGGCGGTGCGCGTTACCGCGATGATGATCTCCGTGATTCCCATCCTGATGATCTACCCGTTCCTGCAACGGTACTTTGTCACCGGGCTGACCATCGGCTCGGTCAAGGGGTAAACATTTGCGCCTGTGCGCAGATAGTAATAAAGGAGGTTCCCACCATGAAGAAGGCTGCCGTCCTCGCACTGGTCCTGACGATGCTGCTGAGCTTTGCGGCTCCCGCGTTTGCCGAGACCGACTTGACCGTGTGGCTTAACCACACCTGGTACCCCACCGATGAGTTCATCGGCATCATCCCCGACGCCATCCGCGCGGCGACCGACGTTACGCTGACCCCCACCCGCGCCATCGACGAAAGCCAGCTGGGCCTGATGATCGCCTCCGGCGACCTGATGGATCTCACCTTTACCGACCAGGAACTGAGCCGGCTTTCCAACGCCGATCTGTGCTACTCCTACTCCGAGCTGATCGAAAAATACTGCCCGGACTGGCAGCCGGATCCCGTGGCCATCGCCAACGCCAGCGCCTATTCCACCGACGGCGATTACTACTTCCTGTTCAGCCACGCGTTCACCACCGAACAGTGGCGCAGCGCCAAGGCCGGCGTGCCCAGCTTCGGCACCCTGTGCTACCGCGCGGACATCGCCAAGGAGCTCGGCTTTGACGCCGCCAATTTCTCCACCATCGAGGAGCTGGACGCCCTCTACGCCGCCGTGCATGCAAAGTATCCCGAGATGGAGATCATGTGCTACGGCCCGGTGACGGGGCTGCAGTACTTCCAGGCGATGTTTGCCATCACCCCGCACACGGACTGGGTGCAGGCCGCCGACGGCGCCTACCGGCACGTCATCGACAGCAACAACTTCGAGAAGATGACCCGTAAGCTCAACGAGTATTACCGCCTGGGCTACATCAACCCCGACAGCTTCGCCTACGACGAGTCCACCGCGGACGGCAACTTCTACTCCGGCAAGACCTTCTCCTACGTCAACAGCACGCAGGGCTACGCGCGCACCTTTACCACCATGGGCCGCGAGGCTACCGGCAACGCGAACTTCACCGTGCTGGAAATGAACCCGCTGGGCGCCGACGCCCAATACCGGCTGGCGAACCTGGGCTGGTGCGGCACCTTCATCTCCCGCAACTGCAAGGACCCCGAAGCGGCCATCAAGCTGATGCGCTACCTGTTCTCCCCCGAAGGCGCGATGCTGAGCATGTGCGGCCGCGAGGGCGTCGAGTACACGCTGGATGCAAACGGCGTGCCGGTGTTCAGCCAGGAATGGATCGACGCCACGGCGGATGAGGAAGTCTTCGCCACCAAGTACAACACCAACTTCTACTTCGGCACCACCGGCCTGATCGAGGCCATCAGCCGCACGTGCGCCCTGCCGCAGGAGTACCAGGACACCTACGCCAAGATTCGCGAACGCATCGTGTGCGAGCCGTGGTACACCCTGGCCGAGCCCAAGGATCCCGACAGCGACGAGTACGTGACCGCCGCCAAGCTCAAGGACATGATGAAGACCTGGACCTCCAAGCTGATCCTCTCCGACAGCGTGGAAGCGTTCCAAGCCAACCTGACCGACCTTCGCAGCAACGCCAAACAGGCCGGCATCGACGAGCTGACCGCGTACATGAACACCGAAATCGCCGCCAAGAAGGCCCTGTACGAATAAACCCATCCCGGAAATGAAAAGCTTGGGCGTCGGCTCGCGCCGCGCCCAAGTTTTCATGAGTACGGCCAAGGAGGGAAACGTTTGAAACCCATTCGCATCGGGATTATCGGGGCGGGAAGCTCCTACACGCCGGAGCTTTTGGATAGGATGGGGCAAATGCGCGATACCCTGCAAGTATCGGAGCTGCGCCTGAGCGACATCGACGCCGATCGGCTGTCGATCATGGAAGGCTTCACCCGCCGGTTCCTTTCACAGATCGGCCTGGATGTGCGGGTCACCGGCACGCTCAACCGGCTGGAAGCCATCGACGGCGCGGATTTCGTGGTCACGCAGATTCGCGTGGGCGGCAATCAGGCCCGCGTGAACGATGAGAAAATCCCCCTGCGCTACGGCCTGCTGGGGCAGGAAACCACCGGCGCCGGCGGTTTTGCCAAGGCGCTTCGGACCATTCCCGTGATGCTGGAAATCGCCCGCGATGTGGAGCGGATCAACCCCAAAGCCTGGATCATCAACTACACCAACCCCACCGGCATCGTGGCCGAGGCGGTCACGCGCTACACCGGCGCGCGTTTCATCGCGCTGTGCGGCGGCGGGCGGCATCCCGCCAACATGCTATTCAAAACCTACGGCATCGCGCACGATCGGGTGCGCTACGAATACTTCGGGCTCAACCACTTCAACTTCAGCTACAACATCACCGTGGACGGCGAGCCGATCACCGAGGAGCAATGGCGGGGCATCGCGCAAACCTGCGGCGTCAACCCGGAGCTGACCGTTCGCATGAAGCTGCTGCCCAGCCTCTACCTGCCCTACTTCCACAACTGCCGTCACAAGGTCAAGGCGCTCAAAGCCGCGGAAAAAACGCGCGGCGAAGAGGTGCTGGCCATTGAAAAGGAGCTGTTTGCGCAGTACGCCGACCCCGCCGTGTGCGTAAAACCCGCCCTGCTGAGCCGGCGCGGCGGCGGCGACTATGCCGAAATAGCGCTGGGCGTGATTCGCGCCATCGCGTATAACGACAGCACCTTTGCGGTGTGCAATGTCCCAAACCGCGGCGCCGTGCCCTTCCTTTCGGACAGCGCGGTGATCGAGACCGCCTGCCTGGTGGACGCGACGGGCGCGACCCCCACCGTTTTCACCGGTTTCCCCGAAAGCGTGCGCGGGCTGGTGAGCGCCGTGAAAAGCTACGAATCCCTCACGGTTGAGGCCGCCGTGGAAGGCAGCCGCGATAAGGCGCTGTTCGCCCTGCTGGCGCACCCGCTCATCATGGATTACGATCTAGCCCTGCCCATGCTGGAGGAGCTGCTGGAGGTCAACCGCCCCTACCTGCCCGCCTTCTACCAAGGCAGACCGGTGTAAACGGTACACACCGCGCGCCCGGAACAGGCCGACGCTACGCAAAGAGGTGGTTGGATCGGCGGAAAGTTTGACAAAGTTCCATTCTTTGGGTATGATGATGGGGTAAAAGGGTTTAGGCAGAATGGAGCGATCGAGTGAATACGACCATATCGGACGTGGCGGCTTTGGCCGGCGTCAGCAAAGCGCTTGTGTCACGTTACCTCAATGGAAAATCGGGCGTCGGCGAACAGTCCCGCAAACGGATCATTGAAGCGATTGACACGCTCCATTATACGCCCAACGCGCTGGCCCGTTCCCTCGTCACGCAGAAAACGTACAGCATCGGCGTGCTGCTGGAGCTGATCGACAGCGACGTGGCCATCTCGCTGATCAAGGGCCTGGAACTGGGCGCGCTGGACGCGCCGGGCGGCGACAAGTACACGCTCATCTACACCAGCTCCTTTGGCGATATTCAGCGCAAGAAGCGCCAGATGAACTACCTCACGCAGGGGCGCGCGGACGGCGTGATCGTCTTCGGCTCCCAGGTGTACAACGACGAACTGATCATCCGCCTGTCCCAGACGAACTTCCCCCTCGTGCTGATCGAAAACGACCTGAGCGCCGCGCAAACCGACCGCATCGTGATCGACAACGTGGGCGGCGCGTTTGAGGCCACACAGCACCTGATCCGGCAGGGGCACCGCAGGATTGCGCACATCGCGGGCAACATGAACCTGAAAACCACGGTGGACCGGATGCAGGGGTACATCAACGCCCTGCAGTACCACAACCTGCCCGTGGACCGCAACAGGATTGTGTTCCCCGATTACTCCGCCCTGCCGGACAACCGCCGCCAGCCCATCGGCTGGGAAAAGGTGTTCCTGGAACAAGGCTATGTGGAGATGAAACGCCTGCTGGAGCAAGGCGAAGCGCCCGACGCGGTGTTTCTGCCCACCGACTTTCTGGCCTTCGGCGCGATGCGGGCGCTGGAGGAGGCCGGGCTGCGCGTGCCGGAGGATATATCGATTGTCGGGTACGACAACGAAATCGCCGTCGCCGCCCGGCTGGGGATACGCACCGTTACCTCCGTACAGCAGCCGCTGGAACAGGCCGGTTTTCAGGCGGCGCAGCTCTGCCTGCGCCGGGTTGAGGACCCGCAGAAGGCCACCGAGCGGATCGTGCTGAAAACCGAGCTCAAAGACCACGGCACGGTTCGCGAGCGGTAAAGGGTAAACCGGTTCATCCCTTTTCAGGCAATACCCGACAATCCCCGCTCCGCCCGGATGGGCAAACCGTCGGGTTCGGCGCGCCACCCGGAGTACCGTCCGTGTCCTGTAGGACGGTTCACGTCCTGAAGCGCCGGACATGCCGAGCGCCGGGGTGCCGGGGCTCCGGTCTGCCTCCCCTGTATGAACTCCCACCCCCTACCGCGCCGGATGAATGCGCGGTATGCGGCCGATACGATACGCTCTGGAACCGCCCCATTTCCCTGCCATCGCACGGCTGCGCGCGGCACACCCCGCGCGCCGATCTCTCGTACGCCGGGCGGCGTGTTTGCCACACCGTTCGCCTCATTTCCGGCGCCAAGAAAATTCCGTGGCCGTCAAAGGCGGTCTGTCGCCGCGACCGATGCGCCCTGGTCCGCCGTGCCCCCGCAAGCATGAGAGCCGCCGGCGCCTGCCTGTGCCACGCACACGCCGGGCAGCGGCCAAACCGGCTGCCGGCACGCACGCCGACGCCGGATCCGCCGGTTCCCCTGCCACAAGCCAAACGGAAAGGATGATCCTTTGATGGTCAGTATGCTGGATTGCATCCGTCGGGTTCCTGAACGGATGCGTGAAATGCTTGCCCGCCGGGCGGACGTGATTGCGCCGCTGGAAGCGCGCTACGGCAACGCCGTTGGCAGCTGGAACGAGCTGGTGTTCCTGGGCTGCGGCACCTCCAACACCGCCGGCGTCACGGCGCGTTTTCCCGCGCAGAAGCTGTCCGGGGTTCGGGTTACGCCCGTTCTGCCCAGCGAATTTCTGCATGATCAGGCGGTGAGAAACCCCAACGCCCTCTATGTGTTCATCTCGCAAACAGGCACCAGCGCGCTGACCCGGGAAGCGCTGGCGCTGGCCAAACAGCTTGGGTACGCGACGGTTGCGATCTCCGAAGCGGCCGATACGCCCATCTCGCGGGAGGCGGACGCCTACCTCTACATGGGCTGCGGCCAGGAGGAATACCCCATGCGCACCATCGGCTACAGCACCTCCGTGCTGAGCCTGATGCTGCTGGGCCTGTGGGTGGGCGAGCGCACCGGCGCGACGACGCCGGGCGGTCGGGAAGCCTTCCTGCGCGACGCGCTGCTTGCGGCGGATCAGATTCTCCCCGTGGTGGAGCAAACCCGGCAGTGGCTGGAAAAGGAACGCCGTCCCATGCTCCGTTCCGATTGCCTGCTGTTTACCGGGTCGGGCGCGCTGTACGGCGTGGCCCTGGAAGCCGCCGTGAAGCAATGGGAAACCCCGCAGATCGTCACGCTGGCCTGCGAACTGGAGGAAGGGCTGCATGGCCCGAATTTCGGCTACACACAGCGCCATTGCGTCCTCGTGCTCAACGATGGCGGCGTTGACAACGACAAGGCCCGTTCGCTGGCCTCCTACATGAAAAACGAGCATCACAACGGCTATCTGATCGGCGCGGGTACGCTGGACGCGCACGATCTGCCCTTCGCCTGCGACGGAAGCGTCCGTTGCCTGGTGTTCGCGGCCGTTGTGCAGACCATCGCCTATTCCCTGGCCGTCGCCCAGGGCCGCGATCTGTACGAGCCGCACGACAACAGCGTGATGAACCGCTATTTTGACACCCATCGCGCGGCGAATCCCAGCCAATCATGAAGGCATCAAGGCTCACGGGTGATCCTCCGCTGTGACGAGGAGCGGAAGGAAAGGCGTAGCGGGTTCATGTCGGGCTTCGTGGCAACACCGCGTGAGAAAGCCCCGTGAGAATGCGGCGTTTATGGCTGCAAATCGGACAGGGCCGCGGAGCAATCACGGGTTCGGCAGGCCTGCCCCACAGGTAGCGCCTGCAGTTCAGGATGACCAAAAACCATCCATCGGGGTCGGGGGTGCGGACGAAAAGCATGGGGCTCAGTGCCTGAGTCCAACTTTTCGTGCGCGCCCCCGACCCCATGTTTCCTGCTGATGTTTGTTGTACAACTAAACGTCGTTTCCACTCGTAGAAGCTCGTGCGGTCCATGCCGCCGCGGCGTCATGCCTCCGAGATGTTCCCCAGCGTCTCTGCCGTCTCCAGCACGCTCCACCGCTGCCGGGCCACCTTTACCGTGGCGTCCTTTTCCACGATTTTTCCTGCAATAACGATCTCCTCCAACATCAGTGCATCATATCCTCATGATGCTAGAAAAGACTGCTAGTCATACACAAAATCGCCAGGGAGTGTTCTCTTTCGTATTGATCATGACTGTGCGTTTGTGATATCATAAACAAAAATCTCGCATCAAACCTCCGAGAAATGCAAACTGACGCACGGCGATACCGAACTGATCGTTGGAGAAATGAATCGGTATGCTACGGAAACGAAAGACCGCAATTTGTGTGGGTACAATCACATCCCGACGTAAGTGCTGAACGAGCCAACCACAGCTTTGCCTGTCGGCACGGCAGGCAACACAGAGGGCATCGGGGCGGGCTCATCATAGCGCATCGTCCCGCATTCAGAGAGGGAGTATCAAGCAATGCCAAAGTCAACTCATCATGCGCTGCGCATCGTCATCTACCTGTGTGCGGTTGTTCTTATCGCACTGAACCCTCTTAGCGCGGTGGCTACATCCTTAGCCGCTCCAAATACTACCGATGCGTCGTTTTCGGAAGCCACGGTTTCCGGGGTGGCCGATGAATGCGAAGAAGACGCGTTGATCGGCGTTCTTCAGAATGAAGCAAGCAGTACCGATGACAAGTCGAAAGCGCTACAAACCCTGGCAGGCATCGCCGATGATCGGGCTATCGAAGCGATGCTCGGTTATGCACTGGGGATGGATGACCTTGAGGCATCGGTTTCCTGCTTCATCAAGATATCAAAAGCCATAACACAGCAGGGACGCGAAGCCATGACCGAACGTCTCATTAGTCAGCTGTCGCAAAAAACCGATCAACGATTCATCATCCAAGCGCTTGGATGCATCAAGGGGTCGAAGGCATTCAACGCGCTGCTTCCGTTCCTGCAGGATACAGATTGGGAGATCCAGTACGCGACAGTATGCGCGTTGCGGATGCTTGGCAACAATCAAGCGGCCGCCCCACTTACTGCCCTGCTGGATAACGAAGCCAGCATGCAGCATTTCGAGTTTAAGCGTGACCTGATACAGGCGTTGGGGGAGGTCGGCGATGCCGGTAGCGTAGATGCGCTCATAAAAATGCTCAAGTCCGTGAAAAAAAGCGGGGACACTTCATGCGTAGCATTTATCGCGGCAGCGCTGGGCAGCCTTGGAAGCGATAGCGCCATCAAGCCAATGATCGAAATGCTTCCCTATGCCGGCAACGACGGGCGGAACGCAATTTCCCGTGCGTGTGCGACGATCGGCGGAAATGCCACCGTAGATACACTCATCGCCGCGTTTAAGAAAACCGATTCACTCTGGGTGAGCAACATCATCAGTCCACTGGTCGATATAAACAGCGATTACGTCGTACAGGCGCTATCCAAAGCACTGAAAAGCAATAATACAAACATGCGTAAATGGGCTGCAAAAACGCTGTACCTCTATACAAGTAATTACCGAAGCAAAGCGGCCGCCGAGGTGTTGCTGGAAAGGCTGAAAAAGAAAGATGTTCTGGTTGTGGCCGCGGCGTTCCTTTTTTTCATCGATCAGGGCGTGGAAGGATCGGAATCAGTTTTGTGTAAAGCGCTGAACAAGTACGGCGACGTATCTATGGCTGTAATATTCCTCAACAGTCATAACGATGCGCTGGAGATTGAGGCGACGCGATGGGCGTATAAGAACGGATTTGTCGTCAAGGAAACCGAAAGGTACGGTTCCGCCGGGGGGTGGGGCGGATCGCCAATCCAGTAGATTGGGAAAGGGCCTCGTTCTTCGGGCGTTATCGGAAGGCCGCAAACCGCCGAGCGAATTCGCATCGACCGGCTCTGACAGTCGGGCGGAGAGCTTGCGGCAAAGCCGCAAACAGAATCCGTAATTAAAAGCGGCTCGCCCGCTTTGATAACCTGAACAGCCTAAGGCGCGGCGAATCCCGCCGCGCCTTAGGCTGTTATAAAGCGGACATACCTTTTGCATCACATCGGCATCAGGGAACATCAGGCCGCAAAAATACCGCGGTCCTCCCGCGTCATCGCAGGGGTGTGACCCTGCCCGAACGGACGGTTTTCAAACACATGATGCCGATCGTGAACGCGCTTCAGCCTGCCCCTGCCCCGCAGATTGACATATCAGGCGAGGTCCTGCTCATATCCGCAGGCCGCGGCTTACTCCTGATGGAGCGGCAACAACCTTTTCGCGCAGCCGACGGACTGACACGCGGAGTGGACAAGCGGAAAAGCCGCCATATGGGATCGCCTCCGCCGCCCTGTGCTTGCGGCGACTGCCCTCTCAGCAGCAAACCGTCATATCAAAGGACGTTTCGCCCCTGCCGGGGATGATCCGGGTGAGCGTCGTCTGGCTAAACGAATCCTGATCCACATACAGCGAAAAATGCGGGTGGGTTTTCAGAACCGTGCCGGGGATGGCGTTGCTCAGCTCGCTTTGAAGCGTGTTTCTGATTGCGCTTGCCTTTTGGGCATATGGCACCGCGGAGATGATCTTCTGGCAGCGCAGGATGCGGTTTACGCTCATGCTGATGGCCTGTTTGGGCACATCCGCCACTGACGGAAACCAACCTTCGTGCACCTGCTGGGCCTTGCACGCGTCATCCAGCGTCACAAAAATATAGGCGTCCCTGGTTTCAAAATCGACCGGGGGATCGTTGAAGGCGACATGGGCGTTCTGACCGATGCCGATGAGGCCGACGTGCACGGGCGCGCGGTCCAGCTCCCGGGTGAGCGTGCCGATGCAGCCGGGGGCTCCGTCGACGTAGTGGACGCTTCCAACATTTGTCCGGTCGACGAAACGCTCCTTCAGGTATTTCCGAAAGGAAGCGGGATGGGTCGCCGAAAGCCCGACATATTCGTCCAGATGAAACATCTCGACTTTTTGCCAGTCGATACCTGGCTGGCCCACGAGCGCGTCCAGCGTTGTAAACTGACTGGCGCCCGTGGACAGGATGATCCGGGCGAAACCGTCTCTCCCAATCGCCTCCCTCAAAATCTGCGCGGTTTCTTGCGCCGCTTTCAGGCCCAACACAGCTGCATCCGGACAGAGCGTTATGTGCATCATGGATTTATCCCCTTTCAAAGATCAGGTTTTCTGCATGGCAGGTACGTAAGCCGCGGTGTTGCCCAACATCTCGTCAAACAGCGCTCGGGCATCCGCCGGATCCAGCCTCGCCAGAGGCTCATTGAGAAAGGCGCGGAACGCCGCCTCTCTGTCGCCTGACAGAGCAGCCCTTAAAATGCAGCGCTGGTTAACCGCGTGGGGCATCACAAGCCCCAGCACGCCGTCGGGCAGGTTGCCCGCCATGACCGGCGAAACACGCTGCGCGCTGAGCCAGGCATTGGTTTCGACAACCACATCCAATGGAAGGTCGGCGGCCTGACCCCGGTTGGGGAGATTGACGTTTGTGAGCATATCGCCAAGACCGAGCAAGGCCTTCATCATCAGATGCCCTTCCTCTCCGGTTGGCTTGAGCTCCATGCTTTCGCGGCCGTCGAAAAGCGCGGCGCTTCGGGCAAGCCTTTCTTTCAGGTCTTGCTTCCGCCACGCGACCGACGTGAGCCCGAAACGCCAGGCCGCTACCGTTTCCGGATCGCGCAGGTACCACGGCGGCAGGAATTCGCAGATATGGCGGTCACCGCCCGCGGGCACGGCGCCGTAACGCAGGAACAGATCCAACGTCACGCGGTTCGCACTTTCGAACGGGTTTGTTTTCCATAGCTCCCGACCGCTTTCATCAAAGCCGGCTTCCCGGTGCCTGAGGGCGAAATCCCGGAATCCCGGAAACAAATCCATCCCCTGATAGCTGGCGGCGGTAATCCATGCGAAATGGTTGACCCCGCTGAGAACACAGCTCAGGTCGCGACGAGTGGCATGGACTCCGAAATCTTCGCGCAACATGGCGCAGAGGAGTTCCTGCGTGTGAAAAACACCGTGGCAGCAGCCAAAGGCGCGGATGTCCGGGTACACCGCATACAGCGCGGCCACGCACTGCGCCATGGGGTTGGTGTAGTTGATGACCCATGTCCCGGGCGCGTAACGACGGATCGCCTCGGCTATGGTCACGTACATGGGTACGGTTCGAAGGGCGCGTATGCAGCCGGCCGGCCCCGTCGTGTCGCCGACCGATTGATAAACGCCATACTTTTCCGGCGCGTGCACATCGCTGTGCATTTCGTCAAACGTGCCGGGCAAAATGGAGATGACCGTGAAATCCGCATCGGCAAGCGCCTCCGGGAGGCTGCCGACGGCTTGATAAACCCAGTGTGCCTTTGCCTTCGGGTTGTCCGAGATGCGGTTGCCGATCACGGCATTTTGTTCCGCCGCGTTGCGGTCGATATCGTACAGCCTGACCGTACCCTCCATCTGCGGTTCCAGCGCCAGATCGCGCATCAGGCACCAGGCCCAGTCGCGCGATCCGCCCCCGATGTAGGCGATTTTCAAGTCCCTCGCACAATTACCCTCGTATCGCATGGTTTGTTACCCTCCTTGACAGCCTAAAAATGAAAACGATATAATATTGTCGGATCCGACTCTCCAATCACAGCGCGCCGCTTCCGCCGGACTGATGAGGCAACATGAAAAATATCACATTCGAAATCGCCTCTCGCAGCCATTACGTGATGGTTGCACATGACATCCACACGGAAATTGAGCTGTACTACCTTACGCGGGGCGAACGGTTGTACTTCGTTGAGAATCGCACGTACCGCCTTGGCGCGGGCTGCGTGATCTTCATCAACAGCGACCGAATTCACAAGACGTCCGCTCTTGGAAACCAGCCTCACGAACGCATGCTTCTGGAGGTCCACCCCAATTTTCTGGCGGAATGCAGCAAACAGTTCGGGCTGAACTTCGACTATCTCCTCAACCAGACCGCGGTGATCGTCACGCCGGACAACCCATTCAGCGCGGTGATTCACTCGCATTTCGAGGAGATCAGGCGCCTGATGGAAAACAAGCCCTTTGGTTTCGAAGCGGAAACCTATTGCGACGTGCTAAAAATCTTTCTGAGTCTTCAGCGCTCGCTGTCGCTTGAGGCCGACGTGCGAATCGTCAACAATCCCAAACACCAGAAAATCTACGAAGTCGCGGAGTACATCTCAAAAAACATGGCCACCATCACGACACTGGACGGCATCTGCACGCAGTTTTATATCAGCAAGTTTTATCTGGGCCACAGTTTCAAGGCTGTTACCGGCCTGAGCGTGATGGCATTCCTCAACGCGACGCGCGTTCAGCGCGCGCGGGTGCTGCTGAGTGAAACCAACCAGAGCATGGCGCAGATCGCAAAGTCGGTCGGACTTGTCTCCGTCAGCCGCTTTACCGACGTGTTCAAACGCATCGAAGGCATTACCCCGCACGAATACCGGAGGCAGCCGTACAGGCATCCCTGGCACCGGGAGTCGCCTGCCGACGATTCGCCCGGGAAGTGACGGCACCGAGGCTTGCCCCGCATCCCCGCCGTTCTTGGCAGAAACGGGCGCGAGCGGAGCTTTGCCCAAGCCGCGTGGCGAACGCGACAGGCATTGTCCCATCCGCGGCTCATCCCTTGATGGAACCGATCAGAACCCCTTTGGCGAAGTATTTTTGCAAAAACGGATAGATGCAGACAATCGGCAGGGTGCTGACGACAATCGTGGCGTATTTCACAGCCGTCGAAGGCATCCAGACGCGCGTGGTGTCGCCGACCTCCTCCAGCAGGTTGCCCTGCGCCAGCACGATAAACTGCCTGAGCCACACCGTCACCGGCCACAGGGATGCGTTATCGATATAGATGATGGCGTTGAGGTAGTTGTTCCAGAAGTACACGGCATAAAACAGGGAGAAGGTAGCGACGGCCGCCTTGGACATGGGCAACGCCATGTAGAAGAAGGTCTGGACATCGTTGCAGCCGTCGATGCGGGCGCTTTCCTCAATGCTGGCGGGCAGTTCGCGGAAGAAGTTCATCATGATGATCAGGCTGGACGATGAGATGACCACGGGCAGCCAGATGGCCCAGTATGTGTTTTTCAGCCGCAACACGTTTGACACCAGCACATATTCGGGGATCAGGCCGACATTGAAGAGCATGAAGAACACGACGCACACGATCATTCCCCTGTGGCCGGGCAGGTCGCGCTTGCTCAAACCGTAGGCTGTCATCGTTGTCACGGTGATGCTCAGCGCCGTGCCCACCAGCGTGATGATGAGGCTGTTGAGGATGGAGCCGACGGTACGGCTGCTTTGCGCAATCACCTGATAGGCGTCCGACGTGAAAGCGCCGAACTTGAGCTGCGCCAGCCCGCTGGAAGAAAAGCTGCCTGCCAGCACGAACAGAAGCGGCGCCAACATGACAAGCCCCAGGGCGATGAAAAAAACATGGTTGAAAACATCAAACACCCTGCCGGCCAGAGATTGGTGCTCTTGCGACGAATGTTTCATCAGAACAGACCCTCCTCCCCGACGGCGTTGGAAAACGCATTGGCGGCCACCACCAGAACGGTGCTTACAATGGATTTGCAGATGCCCACGGCGGCGGCGTAGGAGTAGGTGCTCACGTCCCGTACCGGCTTGAAGGTTCCGCAGAGGCCCACCTCATACACATACGTGTCAAACACCTGCGCCACATCGCGGTTGAGAGCGTTCATCATCAGGTAGATCTGCTCAAAACCCGTATCCAGAAACGAGCCGAGGCTGAGGATGAACATGATGACGATGGTGGAGCGTATGGCGGGAAGTGTGATGTGGAGCATCTGCTTCCAGCGGCCCGCGCCGTCGATGACGGCCGCTTCGTACAGCTGCGTATCCACACCGGAAAGCGCCGCCAGATAGATGATGGTTCCCCAGCCTGATTCTTTCCAGAGAAGCTCGAGTATGTACATCGGGCGGAACCAGCGCGAACTTTCCAGAAAGGGGATCATTTCGTGCCCGCCCGCCTTTAGCATGCTGTTCACGATGCCATTGTTCGCCGGCCCCAGAAGCAGCATCATGATGCTGGCTAAAACCGCCCACGACACAAAATGGGGGAGGTACAGCATCGACTGGACGCCGCGCTTGAACGCGGGCCGACGGATCTCGTTGAGCAGCAGCGACAGGATGATGGGGAAGGGAAAGCAAATGGCGATATTCAGCAGCGCCAGCGTCAACGTGTTGGTCAGCAGACGAATGAAGTCTGGAGACGAAAAGAAAACCTCGAAGTTGCGGTACCAGGGATTCATCCAGGGGCTGGGCAGACCCAACAGTTCCAACTGCGGGGAGTATTTTTGGAAAATGATCCGCAGGTAGGTCATCGGCCCCAGACGGAAGAAAAGATAGTACAGCAGGCCGGGAATCAGCAGAAAATAAATCCAGCGGTACTTCCACACCCTGCGAAGCTGCAGCTTCCAGCCCGTGCGAGCCGGAGACGGGATACTTGTCATGCTTGTTTACATACCTTTCTGTACGACGCTTTCCCGTCCGGCAGGCGGAAGGGACAGAGCAGGGCGTCCACGGCCGGCTGCTCCGTCCCTCCGACACCTGAACGGATGCTACGGGTTGAGGGCGAGGTAGGCGGCGTTCACGCTGTCGATGATTTCCTGCCCGCCGGCGGCCAGCCAGGCATCGCGCGCGGCGACGAACCCGTCCTTGTCAATCTGGCCCATGATGTACTTCACGCGGGCGTCGGAGATGAGCGTGGCAATCTGCAACTGAAGGTTGCGCATATCGGTGCTCATGTAGCCCATGCTCTTGTCAACCACAGCATAAGCCTCGTTTTCAACGGCCTTCCGGGTGATCTGCGTCGTCAGGGTATCGGGCTGGCCATAGTTGACGCTCAGGATGCGGCGCGGCAGTAGCGAAGTGCACCAGATTTCGCGGTCCACTTTCAACTGCGCGGCTTGCTCCTCCGTCTGGGTATACGTGCCGTTCTCCATGGTGTAGTGCAGGCCTTCCAGGCCGATGGTCATCACCTTGTTGCTTTCGCTGTCGGCAGCCAGCATGGCGGCCAGCGTATCCAGCAGCTTGACCAGATCCGCTTCGGTTTTCACGGCGTATTTAGGAATCAGGATGCCGCCCAGGCTGCCGGAACTGACGGTGGAGCTTGTGACGCGGGTGCCGTCCATGGTGTAGAACTCCTGTTGCGCCTCGATTTCCCAGGCGCCCTTGCCGACGATGTTGTTGAGGTTGTCATAGTCGGGGGTGGCCACGCCGGCCGCCGTGGTGAACATGCTGCCGGAAACGTTGTTGGCCAGAGGCGCGTGCTTGTTGGTGTTGATGGCAAAGTCCGAGTTCATGTAACTGTTGTCGTACATCCACTTAAACACGTCCAGCGTATCGAAATACTGGTCGAAGAAGTAGTACGGCATCAGCTTGTTATCATCCGTGAAGCCCCAGCCGACCGGGCCGCCCATCAGCGAGCACACCGTGTCGAAGCCTGCGTAAGCCAGTTCTTCGTCGTCATCGTCGCAATATGCGAAGCCGATGGTGTCGTCGACGCCGTTGTCGTCAGGGTCACCGGTGGCGAACGCTTCCACCATGGCCTTGAACTGCTCAATGTTGGTGGGCACGACCAGATTCTTTCCCTTGGCGTTGAGGTTTTCAAGCCAGTCTGCGCGATACAAAAGGCCAAGACGCGCGCCCGACGTGATCAGCGGGAACAGATAATTGCGGCCTTCGATCGCGGTGGCGGCCAACGCGGTGGACGTGGTGAGCTCGTCGCGGAACAGATCGCTCTTCTGAATGTAATCCGTCAGGTCCCAGAAAACGCCGTTCAGGCACATGTCGATGTAGTTCGCGTTGTTTGTGATGCCGCTTGTCACAACATAAAGCATGGGCTGTTCGGTCGAAGCCATGACGGTGTTGAACTTGGCATCCGCTTCGCCGGTAACCACCCAGGTTACGTCGAACTTGACGTTATTGAGCTCCTCGACCTTTTGGATGATCGGATTGTTCGCCGAGGGCTCGTTCTCGGCATAGAAAGAATCAATGACGGAGATATGGTACGGTTCCTCCGCCAATGCGCCGCAGCATGCCGTAAGCATCACCATGGACAGGAAAAGTGCCGTGAGTTTCTTCATTGATTTTAACCTCCCGTATTTCATTGCGTTCTTGGATACCCCCGATATCCGGTATGGTATCTTGTCGAAATACGCTTTGCAAGCCTTTTCAGGCAAAAGGACAAGAAGGCGCCCAAACCGGATGCGGTTGAGCAATTATTCATGGTTTTCCCGGTTGACCGTCCTGGCATGCGGTGGGTATAATCCAATCGAATCGAGAGCGGATCGTGAAGGAACGCCTGCCCGCCTCGCCAATAAAGGAGAGCGAATGACATGAGACTCGGTCTATTACGGGCAACGCCTGATCCTTGGGATCCGGAATCCAATATGGAACTGCTTGAGCGCATGGCGCCCGAGATGGCGGCCAAAGGCGTGGAGCTGCTTGTGACCTGCGAGTGTTTCCTTGACGGTTACTGCGCAGACCGAACGAATGTGAAGGAAAAATTCAGCGGCGAGCTGCGCCGACGTTTCGAATCCATGGCGCAACCGGATGGATGCGAGGCGGTCAGGCGCGCGGGCGAACTGTGCATGCGGCTGCGAATGGGCATGGTGTTGGGCCTGTCGACGCTTGAAAACGGTTTGATCTATAACACGGCGCTGTTGCTGGGCCCCGATGGAAAAGAGATCGGCCGCTACCACAAGACGCACCTGTACGAACAGGACCTGAATTACGAGCCCGGCAATGGCTTTCCTGTTTTCCAGACGCCTTGGGGGCCCGTCGGCCTGCTCATCTGCGCCGACCGGCGATGGCCGGAAGCCGGCCGAGCCTTACGCGTTGGCGGCGCGGAACTAATCCTGATCCCGACGTATGGGATGCGGCATGAAGCGAACACCTGCTGGATGAGAACGCGCGCCTATGAAAACGAATGCTATGTAGCTTTCTGCCATCCGGCGTCTGCCTTGATCTGCAACCCGGCCGGAGAAGTGGAAGCCCAACTGCTGTCAAACGTGCCAGGGATTCTTGCGCACGATGTCAATCTGCAAAAGTGTGGGCATGAGATGCTTGACCTGAGACGGACCGACATCTACTGAACCGATTTCCTGCGGCAGGGAATCGGCACCGGGCCGTCCGGACGCTAAAATGCGGAGAAGCCGCTTTACACTGCCCAATCCGCAATACAACGCAAGTTGCGCATCAAGGGCCCGTCGGACCGCGCTGTTGGACGGGCCATTTCATTGCGAGCTTACGCGGTGTCGCTGACGCGTCGAAACGGATTTTATTCCGGTCGGCGGAAAGGAATTGTGTAGGTTTGTCAAACATATTGGCCAGTATGCTTTTGAAGGAACTCACGAGGTTCTGTCGAAACCGTCCCGCATTGTTATTCGATGAAACGGCTGCAGCAGAAGTGCAGCCGTCTCATTCATCTTGTGATATTTTGCCTAACGGAAATTGAGAAGGTAGAATGTTTTCATCGATTATTTGCCCTTTTTGTTAAGCACCTCCTGAGCCTCTATGAATTCATTGGCGATCTCTTCATTGAGTGGGAATCGATCACGAAGTGATTTTATCAGCGCAACGGTTGAGGTTATCTCTTCAACATCCTGTTTTTCGCAAAGGTTTTCGAGACCTCTTGCGTACCTTAGCACAATCGCTTCATTTTGTGAAAAATGATCTGCAAGTGTTCTCAACTGCTCCACGGTTGCTGTACATGCTTCCAAACCCTGAACAAAGCATAGATTAACCATCCCCATCGCATACATTTGAGCTATAGCGGCATTATCAGGGGATTGCTCGTACAGCTTCTGCAATCGGGCCACCGTTGCGGCGCACGCCTCCCCTTCCGGCTCCACGGTGAGGTTGAACAGCCCCTCCGCGTATTCCAGCGCGATGGCTTCATTATGGGGGAACGACTCCCAGAGCGTCTGCTGCCGCGCTACGGTCGCGGCGCACGCCTCCCCTTCCTGCACCACGGTGAGGTTGGTGAGTCCACGCGTATAGAGTATAGCAGCCCCAATATTTTGCTGATAAAGATTATATAGAATGCCCGCTTTCTCCATTGCAATTTGCGATATTGATAGATACCCTTTATTTGTATCGACAACGATATCAAGCATTCGACGAACAATGGAAAAATCAAAGGCAGTGGTTATGATTTCACCTTTCGAACATAGGAAATCCCGGATAGAGTTCCAGCACACGTCTAGATACTCCCCATAATCTGTAAAGGCACGGGCAAAAAATTCACCTGTGGCTTCGCTATTCTGTAGGGCTTCCTGAATAACGGCTTGGATAACCGCATTCTTTCCAGCCTTCAACAGCTCTACAAAAAACCAGAGAACATAGAATTCACCAAAAGGGTCCGGCTCGACGCATTTGAAGCGTGAACCATTCGCAACGTCCAGAATTCCAAACTCTTCACACTTACGGATTACCTGCGTATCCAATAAATGAAGCGTATTGCTGATGAAGTGCCAGAAGTTCTGAAAAGGCTGTAATGAACCCTCTGATGTTTCAGGCGCTTTCCACCCGTTGATGATTGTCGATAGCACAAGAAGCGCCTCATAGTCTTCAACGGCTCCCCGCAAGTCGTTATGTATGCCCTCCAGTTGAATGGT
Source organism: Clostridiales bacterium (assembly GCA_012517815.1). Lineage (GTDB taxonomy): Bacteria > Bacillota > Clostridia > Christensenellales > Aristaeellaceae > CAXXOK01. The sequence goes on from JAAYUF010000132.1 coordinate 24,756, forward strand.
ATGGAAATCGCGTTCACGGGTACAGAAGCAGTCCAGCAACTGCTTGGCGTTCCACGCGCGCGGATTCTTTCCCTCCAGCGTCGCATCCGCAATAAACATGGCATACAGCGGTAACAACAAGCGTTCGTCCGTGCTTTGGATGGCGGCGCATAAATCATCCAGGCACGTTTCCAGCGCGCCTTCCCGGTTCATGTGTATTGCATAGGAACGCATTACCTGCTTAATCAATGCCAGATCGGACCAGGGTTTGAGCAACAGGAATTTGTCCTTCCATACCAGTTCACGGTTATAGCCACGGGCATTGAGCATCTCGCGTACCCATGGCGGCAGAAGGTCCTGAGCCAGAGAATCCGCGCCTTCCCTTTGCAGGAATAGAACTCGAATCTGCCTTGTGATGTAATGCAGTGAGCTTATCCATTCCGCAATGCAGCCAAGGCCGGTTTGCATGTAGTCAATAACCAGAACAAGGTTACCGGGAGTATTGCTTACACTTTGGTTCAAACGTTCAGGGGTAATGGTTTCCGAACGTTGATAGGTAATCACCTGCCACCCGTCCAATTCCTTGTGTACACGTTGCGTAAGTTCGTAAACCAACCGACTTTTCCCGCTGCCACCAGGGCCGGTAAGCGCCCACCAGGTAACCGGTCGGCCATCACCGCGCACAAAATCAGTCAGTTCCTCCAATTCATTTTCTCTGCCGATAAAATCAGTGTTTAGGCTTGTATAAACAAAACGCTTGGTTAAGGGATCGCTCTTTGACCGAAATGCAGCGTAGGTCCTGAACGCTTCGGGGTTTTGTTCTTCAAGAAGTCTTTCCAAGATCATCTTGAGGCAATCATGTTGACCTTTCGGATAGAGAATCGCATCGATGCCGTACGATTCCGATAATTCTTTCCTTCGATCCCAGACGTTCTCTGTATCCTCATCTAGAATCGCGAAATGTTTCGTGCCTTCTGTTGCAAGTGTTTGTAACAGCCGTAGCGTTCGGTCGTTTTGTAGACTGCAGCCAAGAAAGAGGATGCGCCTCCCAATGTAGTAAGCGCTTAATGCCCTTGTTACCTCCGTATCGCCATTGTAATGCCTGTTGTACGAAGCACGGCTAAAAACAATATCATCATATTCCGCTTTAACGTCGCCATGCACCTTGTATAAGCCGGGAAGACCCACACCGGCAAGCAGTTGCCGTCCATGGTAGAGATTAGACGGGATTGTCCATTCCATTATCACATTGTTGATCTGTTGATAACTACGCTCAATCACCCGGTCATAATTAGTCGTCAGTACCAGTTGAGAAGGGAATAAATAAGGAATAAGGCCAATGCTATGCCCTCTTGTGTTAATACCGTCGGCCCCGCCAAACATCCTGTCGATATATTGGTGCATGTTGCGCGGTCCGATGGATGCCTCAATCAAATCGGCGGCATATTCCGGATCAATTCCGATCTGCTCGGTTATTGCTTGCCTTTTCTTGGGTTCTGTAAATTCACAGAGGCGTGCTAATGCCTCCCTCCAAAGCGGGTAGCCAACAGATTTACTTAAGCCCGCGCCAATAAAAGGTGTTACGATGTTGGCCTTAATTTCATCTCTGAGTTGATCGAAGATCAGTTGATTGGCTGGTTTCCCAAATGCCATGATTTCATCGAAGTTCATTGTTCATGCCCTCACAATGAATTTTCTTCATTATAAGGTTACTGAGTATTCCGCCCAAGATTGAACACCTCGACCGGACGAAATGAACACCCTAACCGACGAGATTGAACAGCATCACCGGCGAGGCTGAACGCACCGAGGGAGACGCGGTAATATGTTGTTACACGCAAAAGCGTGAATACA
>JAAYUF010000133.1 GCA_012517815.1 Clostridiales bacterium
CTTCTGACCATCGTGATGATTCTCACGCTGGCTGTCCTCCCCGCGACGGCGGAAAGCAAGGGCACCATCAAATTGGGCGGGCTCGCGCCGCTGACCGGCAACTACGCCGAGTACGGCAAGGGCTTCCAGATCGCCTGGCAGATGGCGCTGGATGAGATCAACGCCAACGGCGGCGCCAACGGCTATCAGCTCACCATCGACGTGAAGGATACCCAGGGCGACCCGGTGGTCAGCTCCACGCTGGCGACCGCCTTTGCCGAGGATGACGAAATCCTGGCGATCCTGGGCGATTTCTCCTCCGGCTGCTGCAAGGCCAACGCCCCCATCGTGGACCGTTACGGTCTGGTTCAGCTCTCCCCCACCGCTTCGGCTCCCGACTATGCCGTGATGAGCCCGTTCTGCTTCTCCATCATGGGCCGGCAGGACCGTGAAGCGCCCTTCCTGGCCAAGTACGTGCTCAAGAAGTACCTGGGCGTGACCAACGTCGCCGTGATCCGCGTGGACAGCGACTGGGGCATGGCCGCGTTCAGCAACTTCAAAAAACAGGCCGACGTAGAGGGTCTGGTCGTCACCGAAGAGAAGTATAAGAGCGATGAAACGGACTTCAGCTCCATCATCACCAAGGTGAAGGCTTCCAACCCCGAGGTGCTGGTCGTGATGGATCAGGGCCTGCCGGTGTCCGCCATCTTCAACGCCGCCGATTCGGCCGGCTGGAGCGTCAAGCATGTGTCCCTCGGACCAGGCACTTCCGAGCAGCTCGTCAGCCAGCTGATCGATCCCAACAACCTGATCGTGACCTCCCCGTTCTTCTTTGATCCCACCAACGCGGAGCTGACCGCCTGGAAAGACAAGTTCTACGCGCAGGCCGGCTTCCAGCCCACCGTGCACCCCGCGTGCGCCTACGACACCGCGTACCTCATCAAGGCTGCCATCGAAATGATCGGCGACCAGCCCGTGACCCGCGAAGCCATCAAGGACGCCCTGCTGAGCCTCGAGATGACCGGCCTGACCGGCCGCATCAAGTTCGAGGAAGCCGGCGACATCACCCGCGATTACATGATCTGCGGCGTGGTCGACGGCAGCTGGACGGTGCTGGAAGGCTTCGGCTACGGCCAGGAGTAACAGCCGCCATCCCTGAAAACCGGTCGGGGGCGGACGGATCACCGCCCGCCCCCGCCGCATGCCCCCCGGTGAATCCTCTCAGTTCTTGCGCAGCAACGAAGGAGGCACTATGGAATACTTGCTCAACCAGGTCGTCAACGGCGTTTGCCAGGGAGCGATCTACGCGCTGATGGCCATCGGATATTCGGTCATTGTGGGCGTCGTAGGCATGGTTACCTTCACCTACGGCGAAATCATGATGATCGGGGCCTTCGGCGCCTTCTACAGTTTCCAGTACTTCGGCAACAATCTCCCGCTGGCGATCCTTTTGGCGTTTTCAAGCTCCTTCCTGCTGGGCATCGTGGTGTATAAAGTCTGCTACGAAAAGTTCTTCAACGCGCCCCGCCACATTTCTCTGCTGTGCACCATCGGCTTCAGCATGCTGATGAAAAACCTCGCGCAGATCGTGTTCGGGCCGGAAACCAAGCCCATGATCAACATCATCCACAACGAGACGTTTACGCTCCGCCTGGCCGGCGTGGCTGTGGATTTCAAACTGCTGCAAATCATCGTGATGCTGCTGGTGGTTTTCTTCGCGGTCAGCCTCACGCTGTTTTTCAACCGCACGCGCTGGGGCGTGGCGCTGCGCGCCGTCAGCCAGAACAAGCAGGCCGCCTACCTCATGGGCATCAACGTGCGCCGCACGGCGATGCTGGGCAACTGCATCGGCTGCGGGTTCGGCGGCATCGCCGGCATCCTGCTTTCCATCTACTACTACGCGGTATCCGCCACCATTTGGGGCAACTTCAGCATGAAGGCGTTTTCCGCATCGGTGCTGGGCGGCCTGGTGGACCTGCGCCTTTCGGCGCTGGGCGGCCTGTGCATGGGGCTGATTGAGAACCTCGGCATTACCGTCAGCTCCGCCACCTTCCGCGACGTGTTCTCCTTCAGCTTCCTCATCCTCATCCTGATCATCCGTCCGCAGGGCTTCGCGGCCAAGAAAGGGAGCAGGGTATGAACAAGATTGCAGCCGTCGTCAACAGGTATCGGGCTCTCTTCCTGGTATTGGTCTTCGCGGTGCTCTGCGCGCTGCCGTTTGTGATACCCAAAGCGCTGTACGTGCGCTATGCCTGCAACATTCTGATGTTTACCACCCTGGCCGGATCGCTTAACGCCATCAACGGCTACAGCGGCCAAACCTGCCTCGGGCAGGCCGGGTTTTTCGCCATCGGCGCCTATACCTGCGCCATTTTCTCCACCCGGTTCGGCCTGGATTTCTGGCTGCTGCTGCCCATCGCGGGCGTCCTGGCGGCGCTGGTCGGGCTGATCGTTTCCCTGCCGACGCTCAAGCTGCAGGGCATTTACCTGTCCATCGTAACGTTGGGCGCGTCGGAGATCATCCGCATCATCGCGCAGACGTGGACCCCCGTCACGGGCGGGGCGCTGGGTATCAAGAACATCCCCTACCCGTGGCTGTTCGGGTTGGATACCTTCCGTCCAAAGTATTACTACTTCATCTTCCTGATCATCGGGGTGGTGTTCCTGTTTGTCACCAACCGGGTGCTGCGCTCCCGGGTTGGGCGCGCGTGGATTTCCATCCGCGAGGATCAGATCGCCGCGAAATCGCTGGGCGTGCAGACGAGCTTCTACAAGTCGCTCAACTTCATGTACGGCGCCTTCTGGGCCGGCGTGATCGGCTGCGCCTACGCGCCGTTTGTCAACTACATCGAGGCGTCGCAGTTCTCCACGGATACGGGCTTTAACGTGCTGGCGATGATCGTCATCGGCGGTCAGGGCACGCTGGTGGGGCCGATCGTGGGCAGCGTGATTGTGACCGTGCTGACCGAGTCGCTGCGGTTCCTGGAAAACTGGCGCTACGTGATCTACGCCCTGATCATCATCCTGATGATGTGGCTCCGGCCCCAGGGCATCGCGGGCGCGTCCCATTCCATGCTGGCCGGCGGCAAGATCAAGCGCAAGCCGATTCGGAAAGGAGGCGCGCAGGAGCATGTCTGAGCGGAACATGAACGGGCGGACCCCGCTGTTGGAGGCGCAGGGCATCTGCAAGTATTTCGGCGGCCTGAAGGCCGTGGAAAACGTGGATATGAAAATCTACGCCGGCGACATCTTCGGCATCATCGGGCCCAACGGCGCGGGGAAAACCACGTTCTTCAACATGTGCACGGGCAACTTCCAGCCTACCAAAGGCAAAATCTTCTTCGACGGGGAAGAGATCACCGGCATGAGCCCGGAAACGGTCGCGCAGAAACACATTGCCCGCACCTTCCAGAACCTGCAGATTTTCAAGTTCATGACCGTGCTGGAAAACGTGAAAATCGGCTGTCACATCAAAACCAGAAGCAACCTTGCCGACGCGATCCTCCACACCCGCGCCTACCGGGAGGACGAGCGCTACACCACCGAAAAGAGTCTGGAAATTCTCAACCGCATCGGGCTTTCCAGCTACCGCGACACGCTGGCGGGCAACCTCTCCTACGGCACGCAGCGCAAGGTGGAAATCGCCCGCGCGATGGCGCTGGAGCCGAAGATCCTCCTGCTGGACGAACCGGCGGCCGGCATGAACCCGCTGGAAACCCGTTCGCTCATGGAGTTCATCCAGTCCCTCAACGCCGACGGGTATACCATCGCCGTCATCGAGCACGACATGAAGTTCGTGATGAACTCCTGCAACCGCATTCTGGTGCTGAATTTCGGGCAGAAGATTCTGGAGGGCACCCCCACGGAAGTGAAAAACAACCCCGAAGTGCAAAGCGCGTATTTCGGCAAGGGCATGGTAGCCGGGGAGGCGATTCAATGAGCCAGACGATGCTGAAGGTCGAAAACCTGACCGTCTACTACGGGTACATCAACGCGCTGAGCCATGTGAACATCGAGGTCAACGAAGGCGAAATCATCACCCTGATCGGCGGCAACGGCGCCGGCAAAACCACGACGCTGATGTCCATCTCCAATCTGGTGGAGAAAGCCGAGGGCAAGGTGACGTTTCGGACCACGGATATCACCCGCACCCAGCCGGATAAAATCGTGAAGCTGGGCATGAGCCACGTGCCGGAAGGCCGCAAGATTTTCCCGCAGCTGACGGTATATGAAAACCTGATCGCGGGCACCTTCGGGCAGCCCAAGATCAGCAAGCCGCGCATCGCGGAACTGGTGGAGGAGAACTACGTCCTCTTCCCCCGGCTGAAGGAGCGCGCCAAACAGCCCGGCGGCAGCCTGTCCGGCGGCGAGCAGCAGATGCTGGCCATCGCGCGCGGGCTGATGATGGACCCGGCCCTGATCATGCTGGACGAGCCCTCGCTGGGGCTCGCGCCGATCATCGTGGAAGAAATCTTCGAGCTGATCCGGAAAATTCGCAGCCGGGGCAAAACGGTACTGCTGATCGAGCAGAACGCCTCCATGGCGCTCTCCATCGCGGACCGGGGCTACGTGCTGGAAACCGGCCGCGTGACCCTGACGGGAACCGGCAGGGAACTGCTGGTGAACCCGGAGGTCAAGCGGGCGTATCTGGGCGTATAACCCACGTCGCGGGGGTGAGTCTTGCCGGCGGGGTGATCCGCCGATCCGGCCCGCCCCGGAAGGGCGCGCGTTGGAAATTGGGTTTTTATACACGGATGCAACTTGGCTCACGAGCGTTGTTTGTCTGGAGCGGGGAGCTGAAGCGAAGGCACGGCGGGGCTGTTTGCGTCGAGCTGCTGCGACAACGCCGCGGGAACCAAGCGCCGTGAGAGGAAGTCGCGCCTGGTTTGAAATCGGACCAGGCCCGCAAACCGGTCTTCGCGCCGCAGGGGGCGCAGAAAACCATCCCAGTGATGGAATGAAAAGGCGAGAACATGCGAAATGAATCTTATGATGCCTATGTGCGCATCATCCATGCCGAACTGGTTGCGGCGATGGGCTGCACGGAACCGATCGCCATCGCGTACTGCGCGGCCAAAACGGCGCAGGTGCTGGGCTTCCAGCCGGAGCGCATGCGTGTGGCCTGTTCCGGCAATATCGTGAAAAACGTGATGGGCGTGGTGGTGCCCAACAGCGGCGGGGAAAAGGGGATCGACGTGGCCGCGGTGCTGGGCGCCGTAGGCGGCAACGCGGACCTGGGGCTGGAAGTCATCTCCGGCGTGACGGACGGGCAGCGGGCCAAAGCCGCTGCCCTGCTCAAGGATAAGGACTACTGCCGGTGCGAGGTAATCGAGAACGGGGATAACCTGCACATCGCCGTAACGGCCGAGGCGCAGGGGCACACGGCGACCGTGGAGATCCGGGGGGATCACACCCACATCGTGCGCATCCAAAAGGACGGCGCAACCCTCTTCTCGGCGGACGCGCCGGCGGCCGAGGGCGCATCCGGGGAGGACGAGCTGACCGCGCTCAAGGAATACCTGAGCGTGGAGGAGATCCTCGAGTTTGCCGATCGCGTGGACCTGGAACAGGTGCGCCAGCCGCTGGAGCGGCAGATCGACAACAATTCCCGCATCTCGCTGGAGGGGCTGACCAACGATTACGGCGTGCGCGTGGGCAAATCCCTGCTGAAAAAGAACACCGGCGACGACCTGAGCACGCGCGCGCGCGCGATGGCCGCGGCGGGCTCCGACGCGCGCATGGGCGGCTGCGCGATGCCCGTGGTCATCAACTCCGGCAGCGGCAATCAGGGGATCACCGTCTCCATGCCGGTGGTCGCCTACGCCAACGATATGGGCGTGCCGCACGACAAGCTCCTGCGCGCGCTGATCGTTTCCAACCTGATCTCCATCCACCAGAAGCGCTTTCTGGGGAACCTTTCGGCCTACTGCGGGGCGACGAGCGCCGCCTGCGGGGCGGTGTGCGGCATCGCCTACCTGTGCGGCTACGGGTACGAGACGATCGCCAACACCATCACCAACACGCTGGCCACCATCAGCGGCATGGTGTGCGACGGGGCCAAGCCTTCGTGCGCCGCGAAAATCGCATCCGCGCTGGACGCGGCCTTCATGGCTTTTGAACTGCAACGGGAAGGCGGCGTTTTTGCCCCCGGGGAAGGACTGGTCCGTTCGGATGTCGAAAAGACGATCCGGGCTGTGGGCCAGATGGGCCGGGAAGGCATGAAATCAACCGATTCCGAGATTTTGGACATCATGCTGGGCGACGGTTAGGCACCGTGCCCGAACGGCCTCGCCACCCGATCGACGGATGGCGATCGATGGAGGGATTGGCCTGGAACTGAACCTTACAGGGAAATGCGCCGTGGTAACCGGCGCGAGCAAAGGGATTGGGCTGGCGACCGCCCGCGCGTTTCTGCAGGAAGGCGCGCGCGTGGCGATCTGCGCCCGGGACCGGGCGGAGCTGGAAACGGCCGCGGCGGAACTGGCCGCGCTGGGCGATGTGTTTGCCCTCCCCGTGGACGCCACCGACGCGGACGCTGTCGAGGCTTTCGCGCAGGCCGTTGCGGAACGTTGGGGCGGCATCGACTGCTGGGTCAACAACGTAGGCGCGAGCATCGCGCGCGCGGGCGAAACCTACACGCCCGCGGAAGTTGCGGCAACCGTCGCCGTGTGTTTCAACTCCGCCGTATTTGGGTGTCAGTCCGCCTGCCGCCGGATGAAGGCAACCGGCGGGGCGATCGTCAATGTCAGCTCCCTGGCCGCACGCTGCGGCACGGCCGGTCGCAGCACGCTGTACGGGCCGCTCAAGGCGGCGGTACAGCAGCTTTCCGCCATGTTTGCCGCCGAATACGCGGCGTACGGCATCCGCGTTAACGCCGTGCTCCCCGGTTTTACCCTGACCCCGGCGGTCCGGCGCACCATCCCGGCGCCGGAGCTCACGCGGCGCGTGGAAGGAACGCTGCTCCGGCGGCCTGCGCGGCCGGAGGAAATCGCCGATCCGATTGTGTTCCTGTGCTCCGGGCGGGCAACCTATATCACGGCGGCGTCACTGGAGGTTTCAGGCGGAAGCAGCGTAGTGCTCAACCCCTCGTATTCCTATGAGCGGCGCGAGAAGGAGCGGTGAGAAACGGATGGAACCCACGACGAAAAAGTTCATCTGCACCGATATCGTGCAGAGTATCATTCAGGGCGAATACCGGCCCAACGGCCTGCTGAGCGAGCGCAAGCTGATGGAAAAGTACGGCGTGAGCAAATCCATCGTGCGCGAGGCACTGGGCGAGTTGTGCAACGAAAACGTGCTGCGCAGCATCCCACGCTATGGCTACGAAATTGTCACCCTCACGGAAAGCGATGTGCGCAACATCCTGCAATTCCGCGTAATGATCGAGTGCCAGAGCCTGCCCATCGTGTTTCAGAAGGCCAGCCGCGAGGAGCTGAGCGAGCTTACGCGCAACCTGCAGCTGCTGGCCCCGGAGCATGATCAGGAAGTGTGGGAGGCCTGGGAAAACAACTCCAAGTTTCACCTGCAGTTGCTGGCCCTGAGCGGCAACCGTTTCAGTTATGATCAGATCAAGCGTAGCCTCTCGATTCTCAAACGCGCCTACGCCCAGTTTTACTGGGACAAATGGCGCAGGGTGCGCTTCCATTTTGACGGCGAAAAGCACCTGCGCGTCACCGAAGCCTTGCAGCAGGGCGATCTGGCGCTGGCCAGCTGCCTGCTGGAGCAGGATATCAACTCGTTTAACGCGGTTACCAACATCTAGGCCAAGCCGGACTTCGGCTTCCTGTGTATCCGCGGCCAACCCGCAGCCCGTCCCCCGCGCATCTGTACCCAGGCGAAACGGACGACGGGGCGCAGGCCCCGATTGCCGCCGTCGCTCCAGGCCGATCGCCGCAGGCGAGGCGGCATGAGGCATCCCGCGTGCACCGGCCGCACGGCGTCGGCATACGGGCGACCGTCGCGTTCGCTGGGCATGGCACCGCCGCCTGTCGGAGGGTACCGCCGCGCGCCGTATCCCCGGAACAGACCATTTCAGGAACCCAAGCGTTCCCATGACGGGAGCGAGATCAACCAAGGAGGGTAAGGAAATGAAAAAAATCATCAACAAGCCGGCTAACTTTGTGGACGAGGTGATGGAAGGGATCGTCGCCGCGTACGGCGATCGGGTCCGGTTCCTCAACGGCGACCGCCGCATCCTGCTGTCCAATACCCCGGTGCGCGAGGGCAAGGTGGGCATTGTCACTGCGGGCGGCAGCGGCCACCTGCCGGTGTTCCTGGGCTATGTCGGCCAGGGGATGCTGGACGGCTGCGCCGTGGGCAACGTGTTCGCCTCCCCCTCCGCCGAGCGGATGGCCAACACCATCCGCGCCTGCGACCGCGGCAACGGCGTATTGTGCCTCTACGGCAATTACGGCGGCGATAACATGAACTTCGATATGGCCTGCGAGATGGTGGAGCTGGAGGATGATATCCAGACCCGCACCGTGCGCGTGAAGGACGACGTGGCTTCCGCGCCCGCCGCCGAAGCCTCCCGCCGCCGCGGCGTGGCCGGCATGGTGTATGCCTTCAAAGCCGCCGGCGCGTCCGCCGCGGAAGGGCGTACGCTTAACGAGGTGGCGCAGGTTGCGCAAAAGGCGCTGGACAACATCCGCACCATGGGTGTCGCGCTTTCCCCCTGCATTGTGCCCGAGGTGGGCAAGCCGACCTTCTCTATCGCCGAAAACGAGGTGGAGATCGGCATGGGCATTCACGGTGAGCCCGGCATCGAGGTTCGACCGATGATGACCGCCGACGCCGTTGTGGATCTGATGCTGGACAAGCTGCTGGCCGATCTGCCGCTGGAAGCCGGCAGCAAGGTATCCGTTATGGTCAACGGGCTTGGCGCGACCCCCAAGGAAGAGCTGCTGATCGCCTACCGCCGCGTGCACCAGGTCCTTTCCGGCAAGCAGGTTCAGCTGGTGATGCCCTACGTCGGCGAGTTTGCCACCTCCATGGAGATGGCCGGCTTCTCCCTGACGCTGTTCAAGCTGGACGCGGAGCTGGAAGCGCTGCTGCGCGCGCCAGCGAGCACGCCCTTCTTCACCAATGAAAACATCTGACCAAAAGGAGGATCAATCGGCCATGCTGGATGCGAAAACGCTGCGCACAGCGCTTCAGGAGGTTTCCCGCACGATGACGGCCAACCGGCAGTACCTCATCGAGCTGGATCAGCGAAACGGCGACGGCGACCTGGGCATTTCCATGGACGAAGGCTTCGCCGCTGCCAGCGCGTTCCTGGACGCGAGCGCGGAGACCGACCTGGGCAAGCTGTTCGTGGGCATGAGCAAGGCGTTCAACGAAGCGGCGCCCTCGTCGCTTGGCACCATCCTGTCCCTGTACATGATGGGCGCCGCCCGCGTGCTCAAGGGTCGTGAAACCGCCGATACGGCCGCGCTGGGCGAGGCGCTGACCGCGGGCGTAGCAAAAATCATGGAGCGCACCGGCTCCAAACCCGGCGAGAAGACGGTGCTGGACGCGCTGGACCCCGCCGCGCGCGCGCTGAGCGAACACGCGGCCGAGGGCGCGTCCGCCGCCCTCCAGGCGGCCGCCATGGCCGCCCGCGCAGGCTCGGACAGCACCGCCGCCATGAAAGCCGTGCACGGCCGCGCCGCCTATTACGGCGATAAGGCCATCGGGCTGGTGGACGGCGGCTCCATCGCGGGCGCGCTGCTGTTCGAGGCGCTGGCCCGGGTGGCGAACCAGTAATGCCGTTTCCGCTCATGAAGGGATCGAAGCTCACGGCCGGTACCTTCTGTGGCAAGGAACGGAAGCGAAGGCGTAGCGGGGCTGCGTCGAGCTTTCACGTTAAGGTAACAGGAAAACGCTCCGTGAGCGGGCGACGTTCCTGATTGGAAAACGTATCCGCGGCCCTTTCCCCTGAAACGAAATCCCCATGCCGGCAGGCTGCAACGCCGCCTCCGGCACGGGGATTTTTCTTTGGGAAAGATCGCGGACGGGCGGAGCCGCCGCGGCGGCAAGCGCCGCGCTTGCCGGCAATCCGCCTGATCCGCGCAAGTCGGCGCCTTATGCCAAAACGCTTGGCGCATCGCCAATATCCAGATACGCCGCCAGCGCGTCCGCGACCATCTGGTGGTCGTGCGTTTGCGGCAGGCCGGATACGGTCGCGGCGCCGATCACGCCCTGCCCTTTCACCCACAGGGGAAAGCTGCCGCCGCTCAGGGCGAACTCCTCCGTGCGCAGGCCGAACTCCTCGGGGGTTCTGCCCTTGAGGGTCATTTCCAGCATCACCCGCAGGGAGCTTTTCCAGTTTTCCAGCACCACGTTCGCCTTGCGGCGAATCCAGCGGCCGTTGTTGGGCGTGGGTACGCCCGCGCCGCAGCGGAAAAGCTGCACGCCGCCCACGGTGATGTCCATCGCCGCGTCCCCGCCGTGGTCCAGCACGCGCTCGCGCAGCAGGAGCCCCAGCCGCCAGGCGTCGTCGAAGGCAAAGCGTTCAAATCGGAGCATTTCTTCCTGTCGGATCACCGTTTCCAGCATGGCGCCGGGGTTGGGAATTTCCAAGCTCATGCGTATTCTCCCCTTCCGGGCGCGTCGCGCGCCCCCGCGTTTCCCAGACAGTGTATCACAAAACGCAGTCGAATGGATCAATAAACGCAGCCGCGCGAAACGCCCCCGGCTGCCGATGGCTGCCGGGGGCGCAGGGAGAGATCGCTTCAGGGTTCGAATCAGTCGGTGGTCACGGCATAGCCCTTACCCAGCCAGCCGGAGCCGCCCTCTTTGCCCATGCCGCCGCTCAGGTTGTAGGCGTCGTAGCCCAGCAGCCGGAGGATCGCGGTGGTCTGCGAGGCGGTCTGGCCGGAGTAGCAGTACACGATGATCTTCTTATCGGTGGGCAGCTGGGCGGCAAAATTCTTCTCCATGCCCGCGCCGAAGGGATTGTTCACGGCGCCCTGAATGTGGCCGGTGGCAAAGTCGGCAGCCTGACGCACGGAGTAGATGAAGTAGTCGTCCATCTGGGCGTCGATGACTTCCTTGAGGCTGTCGGGCGCGAAATTGTTGTTGGCAAAAGCGGTGCCGGCTTTGGAAACCATATCGCTGTAATAGGCGGTGATGGCGGCCTGCACGTCCGGGTCCACGGCGTAGGTGTCGGTGGGCAGCGCGGGGCCGGCGTCGGTGGTCACATACTTCTCAAAGCCTTCCGTCGCGGAGATGCCGTTGTTGAAGCCGCCCTGCACGTTGGTGGCGAACTTGCCGGCCACGTTGAGCAGCGCCGTGGTCTGGGAAGCCGTCTGGCCGGTGTAGCAGTACACGTAGAGGTGGGTATCGTCCGGGATGTTGGCGAGGCTCTCAGCGATGGTCATGCCAAACGGCACGCTGACGGCGCCCTTCACGTGGCCCTCGGCGTACGCGTCCGCCTGCCGGATGTCCAGAATCATCATGTCTTCGCCGGCGTCGATCTGGGCAAAGAATTCGGGAGCCTTGATGGTGTACTTGGTGCCATCGTAATTGGCGAGGTAGTTCATGGCCTTTTCAGCCACCACGGGGGACACTTCCGCCAGCGCGGCGGTCACACCGACCAGCATCGTCAGGCAAAGCACCAGGGACAAGAGCTTTTTCATAGTGGTTTCTCTCCTTCAGTCAATGGGTTTTAGGACGCGTCTTTATTGCTGGGCGCAACCGTGCCCGAGGGAACGTCGATGGGGTAATTGGGATTACTGGACCATTCCAGGTACGCGCCGTCGTAGATTTTCAGGTTCCGGTAGCCCGCGTCGTACAGCCTGAGGAAAACCGGCGCGGCGCGCATGGAGGTCTGGCAGTACACGATGATGCTGTTCTCCGGCCGGATCCCCTGGTTGAGGTAGTTGATCCGGGTGGTTTCGACGGTTCTAAACGTCCCGTCCTTGTAGAAATTGTCGGCGTAGTCCCACAGGATGGAGGACGGCACCTTGCCGGATGCCTGGTATTCGGCTTCGGTGCGCACGTCCAGCAGGATGGTGTTCTTATCGGGTTCGTTCACCTGCGCAAGCACGTCCTCCGCCGTCGCCAGCCAGGCGGTGTCCTTCTCCCCGGCGATATATTCCGCGGGGACGATCGCGGGCAGCGCGTCGGTGAGCGTATTGCCGGCGGCTTTCAGGGCGGCGAGCCCGCCGTCGACCACCACGACGTTCTGGTTGCCGTACATCAGCATCGTCCAGAAGAAGCGCGCGGCGTTCATCCTGTTGTCGTCATAGACCACCAGCGTGGTGTCGTTGCCGATGCCGCGCTCGCTCAGGAGCTTTTGCAGCTTGTTTTTGGAGGTGAGCATGTTCTTGACGGGGATGTTGATGACGATATCTTCCTGCGTGATGTGGACCGCGCCCGCCACGTGACCGGCCGCGTAGGCTTCGGCGGACTGCATGTCCACAATCGTCACCTGATCCTTGCCAAGGTAGGCGGCGAATTTCTCGGCCAACATGGCGGGGACGATCTTCTTGCCGCTCTCCGCGTAGGTGGATGTGTTGCAGGCCGTCAGCGAAAAGGCGGACGAAAGCAGCAACAGCAGCGCGATTGCCGTTTTCCATGGACGTTTGATGGACATGGTATCCTCCTCCGTTCCCCTATGGGCTCTTGTGCTATTATACCGGATTCCCGTTTGTTAAGGTAATAACGATACCTTATATACCATACCGCTTTGTAATGCCGCGAAACGTGCCCCGCCTGTGGTATAATGCGTTGACGGGAAACCGGCCCGCGCCGGGCGTTTCCCGTTCGCTCCCCCAGGCCCGGGGAAGCCGGAAAGGACGGATCGCCCCATGCGCACGCACAGGAAGGAACGGACCCTCGTGCTCGGCTTTCTGGCCGTGTGGTTCGTTTTGAACCTTATCTTCCTGACCCGCTTTCCGCTGGTGCACTCCGACGAGGCCTGGCTGTCCGGGCTTACGCGCAACATGCTGGCCAGCGGTTCCCCGGCCGTCACGGAGCCGTTTTTTGATCTCAAGCCCCGCTACCCGCACGCGATCAAGATTCTGTTTCACCTGTTGCAGATGCCCTTCCTCCTGATTTTCGGCGATACGGTTTTCGCGGTGCGGCTGCCGTCGCTGCTGGCGGGGGTCGCGGCGCTGTATCTGGTGTTCCGCTGTGCCCGCGCGGTCGCTTCCTTTTGGCTTTCATTGGGCGTTGCGGTTCTGGTGTCGGTGTGCGGGCCGTTCATCGACGCGTCGCACACGGCGCGGCAGGAGATCCTGCTGTTTGTGATGCAGCTTATGCTGCTGTTGCCGCTCCTGCAAAGCGGGGGCCGCGTCACCGGGCGTCTTTGCGCGCGCCTGGGCCTGCTCGCGGGGCTTTCGGCCGGGCTGCACCCCAACGCGTTCCTGCTGGCGCTGGGCGGCGGCGGCGCGCTGGTGCTGATGATGCTGGTCCGCCGCCGTTTCAGGCTTCGGCCGCTGCTGGGGTATATCGCGGTCACCGGCGGCGTGGCGCTGGTTTTCGTCGGGCTCAGCTTCCTCTTTGATCCTCAGTTCCCCGCGCATTACGTGCGCTATGGCCAGACCGAATTTGACCTCGTGGTGCCGGTTGCCGACAAGTTTCAGGCGTTTGTGGGGTATCTGGGGCGGCTGTGGCGGGGCGAAAGCGGCACGTACGTCCTGCCCGATCTCCGGCCGCTGATGGCGCTGGCGGCGCTGCTGATCCCGTCGGGCATAGCGCGGGCCTTCCGCAAGAGAGATGCGGCGCCGGCCGTGATCGCGGGACTGGCGCTGGGCGCACTGCTGGGCACGATCCTCATCGGGCGGTACAATCAGCTGAGCGCCGCGCTGTGGTTGCTCCCCTGCCTGCTGCTGGTTGCGCCGCTGCTTTCCGGCAAGCGTCTGGCCGCGATCGCGCTGCCCGCCGTGACCGCCGTATTCGCGCTGGCGGCCGTCCCCGGCATCCGCACCGCCGCCGCGTACCCCTACGAAACGTACCTCTCCCAGATCGCCAGGTACGCGTCCCCGGAGGACAAGGCGCTGGCCAACCTCAACGCCGGCTTTTTCTTCGAGAACGGCCGTCTGCTGGATGTGCGCAACCTTTCCTATTTGAAAGAAAATGGGCTGACGTTCCAGCAGTACGTGCAAAGCCGGGGGATTGAAGTGATCCTCTGGTCTGGCGAGATGGACTACCTCTACCGCCGCCGCCCGGATTTCAACACCGTCTACGGCAACCTCCGCTATGTGGAGGAAGCGGAGGCGTTTTTCGCGGAACGCTGCACGCTGGTCGGCTCCTTCGAAAACCCGGGGTATGCCGTGCGCCTCGCGCAGGAAATCGGTAAGCCTTACCGCGTCGACGTGTATCGGGTGAATCCGTCGGCCGGTTCCGGGGTCGCGCCCTGAAGGACCAGCCGGTGTTCCCCGCCGCTAGCGGCCACGCCGGTTTGCCGCGCAGGTCGTATCGGCCATCGGTCATCCCTGTGCGTGCGCAACAGCCCCAAATCTCCCCCCGGCATCCGACGCCGTCGCCTGCCGGGCAGAAGCCCCAACGCAAAGGCGCGCCGGGCGTCCAAAACGTGCCGTAAACGCGGCGCGCAGCGACGGCCGGCCGGTTCCGCCCGCTTCCGGCGGTTCAGTCCCCCATGAGCCTGCGAAGCCGCTCCCCGACGTCCGGGCCCTGGTTCTCCACCATTGCGAAGATGCCGCGCGTTTCAGCCTTCATCAGGGCGATGCGCGTGCCCAGCGCCGCCGCCTCCTCCAAATCGTGCGTCACGATGACCACCGCCGCGCCGGTCGCGGCCGCGAGCGTCGCCAGCGCGCCGCGCGCGCTCTCCCGCGACAGCACGTCGAGGCTGGAAAACGGCTCGTCCATGAGCAGCGCCTTGGGGGCCACGGCCATGGCGCGCGCCAGCGCACCGCGCTGCTGCATCCCGCCGGAAAGCTGATAGGGGTACTTGTCCCCGGCATCCTCCAGCCCCATTTGCGCCAGACACTCCCCGGCGATCACCCGCGCCTCCCGCCCGGAAATCCAGGGGCGGGTTTTCCGCAGCGCAAAGGTCAGGTTCCGCCGGAGCGTAAACCACGGAAAAAGCTGATCGAAGCTTTGGAACACCATCCACCGGTCCTTGTCGGGCGCGTCGACGGGAGAACCGTCCAGCGTCACCGCGCCGCCGTCGGGCTTTATAAACCCGGCCAGGATTCTCAGCAGCGTGGTTTTTCCGCAGCCCGACCGCCCGACGATCGCAAGCGTCTCCCCGCTTTGCACGACAAGGCTTACCTGCTCCAGCACGCGCTGTCCGCCGTAGGCGTGGTTGACGCCTTCCGCCGCGAGGATCATACGCCCGCCCCCTTTCCCGCGCCGGCGCTCCGCGTGCGCAGGGTGCGGCGTTCCAGCCTTTCAAAGACCAGGCCCTCCACCGCCATGCCGATCACCGCCACGGTCACGATTCCCGCGAACAGGCCGGCGGTGTTCATCATCGCGCGCTGTTTGAACAGGTACCAGCCAAGCCCGCCGTATGCGCCGATGGCTCCGAACACCATCTCCGCGCTGATGAGCGCCCGCCAGGCCCGGGCCCACCCGATCCTGAGCCCCGTAACCGCCTGGGACAGCGCGGCGGGCAGCAGAATTTCCAGCACGATTCCGATCCGGCTCATGGAAAGGTTCCGCCCGATATCCGTATACAGCGGGGGCGCGTCGCGCATGCCGCCCTGGAGGCTGACCAGCAGCGGCCAAAGGCAGGCGTGCACGATGACCACCGTTACCGCCGGCGTGCCGGTGCCAAACCAGATGACGATCAGCGGCAGCAGCGCCATTCCCGGCAGGGGATGGGCCATTACGGTCAGGGCGTCCGAAAACCTGTCCGCGAAAGGCCAGAGCTGGGCGGCAACGGCCATCAGCAGCGCAAGCGCCGCCGCGATCGATAGCCCCAGGACGATCACGCCCAGCGAAAACAGCGTCTGCATCAACAGCGACCCCGTGACAAACCCTTGCGCCAGCACGCGCGCCACCGTTTCCACCCGCGGCAGCAGCAGGGGGGAAACCGGCCCAAAGGCAGCCGTCAACTCCCACAGCAGCAACAGAAGTCCGAAGAAGAACAGCCGGCTCAGCCAACGCTTGCGGTAAAACGCCCCGCGTAACGTTTGCCGGTTCACGGGCTCACCTCGACGCCGGGAAAGGCGTATGCGTCCGCAGACGGGGCCCGGGTCAGCAGCCCGATCTCCGCCATGGCGGCGGCAAACCCGTCCACGCCCTCCAGCGCGGTGCCGTAGATGGAGCCGTTGTAGGTCATCTCTGCCAGCAGCGTCCCTTCCGCCACGCCGTAGCCCGGCGCGAGGCGTTTGGCGGCGGCGGGCAGGTCGGCGTTGATGCCGTCCACAGCGGTTTGCAGGCAGGCCCGGAAGGCGTCGTACAGCGCGCGCCGGTTCAGGTACAGGTCGGTCATCGCGACGCCGCAGATGAACGTGAACGGCCTGCCCGTCACCTGCTGCCCGGTCAGGATTTTGTGCATGCCGGCGGCCAGTTCCATCTCCGCGTACGGCGGGGTGGTGATGTGCAGGGCGATTTCCCCGCCGGCCAGCATGGCGCTCATCGCGTCCGGGTGGCTCAGGGACACCAGCCGGCTGTCAAACGCGTCCGCGCTTCCCAGCTGCTGTTGGGCCGCCATGCACAGCAGGATGTGCTGGGTGCTTCCGGGGCTCAGGATCGCGATGCGGTCCTCCGGCCCCAGGTCGGCCAGGGTGCGGATATCCTTCCGGTTGGTGATGAAGGATACCTCGTTGGCGGACAGCGCGGTGAAGCACTTCCACGGCATGCCCGTATCCACGCCGATCAGCATCGGGCCGATGCCCATGAAGCCGATATCGATATCGCCGGAAAGCATCCCCTCGCGGATCGCGGTCGGCCCGCCCATCTGCACCCAGCGCACCGTGACATCCGGCAGGGCTTGTTCCAAAAGCCCGTCCTCCTTCATGACCTGCAGGGGCGCGTAGGCAATGCCGAACTGCTCCGCGATCGTAAGCGTTTTGCGCGGCGCCGGGCCGCAGGCGGTCGCCGCAACCAGCGCGGCCCAAAGGCAGGGGATCAGCAACAACCGTTTACGCATCGGACAACCCTTCCCCGTCGTAGGTTCTTGGTATCGCCAGATTATCTCCCCGGGCGTCCTCGATCCGCAGCGCGCGGTACAGGGCGCGCACCCGCGCGTCCATATCGCCTCGGTCCGTCGTCAGCACGCAGTGACCAAACCGTGCGGTCGCGTTTTCCATAGCCGAAAGGCGCGCCCCGACCGGGTAATTGTAGCCCGCCGCCAGCACGCCCGGCAGGGTCAGCAGTTCCTTCACCGCCGTGTAGGCCGCGACGGTTCCGGGCTTGCAGAACAGCATCTGCACCGACGCCTGAAACCCAGGCGCGGCGGCCTGCGGCCGTTCCAGCGCATCGGTGGGGACGGGCTGTCCCAGCGCCTCGCCGATTACCGCCCGCAGCATGTCAAAGCCCGTCAAGTGCGGGATGATCACATCCTCAAACGCCCCGCCGAGGCGGCATGCCGCCTCGTTGACCCAGACGCCCCGCGCCCCGATGAGCAGCTGGATATACAAAGGCCCCTCCATTGCGCCCAGCGCCCGCGCCACGTCCCATGCGATCCGGTTGATTTCGGCCGCCTGCGGCGCGTGGATGCTTGGGTAACGGTGCGCCGCGCAAACGCCGATGTGCACCGGGTCGTTGAGCAGTTGCCGGTCGGTCAGCATCAGCGGGTAGACGCGGCCGTGGTGCGCCCACGCGGAGAGGGTCACCTCGTCGGAGGGGTAGAAGGTTTCCACCAGCGCCGCGTCTTCGCGGGAGAAGGAGAGGGTTTCTTCCAGCCGTTCCAGCGCCTGGCGGGCTGTCGTCACCCGGAACACGCCGCGCTGCCCCTGCGAGTCCAGCGGCTTGATCACCAGCGGCGGCGTCAGCCCCGCAAGGGCTTCTTCGCCCTGCCCGCGCCGCAGGTAGGCAAACGGCGCGTGCGGCACTCCCTCCCGCCGGAAGGCCTCCTTCATCGCGCGCTTGTTGGTGGCCCGTAGCGCCGTTTCCACCGTGATGGGCGAGGGCAGCTCCAGCGCCTTTGCCACCCGCGCGGCCGTGTACACCGGCTGATCCGTTCCAACGGTGAAAACCCCGTCGATCCGATGGCTTCGCGCGGCCCGGATGCAGGCTTCCGTATCAAATGTGCTCACGCGCTCGTGCCTGTCGCAAAGGGCCGCGGCGGGCGGGTTGGGCAGATAGTCCGCGAGGATCAGGCGGTGTCCCATGGCCTTGGCCGTCCGGGCTGCGGACAGCTGGCAGTTGGAGCCGCCCAGCAGCATCAGGGTTGCCACAGCCATCCCCTCCCCGCGACGGTTTCATACGCGCACGGCTCCGCGCAGGCGCCGCGCCGCCGGAACGCCTTGAGCGGCGTGTAGTGCGTTGCCAGTCCCCCGTACATCCTCAATAGCGCGGGCAGCGTGTAGGTCGACGGTTGCGCGCCCGCGCCGGCTTCGTAGCGCACGCAGGCAACCGTCGGTTTTAACGCCAGCGCCGCCGCGGAAAGGTAGATGTAGCCGTCCGGCTCGGGCTGCAGCTGCCGGGCCAGCGCGCGGGTCATCACCCGGTACGCGCCGACCCTCGCGCCGTCGCGCGCGCCCAGGCAGAGGGCGAACAGCATATCCCGCGCCAGCGCGCCCAGCCTGCGGTGCAGAGGATACCGTCTGCGCCGCGCAACCGCATAGCATACCTGCGCGCCCTCGTGAATTCGGCGGAGCATTTCGTCCAGCAGCGCGACGGGATGCGCGCCGTCCTGATCCATGGTGGCGATCACGTCGCAGTCCGCCAGGTGCCGGATGCCCAGCCAGAGCGCGCGTTGCTGCCCGACGTTTTCCGGCAGCAGCAGCGCGGTCACACCCGGCCGCCCGTTGGCCAGGGTTTGCACCGCTTCGCGGCTTGCGCCGCCGCTCCCGTCCTCCACCAGCACCACGCGGCAGCGGAGTTCCCGTTCCCGGGCGTATCGCGCCAGCGCTTCCACCACCGATCCCACGCTCTCCCCGCCCCGATAGACGGGGATCACAACCCCTAACGTCACCCTGCGACCTCCTCGGCCCGCCGCGGCTGCCGGCGCGCCTGCCGCCCGGCCTCCCTCGGCGGGGCGGCAATGGATTCCCCGCCCCGCGGGGGGTTTTTCCTGTCTGCGCAGGCGCAGCCCCGAACCGGCAGGCGCGGCGCCGGCTTGTGCCGGCCTTCCCTTCATGGTACAATCGGGCAAAGGAGGGGATCGCCATGCGCCGTCTGGACTGCCTTGGGGATATGTGCCCCCTGCCGCTGATGAAGCTGATGCAGTGCCGCGAGCAGATCAACCGCGGCGAAACGGTCCTGATCGTGACCGATCACAGCTGCACCTGCGAATCCCTGATCTCCTACTGCCACAAGCAGCGCCTGCCCATCATCGTGGCGGAACCCGTCCCCGGCGTGTGGGAAATCTCCATCGCGCCGCCCCAAGAACCCTAGCAGATGGTGGTGGGCACCATGTTCTCAAAGTATTTCTTCACCATGGCCATCTGAAAATTCCCGTTCTCCGTCTTTTGCTTGTAGACGATGGACACGTCGTAGCGCAGGCAGAAGTTTTCGGTATCGACGATTTTCAGCTGCTGGAGGTAAATCTCCTTCTTGACTGCCATGTAGGGCAGGAAGGTAAGCCCGTTGCCGCTCATCACCATCGACTTGACCGACTCGGTGGAATCCAGGTGGTAGGACACCTTGAACTGATCCAGATCATACCCCATGCTTTTCAGCTGGTCCGCCATCATGCGGTAGGAACTGAAGCTCTCGTCCAGCAGCACCAGCGGGTGATGCTTGAGCCCCTCCACCGAAAGGCTCTGGCGCACGGTGTAATCCTTGGCGGCCACCAGCACCACCTGATCGGAAAATACGTTTTTGCAGAACAGCTCCGATTCCTGCGTTTCGCCGACGATGAAGCCGATATCCGCCTGGCTGCCCAGCACCTGCCGCAGCACCTCCCGCGAGGGCATGGAGGCCAGGGTGAAGGTGAAATCCGGGAACTTTTCCTTCGCCTTGACCAGCGTGCAGGGGATGGCGTAATTGGCCGCCACCTGCGTCGCCGCCACGCGGCAGGTATCGTTGTGGTTGCGCAGGTTGTGCAGTTCTTCCACAAACTGCTCATAGGTGAACATCAGCTGCGCGGCATAGCGTTTTGTTATCATGCCGGCATCTGTTAATTGTATTCCTCTATTGCTGCGTTCAAACAGGCGACATCCCAGCGCGTCCTCCAGCTTCTGCATTTGCAGGCTCAGCGCGGGCTGGGAGATGTGCGAGGCATTGGCGACCTTGGAAATGCTTTTTTCCTGAGCGATCTTCATGAACAAAGCCAGATGTTCCAGCTGCATCCTTGTAGCCCCTTTCCGCCGTGCGTCGGATGTAATGACAATTCCTTAACGAATTTCATTAGCTTTTATTATAGCACCATTCCACCATGCCATCAATGTTCGTAATATCAGATTGTGATAAATATATCTAATACAGTACAATCAACTTCGATGCTGCACTTGCCAGCCCCCATGCTATAATGGTCACCAGTGAAAGCCGCCGGAATTCCAACCTTTCCGGCGGCAGCATGGGAGGTGCTTACATGTCTGAGCCTTCGACCGTCCGGGCGAGGCCGGCCCGCAAAAAGAAAAGGAACCAATTGCCTATCGGTATTCTGGTATTTGTAATCATGATCGCGATCGGGCTGCTGCTGAGCCTCAGGTCCGGCCAGCTTGGCATGTTCTGGCTGTTCGGCGGGTGTTTTGGCTTCATCCTGCAAAAGTCGCGGTTTTGCTTTACGGCGTCGCTGCGCGATCCCTGCATTACGGGCAGCACCTCTATCACCAAGGCGGTGCTGATCGCCTTCGCCATCACCACCGTCGGCTTTACCGCCATCAAGTACAGCGCCTTCGCGGCGGGCCTGCCGATTCCGGGGCAGAGCTACGTGATGCCGGTGAGCCTGGCGACGGTCGTGGGCGGCGTGATGTTTGGCGTCGGCATGGTTATCGCGGGCGGCTGCGCGTCCGGCACGCTGATGCGTGTGGGCGAAGGCTTCGCCATGCAGATGCTGGCGTTGGTGTTCTTCGTGATCGGCTCGCTCTGGGGCGCCAAGGACATGGGCTGGTGGAACCTCAACGTGATCGCCGGCGCGCCGCGCGTCTTCCTGCCGGACGTGTTCGGCTGGTTCGGCGCCCTCGTGATCCAGCTCCTGATCATCGGCTGCCTGTATGTGGCGGCCGACCTGTGGGAGCGCAAAAAGCTGGGCACAACCGACGAGTCCTAAGGCTCGCGGCGGACCGGCGCAACAGGCACCCAACAAAAATCATAGGAGGATACAAACATGGCTGAATTCGAACTGGATTGCATGGGCGAGGCTTGCCCCGTACCCCTGATGAAAACCGAAAAGAAAATGAACACCCTGAGCGCCGGCGACGTGCTGGTGGTGCACATCGACCACAGCTGCGCGATGAAGAATGTGCCCGAGTGGGCGCGCAAACAGGGCTACAACGTCGAGGTCGAGGAAGTGGACGACGGCGAGTGGGACGTCATCATCGAGAAATGACGCCCCCGCGCCCCGGGTGTCCCCCGGCCGCCCGGCACCCTTTGAAAGGAAGGTAGTGGGACCTTGAAACAGCTTTGGGAAAAGATCAGCAAAAACCGTTACTATCAGATGGTTTTTAAGAATCCCTTCACCTACATCACCGGCGCCGTGCTGCTCTCCATCACCCAAATCGCCCTGTTCGCCTATTCCGGCAACCCCTGGGGTGTTTCGGGCACCTTCGCCAACTGGGGCGCGTGGCTATACCAGCTGTTCGGCGGCAGCGTGGAGAAGTGGTTCTACTTCTCCACGTCGGGCGCACAGGCCACGCTGGACGCGGGCATCCTCAGCCACACCGGCACGATGCTCAACGTGGGGATTATCTTTGGCGCGCTGCTGGCAACGCTTCTGGCGTCCCAGTTCAAGTTTAAAAAGATCAAATCCCTCAAGCAGGTAGTCGCGGCGGTGCTGGGCGGTCTGCTGATGGGGTACGGCGCCCGTTTGGCCGGCGGCTGCAACATCGGCGCTCTGTACAGCGGCATCGCGTCGCTCTCCCTCTCCGGGTGGGTGTTTGCGGCCTTCCTGCTGGTCGGCGCCTTCATCGGCAGCAAGCTGCTGGCAAAATTCTTTATGTAATCGTAGGAAGAAGGAACGGGTGAAATGGATAAGAAAGTAGAAAATTACGACGTTGTGATCATCGGCGGCGGCGCGGCCGGCATGACGGCCGGCATCTACTGCGGCCGCGCGCGGCTGAAGACTTTGATCATCGAGAAGGCGCTGGTCGGCGGTCTGGCCACCTACACCAACGAGATCGAAAACTATCCCGGCTTCCCCGAGGGCAGCACGGGCCTTGGGCTGATGGAGCTTTTCCAAAAGCAGGCCAAGAAATTCGGCGTCACCTTCAAGCTGACCGACGTGCGCGACGTGCGGCTGGAAGGCAAGGACAAGGTTGTGGAAACCTTCCGCAACGAGTTCCACTGCAAAGTCGTCATCATCGCCTCCGGCGGCAAGCCCCGCCTGACCGGCGCGCCCAACGAGGATAAGTACCTGTATGACAAGGGCATCTCGTTTTGCGCCACGTGCGACGCGGCCGCCAACACCGGCAAGACCGTCATGGTCATCGGCAGCGGCGACGCGGCCATCGAGGAAGGCATCTTCCTGACCAAGTTCGCCAGCCGGGTGATCGTATCCGTGCTGCACGACGAAGGCGTGATGGACTGCAACGAGATCGCCAAGGGCGAGGCGATGCGCAACGAGAAGATGGAGTTCCTCTGGAACACGACCGTCGCCGAGTTCAAAGGGGACGACGAGCACCTGCACGCCGTCGCGCTTAAGAATTCCAAGACCGGCGAGATCACGGACGTACCGGTGGATACGTGCTTCGTCTTTATCGGCTATCTGCCCAACACCGAGCTGTTCCGCGGCATGATCGACATGACGCGCGGCGGGTACGTGATCACCAACGAGAAGATGGAAACGCGCATCCCCGGCGTGTTCTGCGCGGGCGACGTGCGCGACAAGTTTCTCAAACAGGTGGCTACGGCCGTGGGCGACGGCGCCATCGCGGGCTACGCGGCGGAGAAATACATCGCCGAGAGCGAAATGTTCGAAAACCAGATCATGGGCGAAACACCCCGGCTGGTCTACGTGTACAACGCGGCTTCCGCGGGCGACCGCGAAACGCTGAGCATGATGGAGCAGTACGAGCAGTGCCACTGCGACCTGCAGTTCATCAAAGCGGACGTGTACAAGTCCAACGGCATCGCGCAGCGCCTGAATGTGACACAGACGCCCTGCGTCGCCTACATTCGGGACAATCAGGTGGTCGGCTGCGTTTCCTGCGGCGACATCTGCCCCGCCGCAATCGATACGCTGGTCGGCCGCTGATCGGCCTGCCTCCAAAGCGCCCGGCGCCATGCTGGGCGCTTTGGCAACCGCCGGAATCCGACGAGCCCCGTTTGATCCGTCGTCCGGCCGTTCAACCGGTCACCCGCCTGTTCCGATCCCATACCGGAGCGCGAAACCCGCACGCGGGGCTCCGCTTCCGATTTTGAAGGAGGGGTACCATGCAACAGTTCATCGACAACCGGCTTTACGACACCGAAACAGCCAAACCCATGGGCAACTGGCAGCGCGGCTTCAGTTCCGAGCGCGGCTATATTTCCGAAACCCTGTACCAGACGCCGGAGGGGGAGTATTTTCTCCACGGCGAAGGCGGCCCGCGCTCCCGCTACGCCCAGCGCACGGCGCCCAACACCTGGGGCTACGGCGAGCGCCTGATCCCCTTTTCCAATGAGGAAGCGCACGAGTGGGCGGAAAACCACCTGACCGAGGACGCCGTGCACACGGCCTTTGTGAAAAAGGGCTACGACGGCTGCATGACGCCGATGATGATCCACCTCCGTTGCGGCACGGCCGAAAAGCTGACCCGGCTCGCCGCCGAGCAGGGCCGCCAGCCTTCGGAGCTGGCCGAGGAAATGATCGCCAAGGGGCTGAGCGCCGAATAATCTGCGACGCTTGACCTGCCATCACCCAAAGATGAGGAACGGACGTTACGCAGGCCCGTCTGCCGCCATGGCAGGCGGGCCTGTTGATCCCTGACGGCGGCACGGTGCGGCGATCCTCCGGCCGGCGAACAGGCGCGCGTCGAGCGCCACCAGGCGTTCGCAGCAGGCCGAAGCCGCCCGGCGCGGACTTGCCAGGCAGGGGCCGACCGGCCGCACCCATGACAATCGCCCTGGACTGTGGTATATTGTAACCATCCGGGAGGGAGGGGAATGGCTGTGGCGGTGGACGAGCGTTACCGCGCCGATGCGGAGGCGATCCTTGCGCGGCGCGGCCAGCACGGCGCCGATCTGTGGGCGACCGCGGACCGCCGGCTGATGAAGGGCGGAGCCTTTTCCACGCTTTCCAGCGCGATGCTGCTGGCGGAACTCGGGTATCCTTTGGATGATCCGCTCCTGCGGGATGTCGCCGACCTGATCTGGAGTGTCCGGCGGGATGACGGCCGTTTTCGGGTATCGCCCGACGGCGCGATCTACCCCTGCCATACCATTCACGCGGCCAATACGCTGTGCCATCTGGGCTATGCCGACGATCCGCGGCTGGCGCGCACGTTTGAGCACCTGCTCCAGACTCAGCAGCCGGACGGCGGTTGGCGCTGTCTGAAATTCAGTTACGGCCGCGGCCCGGAAACCGACTTTTCCAACCCCGGCCCGACGCTGACGGCGCTGGACGCGTTCCGCCTATCCCAACGCTATGGGCAGGAACCGGCGCTTGCCGGAGCGGTTGAGTTCCTGCTCCGCCACTGGACGCTGCGCCATCCCATCGGCCCCTGCCACTACGGCATCGGGACGCTTTTCATGCAGGTGGAGTACCCCTTTGGCAACTACAACCTGTTCCAGTACGTCTGCGTGCTCTCCTGCTATCCCACAGCCCGGAAGGACGCGCGCTTTCTGGAAGCCCTCGCCGCGCTGGAGGCCAAGCTCTCCGACGGTCAAATCGTGGTGGAGCGCGTCAACCCGAAGCTGGCCGGTTTCGCCTTCTGCCGCAAGGGTCAGCCCAGCGAGCTTGCCACGCGCGCCTACCGGCGTTTACGGGCCAATCTGGACGGCTGAACGGCCCGTCGCCGCTTTGCCGCCGACAAACCGGCGCGATCAGGCCTCGACACGAACCGGCCTAGCCTCCCGCGCGCCCGTCCGGCAGCCCTTTCGCCGCGGGTTTTCGTTCGTCGGTCGCAACGGTTGCTTTCTTTCTCACCGGATGCGCGCCGGCCTGTCCGAACGATTTTCCGGATCCCAACCCCGATTTGCGAGCGCCGCTGGCCGTGGCTTGGCGCCGTGGCCGGAAAGGAACCGACATGGGTCAAACGCTGCTGCTTAAGAACATCCGCCATCTGGTAACCTGCGATGAGCAGGATCGCATGCTGGAGCATACCAACCTGCTGATTGAAAACGGCGTGATCTCGCACATCGGCCCGGAAGCGCCTGCCGGTGTGGAGACGCTGGACGCCTCCGGGATGGCGGTCTACCCGGGGCTGGTGAACACCCACCACCACCTCTGCCAGATCCTGACGCGAAACCTGCCGGGGGTGCAGCATCTGGAGCTGTTCGACTGGCTGACCGCCCTGTACGGCCTGTGGAAAAACCTCACCGAGGAAGGCGTGTACCACAGCTCGCTGGCCGGCATGGGAGAGCTGGCGAAGCACGGCTGTACGACGGTGTTTGACCATCACTATGTGTACCCGCGGCAGAGCGGCGATCTGACCGCCGCGCAGTTTCAGGCGGCGCAGGAGGCGGGCGTCCGGTTTGTGGCGGCGCGGGGCAGCATGTCCCTAAGCCGGAAGGATGGCGGCCTGCCGCCGGATTCGGTGGTGCAGACGGTGGAGGAGATCCTCTCGGATTCCCAGCGGCTGGCCGCGCGCTATCACGACGCCGCGCCATTCTCCATGCGGCAGATCGTGTTCGCGCCCTGCTCGCCGTTCAGCGTCACCGAGGATTTGATGCGCGAAACCGCCGGGCTGGCCCGTAGCCTCGGCGTACGCCTGCACACCCACCTGGCCGAAACCAGGGACGAGGAAGCCTTCGTGCTCGGCAAAACGGGCATGCGACCCCTTGCCTACATGCAAAGCCTTGGCTGGACCGGCCCGGACGTGTGGTTCGCCCACGGCGTCCATTTCAACGACGCGGAGCTTCGCCTGCTGGCCGAAACCGGCACGGGCGTCGCGCACTGCCCGGCTTCCAACATGAAGCTTGCCTCCGGTGTCGCCCGCGTGCCCGAGATGCTCGCGCTGGACGTGCCGGTCGGCCTCGCGGTGGACGGCAGCGCCAGCAACGACAGCTCCAACCTGCTGGCGGAACTGCGCGTCGCCTATCTGCTGCACCGCCTTGGGAGCGCCGCCCGCGCGCCCGGCGGCTACGCGTGGCTTAAGGTAGCCACCCGCGGCGGCGCGCGGGTGCTGGGCCGCGCCGATATCGGACACCTTGCGCCGGGTATGGCGGGCGATTTATTCGCCGTGCGGGAGAATCGGCTGGAACTCGCCGGCGCGACGGCCGATCCGGCCGGGATGCTGGCGACCGTGGGATTAGGCGGGCCGGTGGACCTCACGGTGGTGGAAGGCCGCGTAATCGTGCGCGACGGCCGCCTCGCCAACGTGGACGAAGAAAAGCTGAGCGAGCAGGTCGCGCGGGACGCGGCGCGGCTGGTTGGGGGATGAGCGTCCGGATGAACGGCTGTTCGCCCGCCAGCCCGGCACCCGCCCAGTTCCAAGCGCCGCCCGGTGCTTGCGCAACACAGGCGGCCGATTCACCAGCCGGTTTCGCTTATCAACCGTTCGGCGCTTGCGTAACAGAAACGGCAGTTTCACCCGTCCGGCGCCCGCCCAGTTCCAAGCGCCGCCCGGTGCTTGCGCAACACAGGCGGCCGATTCACCCGCCGGTTTCGATTATCAACCGTTCGGCGCTTGCGTAACAGAAACGGCAGTTTCACCCGCCCGCCCGGCGCCCGTCCAGTTCCAAGCGCCGTTTGTGCTTGCGCAACGCAGGCGGCTGATTCAGTCGCCTACCCGGCACCCGCCCAGTTCCAAACGGCGTTTTCGCTTGCGCAACGCAGGCGGCTGATTCAGTCGCCCGCCCGGCACCCGCCCAGTTCCAAACGCCGTTTGCGCTTGCGCAATACGAACGGCGGATAGGCTCGCCAGCCCGATGCCTGTCCGGTTCCAAAGGCGTTTTGCGCTCGCGCGAAACAGGCGGCGGAGGCGGCGGCAAACGCGGCGAATCGCAGGAGAACGCCGCCGTCTCCGAAGCCCTGCCCGCCCGGCCGGTTTTTCGTCCGCCCCTTCGCATGGCGCGTCGGCATCATGCGAGCGGCTGAGCCGGCGGCATACGGCGCGGCGGCATTCGGGCTTCTCCCTTCGCCAGCGCGCGAATCGGGCGGCATCCCTCGTCAACCGTTACGGCTCCGCCCTTTGGGGGCTACCCGGCAGAGCGTCCGGCCACCCGGCATTTTGCGGCGCAGACACGCGGGGAAAAACCCGGCCGTCCGGCGGCGGTCTACCCGCCGCCCAATCCATACCAGAACGGAGGCATCTCCATGGCCGCCAAACCGACCGCGGTTCCCGAACTGCTCGATACCGTCAACGATACCCTGCAAAACGCCGGGCAGGCGGCCGGGCAGATCATCACCTACCTGCCCATCTGGCTGAGCAAGCTGCTGCTGGCGGCCATCGCCGTGCTGCTGGGCGCGCTGGTCATCCGCCTGGGCCGCAGGCTCATCAACCGGCTGGTGCAGGGCCGGCGCGGCGCGACCGTGCGCAGCCCCGGGCAGCGGGAAACGCTCCGATCGCTGGTGATCAGCGTGTTCAACTACACCATGTACTTTATCCTGATCACGGTGGCGCTGGGCATTTTCGGGGTCAACGTCACCTCCATGATCGCGGTGGCCGGCGTGGGTGGCATCGCCATCGGTTTTGGCGCACAGACGCTGGTGAAGGATGTGATCTCGGGCATCTTTCTCTGGGTGGAGGGTAACATCACCGTAGGGGACATTGTGGAGGTAAACGGCCTGTCGGGCGAGGTGGAAGCCATCGCCATCCGCACCACCACCATCCGGCACTACAGCGGCAACCTGTACGTCATCCCCAACGGGGACATCCGCACCGTGACCAACATGACCCGCTCGTTCAAGCGCGCCATCGTGGATATTCGACTGCCCTACGAAGAAAAGCTAGACCGCCTGCTGGATATCCTGGCCGACGAGATGGAAAAGGCCGGGCAGGATGTGCCGGGCCTTTCGGAAACCCCGCAGGTGCTGGGCGTGCTTTCCTACAACCCGGACGCGATCATCGTGCGCATCGCGGCGATGTGCTCGGTGAAAGAGAACTGGGGCATCGAACGCGAGCTGCGCAAGCGCGTGAAGAGGCGGTTCGATCAGGAAGGCATTCAGATGCCGCATGTGCTTACGGCCGTCAGCGCAGATCCGTGACGTACGGCAAACGCGCCCCCTCCCGATTTCCGGGAAGGGGCGCGTTTGCTTTTTCTATTCCATGCGGCGAAGGATCAGCCGCACCACATCGTTTTCCCGCATCGAAACCGGCAGGGTGACGGCGCCGTCCGCCCCGACCGCCAGCCGCTCCATCGCTTCGGGCGCGCCGTCCGTCTGGCGGCGCAAGGCTTCGATCTGCTGCGGAGTCGGCGTTTCGCGGCCCGCCAGCGCCGGAAACCCGGCCTTGAGGTAGAGGGTGTACACATCGTTGCGCAGGTATCCGACCCGATACCGTTCCAGCGTGTAAATCCCGGGCTTCAGCCCTGTCAGGCGCACGCGCGCGTCCGGCAGATCTCTGGGCGGCAGGTCGCGGATATAGTAATCCTCGTTGGGCGCGTCCTGCGCGGGCTTGGAATAATCCCACAGGAGCACGTGCAATGCCGTATCGTCCAGCGCGGCGTAGCTGTCCTCATCCCCGGTGGGCAGCGCCGTATCCGGCAGCTCGCATAGCCAGCGGTAGGCATGGAAGGTCGGCTTTCTGAGCCCCTGCATGTTCATCAGGCCAAACCCGCCGTGAAAGGGCGACGGCCCCGGCCCCGCCTCCTCAAAGATATCGGTAAACGTCCAGTAGCTCATGCTTTCGGCATAGCCTTCGCAGCGCTTGAGCGTGTAGAGGAGGAACGGGGCGCTCACGTAGCTGTCGTGCACGTTGTCCCGCGGAGTGTAGCTGTTGGACCATTCCGTGAAGATCACCGGCAGATGCGGCAGGGCGCTGTCCCGCACCAGCGCGCGCACGCCGCGCACATCCGCCGCCACGCAGGCCGGGTTTGGCTTGAGGGTGTGCCGGTCGCGGCCGAATTCGTCCAGCGCGCCGTCCACGCCGTAGCTGTGCGTGGAGATGAAATCGATCGGCATGGCCGCGCTTACGCAGTGGTCGATCATTTCGGTGATCCACGCGCCTTCGTCCAGCCCGGCCGAGGCGGGGCCGCCCACGCGGTAGCGCGCGTCCACCGCCTTGATCGCGGCGACGGTCGCGTCGTACAGGGCAAAGTAATCCGCCTGTGTGCCGCTGAAAAACATCGGGAGGTTCGGCTCGTTCCACACCTCAAAATACCATTGGAGTACTTCGCCGGTTCCGTACCGCGCCGTTACGTGGCGCACCAGCGCGGTGATCAGCGCCTGCCAGCGCGCCATCTCCCGCGGCGGAGTCACGTTGCCCCGCCACCAGAAAACGGTCTGTTCCCCGCTTTTCAGGCGATCCGGCATGAAGCCAAGCTCCATCAGCGGCCGGATGCCGCACAGAAGCATCGCGTCCAGCACGAGGTCGACGTACTGCCAGTTGTAAACCGGTTCGCCCTTCGCGTCCTCGGCGTACACGGCCATATCGTCGCTGAGCAGGCCGTGAAACCGCAGGTAGCGGAAGCGGCAGGCTTTCTGCAATTCCCTGAGCTGGTCCAGCGCCTGCGCGCGGAGCATTTCCCCCGCGCGGCCCGCGCCTATGCAGTGGCTGAAAAACCGGTCGAGCGGTTGACGGGGGCCGTTGAGGTCGACGGATACGGTTCGCATGGCAGATCCTCCTTTGATGGTACAGATGCCTTTGGACGTTCTTTTTGTAGGGTTGGCGCGCAGGGAGCGGTTTCGCCCTTGCGCGACACGGGCGCAGCGTGTATAATATGGTTAGTAATCGACAGTGTGCTCGGGCACACCATCAATTTCACAGACAGGCGGTGGCGTCGGATTGTATCGTGTGATGATCGTGGACGACGAACCCTTCATGCTGGAAGGCATGCGCCTGATGATTGATTGGGCGGGATGCGGCTTCGAGCTTTGCGGCGAAGCCTCCTCTGCGCAGGAGGCGCTGCGCCTGATGGATACGCTCCGCCCGCACCTGCTGATTACCGACGTGCGCATGCCCGGGATGCTGGGCACCGATCTGGCCGCCATCGTCAGCCACTACCATCCGGAAGTCATCCTCCTGTTTTTCAGCGTTTTCAGGGATTTCGCCTACGCGCAGTCCGCCATCCGCGCGCACGCTTTCGGCTATCTGGTCAAGCCCATCGACGCGCAGGAGGTGCATGAAACCCTCCGCCGCGTGCGGCAGGAACTGGACGCCCGCGCGACGCAGGAGGCAACCCTCGAGGGGCAGTCCATGATGCTGCGCGATTAGGTGCTCCGGCGCATCGCCCTTGGGGATGACAGCCCCGAGAGCCTCATGCGCGCCGCGGTGCTGATGGACCTCAAGCGCGGCGATCCCTGTTACTGCGCCGTGCTCGAACGGGCGCACGGGCCGGTGCCCGAGAGCGTCAAGATGCTGCTGACCACCTGCGGGGGCGTCCCGTTCCTCCTCGCGCCCAACCAGTTCGGTTTGGGCTTCCGGCAGATCGAGCGCGATCTGCCCCTGCTGGAGCGGTTGCAAATCGGGCTTTCGGATACGGGAAGCTATACGCTGAGCGTCGGCCGCGTGCACCGCAGCGCCGAGGGCTTCGCCCAGAGCCTGAGGGAAGCGCTGGATGCGCAGGGCGTATGGTTTGAACCATCCCGTTCTCTGCGGCTGTACCATCCGTTTGACGCATCCACCGCCGCCTGGCTGGAGGCGGTTCGTCCCGCCAATCTCGCGCAGGCGATGCAAAACGCCGACCCCGCCTTGCTGGACAAAGCGCTCGCGGCGGTGCGCGAAGCCGCCCGACGGCTTGGCCCGAGTGTGTTTTCCCTGCGCTATATGGCCGCGGCGCTGGATTCCGAACTGCCGGCCGCCCTCCCCCACGCTGCGGACGCAGCCCGGCGGCCCCTCTGGCAGGAAGAAACCGAAGACGCCGCCGCCTGGCTGGACGCGTTCTGCGCTCGGCTGCGCCAGGAGCAGGCGGTCGCGGCGGAAGCCGCCTGCGCCGAGCCCTGGCCCGCGCCGGTGCAGGCGACGCTGGAAGCCGTTCGCACGCGTTATCCCGAGGCGCTGTCCATGGCGGGCATCGCGGAGGAGCTGAGCATGAACCCCGCCTATCTGGGGCAACTGGTGCGGCGTTACACCGGGGCCACCTTTCACCGGAAGCTGCTGGATACCCGTATGGAGCGCGCTTGCGTGCTGCTGCGCCAGACGGTGCGCCCCGTGTGCAATATCGCCCAGGAGGTCGGGTTCCGGGATGTGGATTACTTCTCCCAGCAGTTCCGAAGGCGCGTGGGCATGAGCCCGATCGCCTTCCGAAGCGCCGAAGGGATCGGGGGTGGCCGCTACGCGCCGGATTAACGACTGGCCCATCCGCAGCAAGTTTATCGTGCTGTTTCTGCTGGGGGTGCTGCTGCCCATCGCGGCACTGCTGGCGTACGTGCTCACCAACGTGGCCTCCGAAATCCGCGCGCGGGAAACTCTCAACGCCGAGCAATCCATGCAGCGCGTGTATTCTACGCTCAACGCGCAGTTTACCGGCGTCATCTCGCTGGGCAACGCCGTCTCCAGCGACGCGCAGCTGGCCGGGCTGATCGGCAGCACCTATCCCGATCCGACGGATTACTACGATGCCTACTACAACGAGATTCGCCCGATCCTGAGCCGCTACTCGCTCGCCTACGCCCAGCAGGTCACAAGCCTTGCCCTGTACACCGACAACCCTTCGGTAGCCGACGGCGGCAGCGTGATGCGCATCACGCCGCAGGTGGAGGCGCAGGAGTGGTACCCCGCGACCCAGCCCACGGACGCGCGGCTGAAGGTCTATCTGCGAAAGCAACTGGGGCAGACGGGCATACTCCAGCTGTGTTTCACCCGCACGCTGCACACCGGCGCCACATACCGCGAGCTGCTCAGGATCGACCTGAACATGGAGCCGATCAACCGTCTGGTCGCGGAAGAAAGCTCCTTTCTCGCGCTGTATCTGGTCGCGCCGGACGGCACCGCCGTGTGTTACCCCGGCAGCATGCAGGACAGCCGCATCGCGGACCGGAGCACCCGGCCGCCCGCCTCCAGCGATCTGAGCGTATCCTTCGGCGCGCGAACCGCCATGCGCGGCTGGCAACTGGTGGCCGATATCAACAGCGAGCCGATGAACCGCAACATCCGGGAAGCCATGTGGCTGGGAATCCTGCTGGGAGCAGTCTGCTCGCTTTTCGCGGGAGCGATGGCGCTGCTGTTCTCCCGTTCCATCGCGCTGCGCAGCCAGCGGCTGCTGCGGCACATGGACAGCATGACCGCCGAGCACTTCTCCCCCATTTCCCGCGACCCCGGCCGGGACGAGATCGGGGAGTTGACCGCCCATTTCAACGCCATGGGCACGCGGCTGAGGCAGCTGATCGACGATCTGTACGTGCTGCAGCTGCGCCAAAAAAGCATGGAGCTGGAAACCGTCCGCGCGGAGCTCAAGTATCTGCAGGCACAGATTGATCCCCATTTTCTGTTCAACACGCTCAACGCAATCCTGGTGCTGTGCGTGCGTAACGGCCACACCGAGGAAGCCGAGATCATCCGCGCCCTGTCCAAAATTCTCCGCCGCATGGTGGATACCAGCCGCGACGTGGTCACGCTCAGCGAGGAGCTGGAGTTTGTGCACATGGTGCTCAAGATCGAGCAGTTCCGCTTTGGGGATAAGCTCAGGTACACGTTTGACATCCGCGACGAAGCCCGCGCCCGCACCGTGCCGGTCATGAGCGTGCAGGGGCTTGTGGAAAACGCCTGCAAGCACGGCGTCCAGCACCTGACCGGGCCGGGCGAGATTCGCGTGACCGCGCAGGTGGAGCCGGACGGCACGCTCGCGGTGGAGGTCAGCGACAACGGCGTGGGCATCCCTCCGGAACGGCTCGCCCGCCTGCAAAAGCAGATCGTCAGCCCGGAGGATATGCCCGGGAGCGTCGGTTTGCAGAATATCTACCGCAGGCTCACGCTGCATTATGGCAAAGCGGTATGCCTGACCCTGCACAACGCGCTGGAACGCGGCATGGTGGCGACCATCCGCATCCCGGCGACGAAGGAGGAATCCCCCGATGTTGCGCGCCATGCTGGTGGATGACGAACCGCTCGCGCTGGAAGGTCTGCGCCTGATGATCAACTGGAAAGCCGAGGGGTTCTGCGTTTGCGCGGAATGCGCCGGCGCGCCGGACGCGCTGCAACGGCTCCCCGCCGACAAGCCCAGCCTGATCGTAACCGATATCAGGATGCCCGGCATGGATGGCCTCACCCTGATGCGGGAAGCCCGCAAAAGGGGGTTTGAGGGCGAGTTTGTGGTGGTTACCGGTTACGGCGATTTTGAGTACGCGCAGCAGGCGCTGCGTGTCGGGGTGGCCGGATTTCTGCTCAAACCCGTGGAGCCGCTGGAAGCGTCCGATGTGCTGGCGCACGTTCGCCGCAGGCTGGTGGCCCGCGAAGCGGACGGTTCCCAGCTCACGGCCGGCCTGCAACGGAGCCTTACGTCCCACCTGTCCGGTCAGGCGGCGTTGCCCGGCAAGCTCCCGGAGGATTATCACTGGCGGCTGGGCGTATGGGGCGCTCCGCTCCCCTTTGACGCGGTTCGGGAGGTTCTTGCCGCCTTTGCGGAAGACACCGCGACCGCGCACATCGTGCAGGATAAGGAGTATCTGGCGCTGCGATGGCCCAAGGGCGGGCAGGAACCCGACTGCGCCGCGGCGGAGTCCCTCCTCCGCGGGCATCAGCGCAGGCTGACGCTGGCCGACCGGAGCTGTACGCTGGCCGATCTGCCCGCCGTACGGCAGATGCTCGCGGCCGCGCTCTGCCCGCACGCGGACGATCTTTCCGCGCGCGTCGACGCGCTCACACGGGCCGTTACCCTGCGGCAGGCCGATGAGTTTGAGCGCCGCTGCGCCGACCTGGAAGCCCTTTGCTGTACCCGCGGCGCCGACGCCAAAGCCACGGTCCGTCGCCGCTTCGTCGCGGATTGCGCGCGGCAGTTCGCCGACCGCCCGGAGTCGTTGGCCGCCTTTCTGGCCGCGCAGGAGAGCGACCTGCTCACGCTGGGCAGGCTGGCGATCCGCCTGCTGACCCCGGCGCAGGAACGCATCAGCGATCTGGTCGCCGCTTACGCGGAGCCCAGGCTCGCCCAACCGCTCACATTGGAAGGCGTCGCCTTTGCGCTGGGGTATCACCCGACGTATCTGGGGCGCGTTTTTCGGGAGGAGCAGGCGATTGGGTTTCGGGAATGGCTGAGCAACCGGCGCGTGGAGCGCGCCGCCGCGCTGCTCGCTGACCGGGACGATACCGTGTGCGATATTGCCCGGCAGGTGGGATACGCGCAATACAGGCGCTTTCTGGCGCACTTCAAGCGGCGCTACGGCTGTACGCCCGAGGAATACCGGCGGCAAAACGCGGCCCAGCGCCCGCCTGTGCCGCGGGTTCAGTAAACCCCGCCCTGCGAAACGCTCTGCGCGCACAGCCGGGAACGCTCCCGCCTGAGATTGTCGCCGCCCGGGGATGGCCCGCCCGGATATCGACAGCCCCCGGGACGACCGGCGCGGACCCTGCGAACCGCGCCGTCCACGCCGGGGGCAACCAGGGAGGAAGGGGAGGTCAGTCCTTCACGCTGCCTACGCTCAGGCCAACCACAAAATAACGCTGGAGAAACGGGTAGATCATCACGATCGGCGCGGCGGAAACCACGGTGATCGCCGCGCGCACCGTGACCGGGGTTGTGTTGGTGGTGCTGGAGGCGGCGTCCAGGCTGGTCAGGGCCGCGTTGGCGCTGTTGGTGGTCGTGGCGAGCTTCATTTTCAGCAGGTATTGCAGCGTATGCAGCTGCACCTTGCCGGCGTTGTACAGGTGGGTGTCAAACCAGCTGTTCCAGGCGCCGACCGCCACAAACAGCGCCACCGTCGCCAGAACCGGCATGCACAGCGGGAAGATGATCGTCCAGAACAGGTAGAAATCCCCCGCGCCGTCGATCCGCGCGGATTCCACCATCGCCTCCGGCAGGGAGAGGATGTAGGTACGCGTCACAATCATGTTAAAGCAGGAGAGCATCGTAGGCAGGATGTACACCCAGAAGCTCTTGCCCAGCCCCAGCGTGCGCTGGAGCAGCAGATAGTTGGGGATCAGCCCGGCGTTGATGTACATGGTCAGCACAAACACCGTGGTAATCAGCTTGCGCAGCACATACTCCCGGCGGCTGAGCGCGAAGGAGAGCATGGCCGTGATCACGACGTTTAGCACCGTCTGAATGGCGGTACGCGATACGGTGATGAAGAAGGCGTTGAAGATCGCCTCGTCGGAAAAGATGGTTTCGTAGCTTTTCAGGCTGAACTGCCGGGGCCACAGCCCGATGCCGCCCCGCACGGCGTCCGTCCCGTCGTTGAAGGAGATCGCAACGGTGTTGATCACGGGATACAGCGTGACAAACACCAGCAGCAGCATTCCCAGGGCGTTGAAAAACGGGAATACGGAGCGCCTGCGGCGTATGCCGTGGTCGGCTTTCGCGCGGAGGGTCGTCATGGTGCCTGCCCCCTTATAACAGCGTGTCTTCCCCCATGCGTTTGGCGATGAAGTTCGCGCTGAGCATCAGGGTGATGGATACAAGGCTCTTGAAGATGCCGGCGGCGATCGCGCGGCTGTACTGGCCTTTGTTGATGCCGTATTTCAGGGCGAAGATGTCGATGGTCTGCGACCAGTCCATGACGACGTTTTGCCCCATCAGGTACTGGATTTCAAACCCGGCTTCCATCAGGTAGCCGATGTTCATGATCAGCAGCACCATAAACGTGCTCTTGATCCCCGGCAGGGTGATATGGAACATCTTGCGGAAGCGCCCGGCTCCGTCCATCTCCGCGGCTTCGTACAGCGCCGGGTCGATGGAAGCCATCGCCGCCAGATAAATGATGGTGTTCCAGCCGCATTCCTTCCACAGGTTAATGCCGCCGACCAGCCACCAGAAATACTTGCCTTCTCCCAGGAAGAAAACCGGTTTTTCGGCCAGCCCCAGCGCCAGAATCATGCGGTTGATCGCGCCGTCGCCGGCGAAGATCGTCTGCGCGATGCCCACGACGATCACCCAGCTGAGAAAATGCGGCAGGTAGGTAACCGTCTGCACCGTGCGCTTGAAGCGCAGGCTGCGAATTTCATTGAGGAGCAGCGCCAGCGCGATGGGAAACACAAACCCGAAAACCAGATTGATGGCGGCCATGGCAAACGTGTTGCGGATGGCGCGCAGAAATTCCGGCTTGCCGAACAGCCAGACAAAATTCTGAAAACCCACCCACTCGTTTTCAAACAGGGGCACGGATGGCTTGTAGTTCATGAAGGCCGTAATCCAGCCCCAGAGCGGCGAGTAATTAAACAGCAGGATGTACAGCAGCATCGGCACGCTCATCAGCGCCAGCTGGCGCTGATGCCACAGCTTTCTGCCAAAGGGGGTGCGCCGGTATTCTCGCGTGACGGCCGTGGGGCTGCCGACGGTTGCTTTTGCGGTTCGCAAGAGGACCACCTCGCTTGGTCAAGTTACCGCGGCGCGGCGGCACGCGCGCCACGGGGCACGCCGCCGCCGCGAACGGCCCGGGCGTGCGCCCAAGAAACGGGCGGCGGGAGGGTGCCTCCCGCCGCCGCTTGCCGTACGGGTTTATTTCGCGGTGTTCTTCGCCACGAGGTTGAGGATCTGCTCCTGCATGAAGTCCACGAAATCGGTGATCGGGATATCCTTCACGGCGGTCACAAACGCGTCCCACTTGGCGTCAAACTCGCTCTCCTCGCACATGATGATCTGCGGAAGCATCTTGCGCTCGAGGTCCTGGAAGGCCAGCTTGGCGTCGTTGGCGTCCTGGTTGACGGTCGAGTCGATCTGCCAGGCTTCGCCGTAGGGCGCCAGCTTGATGGGATCGTTGAAGAAGTCCAGCGGCCGCTTCATGTTGTAGTGCGTGAGGAAATCCTTGTCGTAGTCGTTCATCATCAGGTAGTAGCACTCGGGCTGGACCAGCGGATCCCACTTGTTGCCGTCGTCCATCTCGCCCTGCTTTTTGGGCATGGAGTTGGTCAGCACATAGGCGCTGTTGGCGTTGCGCCACACAGCGTTGGCGGCGTTCTGGATCTGGTCGTAGGTGCGCACGAAACGGCCGTTCTCCATGGAATAGTCTTCGCCTTCCACACCCCACCAGATGATCTTCTGCCACTCGTCGTCCAGCATTTTCTCCATGAACTGCACCATGCGCTCGGGATGCTGGCAATTCACGCTGATGCCGAAGCCGCGGTTGACGTTGATCACGGTGCCGTTGAGGTAATGCTCGGTGATCTCCTTGCCGGCCTGTTCGGCGCTGTACACGATCGGGAGGCCCTGATAGGTGCTGTCAAACATCTCGGCAGCCTTCAGCGCGTCGGTCGCGTTGTTGAAGTCCCACGCCTGGTCGAACATGCCCACCACCGTGCCGCTGGAGAGCTTGGCGATGTACTGGTCGTAGTTCATCACAAACGTATCCTGGGAGATCAGGCCCTTGTGATACATTTCGTTGAGCTTCTTGTAGTAGGGCTTGGCGTAGTCCTGAATCACATACGCCTCGGTCTTGTAGTTGTTGTCGATGTCCACGATCACGTCGCCGTCGTTGGGGCGGCCCATCAGGTGCTGCACGGGGTTGAACAGGCAGAAGGCGCGCCAGTCGTCGCACAGAATCGCAAAGCCTTCGTTCTTGGCCCCTTTGTCATTGGTGGGGTTGGCCGCCACGTAGCGCTCGATCAGGTCGAAATACTCGTCCAGGGTCTTGATCATGGGGTATCCCGCCCAGGCCAGCACTTTCTTTTGCAGGAAGAACGCGGGGCCGTTGACGTAGTTCATGCCGTACTCTTCGGTGTTGTAGTAGCGGCCGTAGTTGGGGATGATGAAGAGCTGTCCGGCGTCGTTAAGTAGGCGGCCCAGGTAGGGCTCGATGTAGGCGTAGATGTTGGGCGTCTTTTCCTGGCTGATGTAGGGCATCAGGTCGATCAGCGCGCCGGCCTCGATAAGCTTCTCGGCGTAGTTGCCGCCGTCCATCAGGTCCGCGTAGTCCTGCCCGGCGATCTTCACGCCGAGCGTCTCGTTCAGGTCGCCGGCCAGGAATTCGAACTCGAACTTCAGCCCGAACTCCTCTTCGATCTTCTTGAAGATCTTGTTGTCCGACGTGGGCTGGTCGCGGGCCTCGCCCACGAACACCGTGACGGTCAGGGGCTCCTGCGCGCCTTCGGCCACGGCCGGCAGAACCGGCAGCGTGCCCAGCATGGCCACGAGCAGCAACAGGGAAACGAGTTTACGCATATTCTCATCCTCCTCCATAAGAATCATCAGGCTTTCTACGGAAGCCTTTGTTACCCTGAGCATACCACGAGGTTCTCCGTTTGCGAAATGCCCCGTGTGCAACCAAAAACCGGACAAACTATAGGTTGTTTGGCGAAAGGAGACAACCGGCGCAGAAATGGGCCGGCCGGCCGGCCCAAGCCGGTACCGGAAGCCGGAAGTCACCTTCCGAAAGAGCGAAGCGGCGGCGGGCGACCGGCGCCTCCCTTTCCCCCGCCCTCGGTTTCGCGGCGTTCGCGGCTCTTCCGCCCGAGGTTTGGGGGCAGGCGCCCGGGTTCGCCTGTGCCCTGCGCGCGCCGCCCCACCGGCGTCGGGCGATTCCCTACGGTACCGTCGCACCCTCATCGTGTTTCAATGCATCCAGTCTCACGAGCCATTTTCGCCGTGGCGCGGTACGGAAGCGAAGGCCCGGCGGTGGCTACGTCTGCTTGCGCGATAGAATCCCCGCATCAAATCGCCGCCAGTAGGAGGCCTTCATGACTTGGCCTTGTATCAGAGCCGGTCACGCCAGCATCGCATAGCGCCCCGCCAGCATCAGCAGGGAAAAGAAATACAGGCAGTTATCGTAATATCTGCGGTTGCCCCGCCGCATGGGCGTTTCCCAGAACAGGCGCACCCACTCGCGGGAAAGCGGCGTATCGGTTGCCAGCGATGCTGCGGCCGTCGTGGCGATGATGGCCGTCGGGTGCAGCGCGGGCGGATCCTTCTCCGTTCCGTCCACCGCATAGGTTCGAAAGGGTTCCCGTTTCCAGAGAAACCTCTGCAGGCGCTCCGCAATGGCCGTGTATTCGGGGCTGCGGCCAAACCAGCCGCAATCCAGCCCGATGTTCATCGCCACGCGGTAGGCGTCGCTGTAAAAATCTCCGTGCCCGCTCTCCTTCTCCGGCGTGCCGTCCAACAGGGCATATTCCGGCGCAAGCCCCGTAACCGGGTGGCACGCCCTGGCCAGATAGGCGCGGCTGGCCAGCGCCGCCCGGCTCCAGAAAACACGATCCTCCCGGTTGGCCAGCGCCGCGAAGCGCTCGTAAAAATGCGGCAGGTGATAGGAAGGGTCGCTGAACGGCAATTCGGGCACAAATTTGATCAGCGCCGATTCCGGGTCCCACAGGGGATGCCCGCCGGGAACCAGCGCCTGCTGATGGACCGCGTGGTGCAGGATGTCGCGCGCCTGCGCGGTATAATCCAACGGAGGCTCGCCGTCGCCCCAGCGCGCGGAGGCGAAGAACAGTGCCATGGCGAAATATTCCTCCCCGTCGGGCGCGGGGCCGTCGCTGTTGCGCATGCCGTCCGGCCGTACCGACCAGGCGAAATACCCGGCATA
Source organism: Clostridiales bacterium (assembly GCA_012517815.1). GTDB lineage: Bacteria > Bacillota > Clostridia > Christensenellales > Aristaeellaceae > CAXXOK01. The sequence continues at coordinate 40,049 of JAAYUF010000133.1, forward strand.
GGGGCCGTCGCCGTTGTACATGTACCGTTTGCTGAAGCGCCAAAGCCGGTCGAAAAGATCCCTGCGGTTCATCTGAACGGCCATCATCATCCCGTAGCTCATGCCTTCGGTGCGGGCGTCCAGGTTCCCGGTATCCAGCAGATAGCCCGCGTCCCCGTCGGTTTCGAAATAAAAGCGCTCTTTCGCGTCGGTGAAAATCGCGGCAAAGGCTTCCTCAATGCGGGCGTCCGCCGCCGCCTGCGAAATGCCGATGTCCGCAAGCCGGTTAGGGGTGGTTTTCATACATCGAACCTCCGAAACTATAGTCGGCCGTTTTCGTCGTCCATCCCGGACAGCCGATGGAAAAAGTCGCAGATCACGTCGCGCCATTCCCGGGCGTTGGCGAACTGGCGCGTCATGCGCTCGGCCGCCGTCCGGTAAACCTCGGCCGGAAGCGCATCCCGCAGGGACAGGAGCGCCTCCGCCATCGCCTCCGTTTCCCGCACGCCCTCGAAATGGTCGTCGTAAATGCGCTGGATCAGCGTGCGCCCGTCGCGCATGCGATAGCCGTACGGCAGGCGGTGGAAGAACAACAGCAGCCGTTCCGGGCACCGGGCCGGATCCCGGTAGCGGGCCGCCAGCGCAGGCGGGTACTGCGCCAGAAACCCCGTGCCGCGTTCCGTGCGGTCGATGCCCACCGCAGCGCGATCGGCGCGGTGATAGGTTCCCCAGGCGGAGTATTCGTACCCCATGGGGCTAGGCCCGTCATGGTGGCCCGGGTTGACCATCCAGCACAGCCCCAGCGGCGCCGTGTACCGCTCATATACCTCACGGCTGGCAAGCAGCATCGCCGTGAGCGTTTCCAGAGGCTTGCCCGCCAGCCCGTAGGTGAGCCGTGCCCAGGTTGCCGTCACCCGCCCAAACGGGAGGCCCGGCCGCCACGCCGTCAGGCCGTACGCGAACAGGTTCAGCTGGGCGAACGGATGCCCCGTCCAGCAGGGGTCCCGGCCTATGTTTGCCACCGCCGCCACGGCTCTCAGGCTGCCCGGCGTCAGATCGGCAAACAGTTCGTTCCACATCCCCTGCATCGCGTACAGGTCGCGCTGCTGCCCCGTATACTCCTGGGTGAGCTGCACTTCCATCGCCTTGGCGGTGTTGGGCATCGCCAGCAGCAACGGCGAGAGCGGTTCCCGCACCTGAAAATCGAACGGTCCGTGCTTGATTTGCAGCAGCACGTTTTCCTCCAGCCTGCCGTCCAGTTCCGCATAGGTCGCATACGCGGCCATCGGTCGGTCGGTGCGCGTGTCGCGCCAGTCCTGCCGGCAGTTGTACACGAAGCACCGCCACACCAGCGTGCCGCCATACGGCTGAAGGGCCCGCGCCAGCACGTTCGCCCCCTGCGCGTGGTCGCGGCCGTAGGCGTTTGGCCCGGGCCGGCCCTCGGAATCCGCTTTCACGAGAAATCCGCACAGGTTGGGCACATGCCGGTAGACCGTCGCGGCCCGTTCCCGCCACCACGCCTGCACGCGCGTATCCAGCGGATCGGCCGTCGGCAAGCCTTCCTCAAGCGGCATGGCGCAATCGACCGAAAGAAGCAGCCGGATGCCAAACGCGCCAAACAGCGCCGCCAGTCGCTCAACCTGCGGCAGAAACCGTTCGGAGATCAGTTCCTGCGCGGGCGGGTGCACATTGACGTTGTTCAGGCACAGGGCGTTCACGCCCACCGAGGCCAGCAGCCGCGCGTAGGCACGCCAGCGCGGCCGCGCGTCGCAGAACGCTCCGCCTTCAAAAAACAGCGACCGGCCCGCGTACCCGCGCTCGACCGTCCCATCCAGGTTGTCCCAGTGGTCGATCATCCGCAGCCGGTGCGCCGGCGTTTGCACACCCTCGGGAATCGGCAGCGCCGCGCGCAGGCAGGTAAGCAGGCAGTACGCGCCGTAGAGCATGCCGGTTTCCCCGCCGCGAATCCGGTACGCCCCGGGCGCGCCGCCCAGTTCGAAGGCATCCTCCAGCGCGGGCTCCAGCTCCAGCGCCGGGTGAAGCCCGGCTTGCGCAAGCTCCCACGCAGCCACGCTCCGCGGCTGCTCCAGCGCCTCCGGCACAAGGCCTTCCGGTAACCAGCAAGGGTCGAATTCCACGGCGGTTCCCCCTTCTCGCTGCAACCAGCATAGCACCGGGGCACCGTCTTGCCAATGCCCGTTTGCAAAGGCAAACCCCGAAAAACTATGTTCGTGGCGCGTGCCCCGCCGTAGCCGACCGGCTCAACCGTTTCCGGAACCCCGGCATGAACCGGCACCCGTCCGACGCCCATCCGTCCCGCGCAGGCGCTCCTGTTGCCGCACGATTACCCCGCGTCCTTTAGGCCAACGCCCCGCTTCCAGCGGAACGCCTTCCCTTCTCCCCCGCCGCCCCGGGCCCCGTAGGACCGGCAGGTTGCTTCCCGCTTGCCGTGCTTGCCTTTTCTCCACCGTTTCGATATGATAGGGCAAGCCGGCATGCGGAAATCTACCGGCCGCATCGCGCGCGGTCCGGTTTCGCCGTCCAGGTTCGCGCGGCCGCAGGAGGCGTCAGGATGGATATGCAAGGGAAAATCGCCGTGGTCACAGGCGGCGCGCAGGGCATCGGGAAGGCCATCTGCGAAGGGTTTACGGCCCGCGGAGCGACGGTATGCACCATCGACCGGCAGCCAAACGACGGTTTCGTGGGCGATCTGGCGGATCAGCGGACGCTGGAGGCTTTCGCGGCGCACGTGCTGTACCGGCACGGCGCCGTCGACTACCTCGTACACAACGCGATGATCACCCACGGCGGGCTGGACCGCTGCACCTACGACGCGTTCAACGAAGTGCTGCGCGTGGGCGTGACCGCGCCCTATTACCTCACGCGGCTGCTGGCCGATCATTTTCGCGCGGAGGGAGCGATCGTCCTGCTCTCCTCCACGCGGTATCAGATGAGCCAGGCGCATACCGAAAGCTATACGGCCGCCAAAGGGGGCGTTACGGCGCTCACGCACGCGCTGGCAATCAGCCTGGCCGGCCGTGTGCGCGTCAACGCTGTCGCGCCGGGGTGGATTCATGCGACCGACGAACCGCTCAGCGAGGCGGACCACCGGCAACAGCCCGTAGGGCGCGTTGGCGTGCCGGAGGATATCGTACAGGCGGTGCTGTTTTTGTGCGGCAGTGAGAGTGCCTATATCACCGGGCAAGTGCTGACGGTGGACGGCGGCATGTCCCGCCGGATGATCTACCACAACGACGAAGGGTGGAGCTACCGGCCCTGAGCTTCCGCATCCCGAAGCCGCAGGGCCTGTTTCATCCCCGTCATCCGGCCGGATGGCCGAAGCGGCCATGCCCATGGCCCGCACGCATCGGCTCCCCCAGGCGGACGCGGGTGCACCGTTTGTATTAACCGGCATACGCCCTGATTTCCTTGGCTTCGGGCCGCCGTCCGTGCGGAATGCCCGGTGGAAACCGTTTTCGGTTTCCCTATGAAAAACCGGGCGGACGATCAGTCCTGCCCGGTAACGTCCACATCCCGCGGTTCGCTGTCCAGCGGTTTTCGGAATAGTTTCGCCGTGAGATACATGGGATAGGAAAACCCAAACATCACCCACAGCCAGCCCAGATAGTAAAACAGCGCGGGCACGAACAGCGGAAGCAGCCAGACCCCAATCTGGATCGCCAGCGCCAGCAGCGTTTGGGGGAACATCCCCGCCGTCATCAGAACGGCGTTCTTGATATGCCCGCGCACGCTGTTGTCAAACCGCGCCAGCAGCGGAAACAGCCAGGTAGCCGCCAGCAGCAGCAAAACGGCCATCACAAGGGAAAACACCAAAAAGAAGCGGTTGACCGGCTCGGCAATGGCGACGGCGTAGTAGTAGTCGCCGGCGACGATCAGCAGGCAGGCAAGCAGCAGCAGCCACGCCGCCGTCGCCCTGCGGAAGTTGGCGCGAAACGCCTCCCACCACGGCTGAAACGGAAGCCCGGTTTCCTCCCTGCGTACCAGGCGCAGCACATAGCCGTAGCCTGCCGTCCAGGCCGCGCCCGCGGTCACCACCGGGACGCAGCCAAGGATCAGCAGGAGGTTGAGCGCCAGCAGATCGGCCGCGGTGTTCAGGGACCGCTTCATCCCCTCCATCATGGAGGCGAGCTGATCCCTCATCACTCTTTCACCGAGCCCAGCGCGACGCCGGCGATAATGTACTTGGACAGGACGAAGTAGACGATCAGGAGCGGCAACACCGACATGGTCAGCGCAAGGTACACCGCGCCGTACTCGGTTTTGTAGATGTCGCCCTTGAGGAGGCTGACCATGATGGGCATGGTGTAGTTCTCTTTCTTGGTCAGCAGGATCATCGGGAGGAACAGGTTGTTCCAAGAGTTGACGTAGGTGAAGATCGCCTGCGTCGCCATCGCGGGTTTCATGATGGGCAGCACGATGCTGTTGAAGGTGCGGAACTCTCCCGCGCCGTCGATGCGCGCCGAGGCGACAATGTCCAGGTTCAGCGCCGGCAGCATGTACTGCCGCATGAAAAACACGGTCATCGGCGCCGCGATGCTGGGCAGGATCAGCGCCAGCAGGTTGTTGGTCATGTGGATGCGGTACATGAACTGGTAAAACCCGATGCTGATCACCTGCGTGGGGATCATCATCACCGCGAGGATCAGGGTAAAGAACGGTTGGCGGAGCTTCCAGTCGTACGCCACCAGCGCGTACGCCGTCAGCGTGGAAAAGTACACCGCGCACAGCGTCGCGCCGGTCGAAATGATCAGCGAGTTGATGAAGCCGGTGGCGGGGTTGAAGATTTTGCCGTTGAGCACGGCCAGGTTGTTACTGAGGAAGCCCGAGGGGATCAGCGATATGGCGTGCTGCTGAATCTGATAGGTGCTGCGCGTGGCGTTGGCGATCATGATCCAGAACGGCAGGAGGCTCAGCAGCGCCAGAAAGATGCTGACGATGTAAACTGTGGCGCCGGCCCGGCGCTTGGTGTCTGGCATTCTGATACGGTTCATTGTACCGGCGCCTCCATTTCCTCTTTGCGCTGCCGGCGCTTCTCGCGCCGTATCCGTCTTTTGGCATTGGCTTCGTATTTATCCCGCATGAGGTAGAACACGAACACCGAAAGAATGGCGATGATCACGAACATGATCATGCTGGCCGCGGCCGCGCGGTTGTACATGTAGGTTCCGCTGAAAGCCTGGGCATAGATGAACACGCTGGCCGTCATGGTCTGGTTGGCGGGGCCGCCGTTCCAAATGTAGAGTTTCGGGATGTCGAACATGTTCAGGCCGCCGATCAGGCTGGTAATCAGGGTGAACAGCAGGATGGTGCGCATGCAGGGCAGCGTAATTCGAAAGAAAATCTGGCTGGGAGTCGCGCCGTCGATCTCGGCGGATTCAAACAGCGCCGGATTGATGCCCAGCACGCCGGAGATCAGGATAATGGTCGTGTAGCCGTACCACATCCAAAACTGGATGAAAGCGACGACCAGCTTGGCCCCCCAGGGGCTCGTCGTGAAGTCGAACGGGCCGTCGGTCAGGTGCAGCGATTGCAGGATATCGTTAACCGGGCCGACCGGATACCCAAAAATCGCGGCGTATAATATAGCCACCGTCGCAGCGGTGATAATATTCGGCATATAGAAAAGTACTTTGAAGGCGCCCTGCGCGCGAATCTTCCGGCTGCGGTTCGTATACCACGCCGTCAGCAGCAGGGCCAGGCTCAGCTGCGGGATGAAGTTGATGACCCAGATGATCAGCGTGTTCGTCAGCGAGTTCTGGAACGTTACGTTGTTGAAGATGCTGACAAAGTTGGCGAACGGGTCTTTCAGAAAGTGAAAGGCCGTGGCGGTGACGCCCTTGAAATCCGTAAAGCCGATGATCGCGGTAAACACCGTGGGGTAGAGCGAAAAAATCAAAAACGTGACGATGAACGGGATGCTGAACAGATAGCCGTACTTGGCATAACTGACGCTTTTCACTCGGTTGCCGCTTTGTCTCATAGCCGTTCCTCCCTTAGAAATGGTGCGGCCCGTTTCATAAGCGTATGGACGGACGGAAGTGATCCGTCCGTCCATACGTCGTTTCCCAGCGGGATCGCGGGATTATTGAGCGGCTTCGATGCCCAGCTGATCGGTCACGGACTGCTTGAACGCGGTGATCGCCTCATCGCGAGTCAGGTTGCCGGCGGTGTACTGCCGCACCTGGTCGCGCCAGATGTTGTTGATGGTTTCGTCGTACTGGGTCAGGTTTTTGCCGTTGGCAAACTGGTTGGCCGGGACAAACACGTCAAACATGTTCTGGCCGCCCAGGAAGTCCAGCGTGCCGTTGGACATCGCCATCACGGTGCCGGAGGCGACGGTATCCTTGGTGCCGCCTTCGCCGTTGAGGGTGCCGTTCGCCCAGTAGTACTGCAGGCCGTTCTCGTCGCACTGGAGGGTAATCCAGTCGATGAGCTTGCCAACAGCTTCCTTCTTCTCGGAATCCTTGTTGGCGATTACCCAGGTGCCGCCCCAGAAGAAGCCGACCGGCGGTTCGCACACGGCCCAGTCGCCGTAGGTGCCTTCGCCAATCTTGGTGCCGCCGCTGTTGCCGGCCATGACGTAGTTAATCAGCCACGCGGGGCCGAAGAAGCCGAAGATGGGCTGCGCGCCGATGCCCTTCATGTCGGCATACCACGCATCCGTCCAGTCACGGGTGTCGTTGTAGTAGCCGTTCTGCCTGAGGCTCATGGACAGGTCCAGGAACGCTTCGCGGGCGGGGTCGATGTACAGCTGGCCGTCGACGATCCAGCCCTTTTCGGAGCTGTTCTCCACCGCGTGCCAGATGTCGCCGTCGCCGGACACGATGCCGTAGCCCTTCGCCTTCAGATCAGCGGCGGCCTTGAAGAACTGCTCCCAGCCGGGGCCGACTTTCTTGGCGATTTCAGCGGGATCATCGGTGCCCCAGGTGTCCTTGGCCAGGGAACGGCGATAGATGAACGCGCTGCCGGTCGCCTGATAGCCCAAGCCCACCAGCGCGCCGTCAGAGGGACGGGTGCCGATGTCGATGGTGTACTGAGCGATGTCGGCGGCCTTGGTTTCGCCGGCCACATCGATGACCAGATCAGCGTAGGGAGCGGCGTAGCTGCTCATGTCGCCCTGGGTGTACTTGAGCACGAACGCGGATTCGGCGCAGTACATGTCGGGGGCATCCGCACCGCCGGCGGCCAGCGCCTGGTCCAGCGCGGGCTGGTAGAGGCCGTCGGTCGTGGCAATGATGGTGGAGTTGATGGTATAGCCGAAGTCAGGGTTGAGCTCGAGGTAACGGGCGAGCATCTTGGGGACTTCGTCGGTGAAGGTGTAGAGGTTGATGACACCCTTGCTGGCTTCCGCGGACGCGGAGCCCAACGTCATCATCATCGACAGGGTCATCGTCAGGCACAGGATGACAGACAATACCTTCTTCATGGTTTTGATTGCACCTCCTAAATTTTTACCGGTTGAACGAACCACCTTGGTCGACCTCATTATAGCTTCCTCAAACGATTTAGTCAAGCGTTTTTTACCGATTTTCGCCGACGCTTCCGCGCAAGACCCGGCCGTGTTCACAGAAGCAAGCCCTGTCTGGCTTTGACGCTCCTGCGGTTCCTCCGCCCCCGGTGTGCCTCGGTGTGCCCTGTCGGAGGCGCGCGCCGTTTCTCTTTCGGAAACCGGCTTCCGATTGCGATTTCCGGCCGTCTGTTTCGGAAAGCGGCCCGAAAGGCCGTTGCCTTTCCCGTTGGTCCGCGCCTGATGATTCGTTCGTGCCCAAAGCATTATGTTGTCTGCATTTTTCCGTATCTGTCACCCGGTTGATGACCGCGGAGGCCTCCCGGTCATAAGTCGATATTCCTAAACCGCGCCGTCATCCTTAGTGCATATCCGACATGATCCCGGGCGTCCCACGTCCCGAAAATCTGTTCGCTGATCGCTTCCAGTCCCCACGCTGGTGATGAAACCGATTTCATCTTCCATTCCGTCCATCCGCACCGGCTTTCCGGCTGTAAGACCCTCTCCCCAGTCCACGCAAGCCGTCGTCCGGCGCGCACGCCCGATTTCGCTAAACTGCCGGGAGCCGGTTGCCTGAACGCTTCCGCGTCAACGCCGCAGACCGCCGCAAAGCCTGTGCCCGCCGCGCGAAGGACAGGCGGTTTGCCGCGAAACGTCGCAGCCGGGATACGAAACAGCGCGTTTTATCGAAAGCCGCGGTTATCCCGGCGATCGGACGGCGTGCGTCAACCGTTCCCGGCGAACCGCGAAAAGCGTGTTGAAATCGGTTCGGCATCCGCTGCGAATGGGACGGCGGTTCGAAAAACGCAACGCCGACCGGATGGAAAGGCGCGCCGTTTTACAAAAAAGGGGCGGCCCGTACGGAGGGGTGCGCATCCGTACGGGCCGCCGGTGAGAGGAGGGTTTCGCTTACTTCTTGCTCATGTACTTGCGGATGTCCACCGCAACGGCGCTGGCGATGATGAGACCTTTGATGATCTGTTGCCAGTACGGGTCCACGCCGATGAAGGTCAGGCCGTAGTTGATCACCTGGAAGATGAACACGCCGGATACCACGCCGCCCACCGTGCCCACGCCGCCGGAGGAGGATACGCCGCCCACCACGCAGGCCGCGATGGCGTCCAGCTCATACCCTACGCCGTAGTTGTTGGTCGCGCCGCCGGTACGGGCCGCTTCCAGCACGCCGGCCATGCCGATCAGCGCGCCGGCCAGCGCGAAAATGGTCACGACCGTAAACGCCACGTTGATGCCCGAAACCTTGGCCGCCTCACGGTTGCCGCCGATCGCATACACGTTTTTGCCAAACACGGTCTTGTTTTGCAGGAACCAGACCGCGATGCAGACCACCAGCGCGATGATCACGATAATCGGGATGAAGCCGTACACCTCGCCGGTGCCCAGATAGGTGAAATCCTCCCGGAGGCCGCCGATGGGCTGGCTGTTGTTGGGGGGCATGTTAAAGTAAATGGAGTTTGCGCCGTAGACGATCACCATGGTCGCCAGCGTCGCGATGAAGGGAGGGACGTTGAGTTTAGCTACGATAAAGCCGTTAAGCAGCCCAAACAGCAGCGCGACGAACACCGCCAGCAGGAACGGCAGGATCACCGGCAGCTGCGGCAGGTTGGGGAAGAACAGGCGGGAGTAATCCGAATTTTGCAGCATGGAGGCGGAGATGACCGCCGTCATGCCTACCACGCGGCAGGCGGACAGATCCACGCCGCCCGTGCCGATGATGACGAAGCTCATGCCCATGGCGATGATCAGTCGCGTGGAGGACTGCTGGATGATGTTGATGAACGTTTCGGTGTCGATGAACCGCGGGTTGATCGCGGCGATCGCGCACACCAGCGCCAGCAGCACCAGATAGATGGCTTTGTCCGACGCGAAGCGGAACAGGTTTTTCCGGGAAAAATCCAGTTCCTTGTTCTCAAACAGGATGCTCACGAGCAGCAGGAGGCTTAGGACGATGCCGATGACGTACCCCCAGCCGAAGCCGTACACCTTGGCGATCTCCCCCAGTTCCTTGTTGCCCGCCGTTTCGATGCGCAGCGCCGAGAAACAGTACAGGAGCGAGCTCACCATCAAAATCGGCTTGCGTACCTTAAGGGACGTGTTCATCAGCGTCAGGAACAGCCCCAGCGCCGCCAGTGCCATGCCGGGGAGCAGCGTCCACAACACGTTGAGCGCGTTGGCCGCGGACAGGTTGCCCATGAGGATGCCCAACCCCGAAACCGCGTACGTCGCGGTTTCCTTTTCCTTGGCGGCGGCGGGCACCGGGTTTTGCACCGGCACCGGTGCGACCAGGTTCTGTAACCCGGAAAGCACCTTGCGCGCGTCGGTGAGCGTGGTTTTCGCGGTATCGGTGGCCGTTTGCAGCTGGGCCAGCTGTGCCTCGGTCACGGCGCCGGTGGTGTCCGCCTGGGCATCCTTCAGGGCGCGGTTGGCGTTATCGTAAGCCGGTTGCAGTTCCTGGCTGATCTGCTTTTGGGTTTCGTCCCGAAGGACGATTTTCGCCTCATACTCCTGCACCGCGGTTTCGTAATCGGCTTGCGCCTGCGTCAGGGCCGCCTGCGCATCGTATCCCTCGCCGTTGGGCACGCGGTAGGTAATGTAGGGAAAAACCAGCGTGAGCAGCAGGAGCGCCGCCAGCACGATGGTGATCGTTTTGCGCAAGGCTTTGGAGTTGATCGGGTTCGCCTTGATGCCAAGGGCGTTTTCGGAAATCGTGCTCATGTTTCACCCATCCCTCGTCTGTTTCGTTCCCGTCAGGATACTTTGGAGGAAAACTGCGTCGCCAGGCGCATCACATCTTCCTGCGTGGCCTCGGCGCCCGGCAGGATGCCGGCAAGCCGGCCTTCGCACATGACCATGATGCGGTCGGACATGCCCAGGAGTTCCGGCATTTCCGAGGACACCATGATGATGCTCTTGCCGCGCCTGGCCAGATCCGCGATGATGGTGTAAATTTCATATTTCGCGCCCACGTCGATGCCGCGAGTCGGCTCGTCCAGAATCAGGATCTCCGGCTCGATCAGCAGCCAGCGGGCCAACAGCACCTTCTGCTGGTTACCGCCGGAAAGATCCTTGATAAGCGTTCTCACCGAAGGCGTTTTAATGCGGAGCTGGCGGACGGAATCCTCCGTGTCGCGGATGCGCTGGCGATTGTCCAGCGCGAAAAACGGACGCCGGACATAGGCCCTCAGTTTGGCCATCACGGTGTTCTCCATGACGTTGAGCATCGGGAAAATGCCGGTGGCGCGGCGCTCTTCGGTCAAAAGCGCCATCCCGTGGCGCATCGCGTTGCGCGGCGCTTCGATTTTCACCTCGGAGCCCTTGATGATCACGCGCCCTTCCCTGACCGCGCGAAGGCCGAACAGGGCTTCCAGCATCTCGGTGCGCTGCGCGCCCATCAGGCCGCCCACCCCCAGTATCTCGCCGCGGCGGAGGTCAAAGCTCACATTGCGGAAGGACCTGGGGTTGGGACTGGTGAGGTTTTCCACGCGCATCACGGTATCGGCCGGCACGTTCTCCCGCGGCGGGAAGCGGTGCGTCAGATCGCGCCCCACCATGCGCTTGATGATGAGGTCGGTCGTCAGCTCGTTTGCGGGCCAGGTGCCCACGCTGCGGCCGTCCCGCATGATGGTCACCTCGTCGGAGATGCCCAGGATTTCCTCCATTTTGTGGGATATATAGATGATCGCCGCGCCTCTGTCCCGCATCCGGCGGATGAGCTTGAACAGGTGGGCGACCTCGTTTTCCGTCAGGGACGAGGTGGGCTCGTCCATGATGATGATCTTGGCGTTATAGGAAATCGCCTTGGCGATTTCGATGGTCTGCACGGTGGATACCGACAGCGTGCGCACCATGACTTTGGGATCGATGTTGATTTCCAGATCCTCCAGCAGGGCCTTGGTTTTCAGGTACATCGCCTTTTCGTCCACCATTGCGCCGCGGGTAGGGTATCGCCCCAGCCAGATGTTGTCCATCACGTTGCGGTAGGGAATCGGATGCAATTCCTGATGGATCATGGCGATGCCCAGATCCAGCGCCGTCTTGGAATCGTGGATTTCGACCTCCCGGCCTTCCAGCAGGATATCGCCGCTGTTGGGATGGTAGATGCCAAACAGGCACTTCATCAGCGTCGATTTGCCGGCGCCGTTTTCGCCCATCAGCGCGTGCACCGTGCCCGGACGCACCTGCAGGCTCACGTCGTCCAGCGCCTTCACGCCCGGGAATTCCTTGCTGATGTTGCGCATTTCCAGCAGGTATGAGGTTTGATTCTGCCCGTCCAATCGCGTCAGCCTCCTGCCCGCAGGAAGCCCTGCGGAATGGTATCGAAATGAGGGGAGGGAGGGAATGCTTTCCCTTCCCTCCCCGGTGTATCATGGGGCGATATACGCCCGGTGCCGATGCTGCGCGCGGGGCTTATTCGAAGTCCGCGGCGTTGTCGATGGTCACTTTCTGGTAAGGCACCCAGACGTACTTGCCATCGCTGATGGTGTAGGGGAAGTTGTCGGCGGTGACTTCCTCGCCGGCGCCCAGCAGGGCGGCGAGCAGCAGGGTGGCTTTGCCCTGGTTCACAGCGTCGTTGAGCACGGTGCACAGCAGCGTGCCTTCCTTGAGGGCAGCCAGCGCGGGAGCGGTGGCATCCACGCCGACGACCGGCATGAACTTGCCTTCGGAGAAGTAGCCGGCGGCTTTCAGCGCTTCGATCGCGCCCAGCGCCATATCGTCGTTGTTGGCCAGCACGGCCTCGATCTTGTCGCCCTGAGCGGCAAGGAAGGCAGCCATCTTATCCTGGCCCTTGACGCGATCCCACATGGCGGTGTCTTCGGCAACCTTCTCGACCTTGAAGCCGGCGGCTTCGATGGCCTTGATGGAGTACTCGGTGCGCAGCTCGGCATCCTGATGGCCCGGCTCGCCCTTGAGCATCACGTACTGGATGACGCCGTCGCCGTTCTTGTCGGCTTCGGGATGCGCGGTGAAGTAATCCACGATGATCTGGCCGCTCATGGTGCCGGACTCTTCAGCCTTGGCGCCCACGTAGTACACCGTATCGGACTTGGCCATATCTTCCGCAAGGGGCTCACGGTTGAAGAACACCACGGGGACGTCCTTATCCATCGCCTTGTCCAGGATCACGCCGGCGGCCGTGCGGTCCACGGGGTTGATGGCCAGCGCGTTCACGCCCTTGGAGAGGAACAGGTCGACCTGGTCGTTCTGGGTGGCCTGGTTGTTCTGGCTGTCGGCGATCTCGATGGTGGCGACGTCCTTGGCGGCGTCTTCAATGGCGATGCGAACGCCGGTCATGAAGGTGTCGTCAAACTTGTAAATGGTAACGCCTACGCTGGGCAGATCCGCGGCCATGGCGACAGACGCCATGCTCAGCACCATGGCAAGAGCCAACGCGAGAGTGAGCACCTTTTTCATGGAATGACCTCCTTGTTGTTCTGGGCGGTATTCCGCCTGATCTGTCACTCAGTATGCCATTCCCCGACAAAAATTGGAATGCGAAAACCTTCTGTGAAGTTTAGAAATCATTCGGTGTTGAAAAAACCTTTTCGGAAGCGGTCCGGTCATTGCAGCATCGGGAACACCAGTTTCTGGTTTTCCGGCAGGTACATGTTGTCCAGGTCGATCACCCGGCTTTCCGTACCGTAGCGCGCGGGGATTTCCTTCCCGGCGATCGCCTGCGAAGCGAACTGCACGCCCAGGTAGCCCATGGCGAACGGCATGCCCAGCACCATCGCGTCCACCTGCCGGTTTTCCAGGTAGGTGGTCCTGTTCTGGCCGCAGTCCATGCCCACCAGCACGATCTCCCGGGTGGTGCGGCTCATGGCCTTGGCGGCGATCTCGGTCGCCTCGCCGGTCAGGCACAGGATGCCCTCCGCGTGCGGGTAGAGCGAAAGCAGGGTGAGCAGATCGTCGGGGGTTTGCCCGTCCAGCGCCACCGTGCGCAGCACCGAAGGCGCGCCCTCCGCCTCCAGCGCCCGCCGGGCGCCTTTCAGGCAGAGCGCCGCCGCGGTATCCTCCGCCGCGCCGGTGATCAGCAGGATGTGCGCGTCCTCAGGCAACCTCTCCCGCAAGGCCAGGGCGGCCATCTCCCCCGCCTGCTCGCTGTCCCCGCTGATGACGCAGGCGATGTTCCCCGGGTCTGCGCCATCCCCCAGGCTCAGCACGGGCACCTTGCGCTGCGCGGCCATCGCCAGGGGGAGGGTCAAATCCTCCCCGCTGACGGGCACCAGCAGGATTGCCTTCACGTTTTTCTCCAGCAGCTGTTCCATCAGCGCCGCCTGCGAGAGCACCGTACCCCCCGCGTAGTCCGGCGCCGCGGTGATCAGGTCCAGCCGGCGTTCCTTTGCCGCCAGCTTCGCGCCCAGCTTCATCTGCAAAGCGCCCGTGCCGATATCGGTATCCAGCAGCAGCGCCACGGTATCGCTTTGCACCTCCGCCTGCGTGTTGGTCGTCGGCTGCACGCCCCACCACAGCAGAAGCGCGGCCAGCGCCACGCACACCAGCGAAAACCAGATGCGCAGCCTCATTCTATCGCCTCCCTCAGGGCGGGCAGGCGGATGAGCACCTCGGTGCCCTCGTCCAGCGCGCTGCGGATGGTCAAGCCATATTGCCTGCCGAAGGTCAGTTGGATACGCTCGTGCACGTTTTTCACCCCGATGCCCGATTTGCCGGCGGGCGTGTGCAGAATCGTGGCCACCTGTGCGGGCGGCATGCCGCCCCCGTTGTCCCGGACCCGCAGGATCAGGTCCCCGTCCTCCAGGCTGGAACTGATCTCCACCAGCCCCTCGTCCACCGGGTATTCCTCCAGCCCGTGCTGGATGGCATTTTCCACGATCGGCTGCACGATGAGCTTGATGGTGCGCAGTTCCAGCGTGTCGGGGTCGGGGGAGATGGTGAAGGTGAACTTGTTCTTAAAACGCATCTGCTGGATGATCAGGTAGTTGCGCACATGCTCCAGCTCTTCGCGCACGGAGATCATGTTGCGGCCCTTGCTGATGGAAATGCGGAAGAGCCTTGCCAGCGCCGTGACCATCACGATGGCTTCGCGGCCGCGGCCGCGTTCCTCCATCCACACGATCGAATCCAGCGTATTATAGAGGAAGTGGGGGTTGATCTGCGCTTGCAGGGCGTTGAGCTCGTGGAGGCGCTTAACCTCCTGCTCGTGCACGATCTGGTCCATCAGCCGCCGGATGCGGATGAGCATATGGTTAAACGTCCGGCTGAGGGAGCGGATCTCCGCAAACCCCTGTTCCTGAATGGATACCTCCAGATTGCCGGCCTCCACCTTGGACATGACCTGTTCCAGCATCCGGATGGGCTTGGATACGTACGCGCCCGACAGGGTCGCCACCGCCATGGAGAGCAGCACGCCCGCCAGCAGCACCGACAGCGTGATGCGGATCAGCTCCGGCTGGATGGAGAGAATCTCGTCCAGATAGGCCACGCCGACCATTCTCCAGCGGGTATAATCCACCGTGGTGATGATCAGCAGGCGTTCCCGTCCGTCCAGCTCGTCCCGGCAGCGGCCGAAAACCTGCCCGCGGACCGCATCGAGGTTTTCGCGCTTCAGCCCGGCGTAGATCAGCTGCTGCTGGGGGTGGTACACCAGCTCCGTCTCGGTATCCACCAGATAGACATAGCCGCTTTTCCCCAGGCTGATGTTCTCGCACAGGCTGGTGATGGCCGTAAAGTTGAAATCTGCCATCAGCACGCCGGTTTCCCGCTGCCCGTCGCGCAGGTATTCCACGCGGCGGCTCAGGGTGATCACCCACGCGTACTGGCCGGCAAAGATGTTTTGCACATAGGGTGAGGAAAAGTACACCGTGGCCGTGCTGGCGCGGATCGCCTTCTGAAACCAGCCGTAGGAGCTCACTTCCCGCGGGGATTTGGAAAGCTCCCCGGCGGTGCTTACCAGCAGGCGGCCGTCCGGCGAGAAAAGCGCCATGGCCGCCACATCCTTGCGGCTGGATTTAAGGAAGGCCATCACCGTGCCCAGCGCCTCGGGCGAGGCCTCGGAGGCGCCGGATACCAGATTGCCGAAATAGTCCATCGTTTCCAGCATGGTGTTGACGTACACGCCCAAGCTTGCGTTGCCCTGATCCACCGTCTGGCGGGTGCGCTCCATCGCGTTTTCTTCCAGCAGCACGTTCAGGCGCGTCACCAGGCTTACGCTTACCAGCAGCAGCAGGATCATCCCGACCATGAAAAAGCCGGTGATGACCATCTGCAGGCTCTGCCCCCGGCCCCCCGCCGCCGCGCGCGCCTTCATGCCTTGTTCTCCCGGGCGTTACGCCGCGCCTGCGAGGGCGAGATCCCAAAGAATTTCTTGAACGAATAGCTGAAATAGCTGGGCTCCCCCATGCCGACCATGGCGGCGATATCGGCCGTTTTCAGGTCGCTGCCGGTCAGCAGGGTCATGGCTTTGCCCATGCGAAGCTCCGTCAGGTACTGGTGCAGGGTGATTTTCATCTCGCGCTTGAACAGCGTGCTGAAATAGGCCGCGCTGATGTGCAGGTGGCGGCAGACTTTTTCCAGGCTGATGTCGCTGCTCATGTAGTGCTCCTGCAGATATTCCGCCGCCCGTTGCGCCAGCCTGCGACCGCTTTCGGTACGTGAGTCCTGCACGTTTTCGGTAAGCCTCCGGCACAGGGCGCTCAGGAGCGCGTCCGCCTCCTCCAGTTCCTTGCAACGGAGGATCGCTTCCGGGGAGGCGGCTTCCTCGCCCTGTCCCGGCCAGTCCAGCCCCATATCGCGCGCCGTGCGCACGAGGGTCGTCAGCACCTCCATCAGGTACACCTGAAAATCCCGGTACGTGGCCTGCGAACGGCGCACTTCCTCCATAAGCAGGTGCACCTGCTTTTCAGCCTCGGCCGTGTCCCCCAGCTTGATGGCGTTGGAAAGCGCGCGCAGCGCGATTTCCTCCGCAGCCAGCTGGTTGGCGCTGTCGGGTTCCATATCCGCGATCGCCAGCACCTGGTTTTTCCCCAGCAGCGCCGACTGGTTGAGCGCGGACTGCGCCTGTTCCGCCGCGTGGTGCAGCTGGCCCAGCTGTTCGCAGGGGTTGCTCACACCCGCCGCCAGATCGCAGTCCAGATAGCGTTTGACCGTCTGGCAGGCGGCGTCCAGCAGCGCCGGAATGCCCGCGAAAGGCTGGGTTTCCTCCCCTTCCAGCAGGAACAGCACCGCGACCAGCCGGTTGAAGTGGAACACCTGACATTCCGCTTCGCTCTCCAGCACTTCGGATACGATGTTGATCACGGCAAAGCGCATGAGATCGGGGTTGCGCAGCAGATCCTCGTCGCCCGTTTCCGCCGAGCCGATGCTTAAAAGGGCCACGGCGTAGCGCTCGCAGGCGAGCGGCAGCCCGTACTGTCTGGCGCTTTCCAGCGCCTCGGCCGCGGATACGCCGCCCGTGAGCAGCGAGGTGAGCAGCAGTTCGCGCAGGATGGGGAGGCTCGCGCGGAAATGCGCCTGCAGCGCCCGCACGTTGCCGCGCTGGGCAAAATCCTCGTCCAGATGCGCCTTGACGCGGCGAAGCACCTCGATAAACTCCTCGGAAGAGATGGGCTTGAGGATATAGTCCTTGATCTGGATCTGGACGGCCTGGCGGGCATACTCAAACTCATCGTAGCCGCTCAAGACGATAAACTGCACCGTGGGCAGTGTTTTCCGCATGCGGCGCGCCATCTCCAGGCCATCCAGAAAGGGCATCCGAATATCTGTGACTACCAGATCGGGGGTGACGGTCTCGGCGATCTGCAGCGCCTCTAAACCGTTTTCCGCAACCCCGACAATCTGGAAACCCTCCTGCGCCCAATTAATAATCTCCAGCAAACCGTCGCGGATCTCAGGCTCGTCGTCTACCAGCATCAGTCGGTACATGTCAGGTTTCATCCTTTTTCGCTCAGAAATCACAGTACGTAGAATATAGCATAAATCGGCGGCAATAGGAAGGGGCACCTCACGAAACCGGCGGCGAACCCTGTTGCGGCGGCGCCCGGGCATGCCGGGCGGGGGCCGCAGGGGCGGCGGCTGGCTTCCTGCGGGTTTCCCGCGGTTTGCCCAAGCCCGCAATGCCCCGCAAACGCTTGCCGCAGCGCTTGTTCAGCTGAAAAACCTTTCGGTGATGCATACGCGGCAAATCGGTTGCGGATGAAAAATTAGGCTTGCATTTTAACCGGAAGTTTGCTATACTTTATAAGCTGGTTCAGGAGATCGGATCTCGGGACGCGCTCCGGACGGCATGGACAGGGTTAACGTATGGGGCTATAGCACAGTTGGTAGCGCGCGACATTCGCATTGTCGAGGCCAGGGGTTCGAATCCCCTTAGCTCCACCAAACCGCCCAGCGGTCGAACACTCTTTTGTTCGGCCGCTGGGCTTTTTTTCGTCCTCTTCCACATCGGCTAAACCTTCCAATTCGGACACGTTTTCGATCATATCGATGTAGGAAATCTGCTTTCCTTCCCGGATATTGTAATAAATGACGATCTTATCGTCGTACAGGTAAATGGAATTGATAAACACGTCGATGATCCGCCGGCGGAAGGGTTCATCGAAGAGATCGCCTTTGCAGAACTGACGCAGCCACGCCATGATCTCTTCGCGGGTATAGCGGATGGAGGCGGCGACGCGGAGCTTTGCCAGATCGATCTCCATGTCCGTCTTTTTCGTGTCGAGTTCTTCACAGCGCGCCTGGTATCGATCGGCCATCTTTTCGTTTGTGGTGGCCAGAATGCGATCCATCAGTTTCTGAATTTCGCCTTCCGCAAGGGCAATCTTCCGTTCCAGATCGCGCACGGTGGCCATATCGAATTCCTTGTCGTACTCCGCGAGGATCGCGTCGGCGATGTATTCGAGGCGATCCGGCGTGAGAACGTACTCCATCGTCTGCTCCACGACGTACCATTCGAGGAAGTCTTTCCGTTCGTTGAGCTTTTCGCACTCGTGAAGCTTCTTCTTTTTGCTGCAGGCGTAATAATAATAAACGGAACCGTTCTTACTGCGGCCACACTCGCCGGTGACGGGAGAGCCACACAGCGCGCAGAAGAGCTTGCCTTGCAATAGGTATTCCATTTTCGCGGACGCACGTCCTCCGCCGGAGCGCCGCATGGACGCGATCTTCCGCTGAACGGTATCAAAAAGCACCGGTTCCACGATCGCCGGGCAGCCGCCTTCCACGGGAATACCGTCGTGCGTGTACTCGCCGATGTACTTCCGGTTTTTGAGAACGGCCTTTAACCAGCTGTGGCCA
Organism: Clostridiales bacterium; assembly: GCA_012517815.1. Lineage (GTDB taxonomy): Bacteria > Bacillota > Clostridia > Christensenellales > Aristaeellaceae > CAXXOK01. Next base: position 58,824 of record JAAYUF010000133.1, read on the forward strand.
ATGGGAAGCCCGCGCCCGGAGCGCAGGCCCTGCGCGTTCAGCCAGTTGATGATCGCCTGCGAGCCTTCGCCGCCGGCGTACATGGCAAAGATTTTCTGGACGTATTCGGCGTTCACAGGATCGATTGTGAGCCGCTTTTCCTTGACGGCATAACCGAACGGCAAGGGGCCGCCCACAAACGTGCCTTTCAAGGCGGATTCACGCATACCGCGCTTGATCTTTACTTTCAAATCTTCACTGTAGTATTCGGCGGAGGCTTCCAGCAACGCCTCCAAAAGGATAGATTCAGGGTTGTCCCCTATGTTTTCGATAGCGGAGACAACCTTCACACCGTAGGCTTTCAGCTTGTGCTTGTACATGGCCGAATCGTACCGGTTGCGGGTAAACCGATCCAGCTTCCAGACAATGATCCGCTGGAATTGCTTTTTCGAGGCATCAGCGATCATCCGTTGAAAATCCGGCCGGTCGTCCGTTTTCCCGGACAAGGCACGGTCGATATACTCGCCGATCACGGTTAAGCCTTCACGCTTCGCGTAGGAGTAGCAATCGCGCAGCTGGCCTTCGATGGACTGTTCTGTTTGATTGTGCGAGGAATACCGGGCATAGATAACGGCGTTCATGGCTTATACTCCATTACGGCATCATAAAGCCAGCGTTTCATATGATCGTCAACGCAGCGGCCTTTCAGTTCTTCCACGTCGAAGCCATTGTCGAGGAGCCAGAAAACCTTCTTCCGAAAAGCATACGAATAACCGCCCATGTAGGAAAGGCGGAGGGACACAATTTGCTTTTCGTGATATGTGAGCTTGTTCATATTACGGCGTTAGAAGATCAACGACAGATGAATAATCGGGAGAAGGATCAACATCAAAAATCAAAAAGTACCACTCTATCAAAGAGCCGCCAAGATCAAAAGAGGTATAGTCTTGACGAAGCGTATACATTATATCTCCGTTTACAACGGAATATGAATGGTCAAAGCTACCAGAAGTAGATAAACCGTCAGACATGGAACTGATGATTTCTTTGGAAATGGAACTTGCCATTTTTTCATCAGGGGACGGAAGCGAATATAAGATCATCGTGTTGATGATGGGCAAAACTATATCGGTATTTTCGGGAACCGCTTTGAATTGAGCTTGATAACGGACAGGTTCACCAGCGTCGTTATAAAGCACGTGAAAACTGGCGGGATACTTTTCAAAGTCAACACTTTTCGCATAAACAGCGCATTCTGGATCGTCTGGCGTGTATTCCTCCATGCTAGAAGAAAGTGCAATGTCAGAATCGAAGAACGAATTTACAACGTTTTCAACATAATCACTTTGCAAGGGAATGGCGAAGGACGCGAAGGCTGGAAAACAGAAAAACACCAATACGAGAAGTGAAACGAAAAACGATTTTTTCATAACAGGCACCCCTTTCATTATTCAGGCTTCCTCACTCTCCACATAGGGAACACAATCAGTTTTTTTGTACGTATTTACCGCCATGACAAGGGTTTGCTGCATATACTCCTTGCCTTGCTGCGACAAAGAGCGGTAACCTTCCAGAAGAATAGATTCATCGGACGACAAATTCGATTCAGGAGAAGCGCCTGAACCAGTTAAAACCCATTCAATAGAAACATTGTATTTATCACATAGCAGAATTAAAGAATCGGAATCAATGCGTGAAACAGCGCGTTCGTAATTGCTAATCGACTGGGGTTTAACAGAAATTGTTTGAGCTGCTTCTTCTTGTGTTATACCGGCTTTTTCACGTGCAAACTTCAAACGGTTTGCAATATCTTGCCTTCCCATATCAATCACCACCTGAATGCATTATATACAAACATCTGGAAAAAGTAAATAATTCTTTGAGTATTCTATAAAAAACGGTTGACATTAAAAGAATCTTTGTTTATTATAAATACGAACACAAAGATTCTTTGAGATCGGAGGATGAAGCATGAAAGCATCTTATGCGGTAAACGAGCGGATTGCGCGGATTATAAAAGAACGCGGGATCAGGTGCGCTCATGTGGCAAAGATGAGCGGGCTTACAAACAGCGACGTTTACAGGATCACACGAAACGAAAGACCTGTTTACGCCGAGGAGATCATACCGATTGCGGAGGCTTTGAACGTGGGATTGAACGAGCTTGTGCCCACCACCAAGACCGCCTAACCCCCGCAAGCAGCTCCGCGCGGAGCACATCCCGCAGATAGCCAACGCACTGGGCGTAACACCGAACGACATCTTTCAAAAGAGCGCGTGACGCGCCATACAGCGCGTGAGCGAATACACACCCACAACAGAAAGGAGCCTACACCATGGAAAACACGACGGTAAGGATCAAGGTAACGGGGATGAAGGAACTGGACGCGGCCATCAAAAGGCTGGAGGACGCACGCGAGGCAATGGTCGCGGCGATTAACGGGGTAAGCCACACGATCTTTGGGAACACGATCAAAGTGGAATGCGACGTGGAGCTGAACGTGAACGAAGAACCCGCCGACAGCGGCAACTGACGGCGGGCGGAGGATTAACGGGACGACTGTTTGCGAAGATCGGTAATCATGTTCAGGATCGGGATCAAGTCTTTGGCGGTAAGCGGATCGTTCGGGTGGTTTGAAGCAAGCTCAACGAGATAAGCCATGGACTGATCGTAAGACATAAGCCGGAAGCATACCGCGGCGGGGGCGTTGAGCCTTCGCCGCGGAGAAGCCGAAGAAGGTAATGGGCCACGGCGTGCGCAAGCCGTGACGGTTGCAAGCCCGTAATGCCGAAGAGGCAAACACAGAGCACCTAACAAGGAGGACAACAGCATGGCCGAACGATTGAAACGCGGGGAAGCGCTGGTGCGGATCGGACAGACCGCCTTGCGCGCGCCGGACGGAACCTACCTGCCGGCGGTGCCGCTCTACATCAAGGTAAAAGCTTCGGAGGTGGACAAGACCGAAGTTTCGGAAGGCGAACACGGGCTGGCGGCGGACATGGCCGGGGTGTTTGCAAAGAAATACAAACAGTACGTAGACGGAACGAAACCAACAAAGAGGACGCAGAAAGGGAAAGCGTCCTGAAAGGAGGCGAACCGTGCATGATGTGCCCAAAGTGCGAAGCGCGCGGCTACGTAGTTACCACAGAACCCAAAGACGATTGCACATTGCGATATTACCGGTGCCATGAGTGCGGGAACCGATGGAAAACCATAGAGCGGATCGTGAAAGCGGGGAAAACCGATGAACAAAAAGGATAAGCGTTTTCTGGTATTCCTGATCGCCGCCGCGTGGTTGACGCTCTTGTTTGCGGGCCTATATGATGCGGCGCGCGCCGAAGGAACCACGACCATGTACGTGCATGTAAGCAGCGATACCTACCTGAACGGACGGCACAACCCACAAAAGGACAGCACCGTGGAAATGCGGTTATACAGCGGGGACGCGGTGGACGTAATCACGGTTGAGAACGGGTGGGCGGAGATCGAAGGCGGAGAAGCCGGAACGGCGTGGTGCTGCATCGATTACCTAGCATCATACCAGCCGGGAGAAGCCGCACCGGAATACACGGTGGTTTCAAACGGGCGCGTCCGAGTGCGGACAGCACCGGACGGGGAAACGGTGCGATACGTAAGCAACGGGGATACCGTCGAGGTTCGGTTTGTGATCGGAGGGTGGGCATACATCGGAAACGGATACATCATGACGGACTATCTGGAGGTGAAGCAGGAATGAGCGTGTTCTGGATCATCGGGTTGCTGGCGATAGGGGCATTCGTCGGAATGATCCTGATGGCGGCGGTAAGCGTTGCGCACGGCCCAGACGACAAAGACGACCGGAAGGATGAGTAAGACGTGAACAACGACAGGATCATCCCGATCCTTGAAACACTAGAACCGTTTTGCAAGGGATGTCCGCACCTGGGAATCACGACGCAGCCGGTATACGCAAACGAGTTCACGATCAAGGTAACGATCTCTTGCGACAAGATCGAGCCATGCCGGAGAGCATACGCCATAGGAAAAAGCGAGCCACAAGGAGGACAAGGACATGCGGAAACTGCTGCGGAGCATCGCACGGGCGAACATGGAAGCGCTGGGAGTAACGACGCAGAACAAAAAGCGCGCCTACCAAACGAAGGATAAGAAGTGGGTGAGCAGCTACTTCGCGGAGAACTGGCGCAAGTTCGCAACGCCGCAGGCGTGCCGGAAGGCACAGAAAGCGAGGATCATGAGGAGGGCGGCACAATGACAAAGGTAAGAAAGCAACTTTCGCTTGAAACGATCGAGGCGGGGTTGAAGGACAGCGACTGCGACGTGCGGCAGGCCGCCATGAACGCCTGCCAAGGCCGGGACGTACCGCTCACCGTGATCGAGGCGGGGTTGAAGGACAGCGACTGCGACGTGCGGCAGGCCGCCATGAACGCCTGCGTAAAGAACGGGTATCCGATTCCGGTTATCCGTACCATTGAACCGCCGGAAACGGTTTACAAAAAGTGCGTCGGAGACGTGATCGTATGCGCGACGATACCGGAAACGGCACAGGTACGCGGGAAGAAAGGGAGCAAATGCCGGGCATCCGCAGCGCATATCACAGAGATCATCGGGACGTTCGGAGGCGAAAGCGTCGGAATCTCCGTGTGGGATAAGAAAACAACGTACTTTGTCGGGGACGACGTGCTGATCGAGGATTACGACATGAGCGAAGACGAGTGCTCGCAAGGGTTCCACTTCTTTTGCACGATCGAAGAAGCGAAGAAATACTGACGGCGGAGGGAAGCACAATGACAGAAAAGCTGAAACAGCGCGCGGAGATCAAGAAAGAGCTGCAGGCGGTTCTGGCGGAATGCCGGGACGAAAACGGACTGAAAGGATGGCCAAAGGCAACGATCACGCTGGAAAGCCTGCAGGCGGAGCAGATGACGGCGACGATCTATTGCGGGAAAGGCGAAACGGACAGCGTGAACGGAGCGCCGAAGGTGCGCAATCACAAAGGCTTCATCCGTTTCGTGCGCAAGTACGGATGCGGAGTAAAGATGCAGACCGTGGCACAGGGAACGAAGCGCACCGTACAGATCGCGCTGACGTTCGATACGCGGATATAGGAGAAGAACATGCAATACGTGCGCTGGAGACTGGAAAGGATCGGGAAAGGGTTCGGAAAGCTGATCCTGCTGCCCGTGCTGATAGCGACAGCGCCGTTTGCGCTTCTCAACGACATGGCGCGGAGGTTGATCTTTCTATGCGAGAGGCGATGAACGGATGCAGCCGCTGCGCGCACGCGGCCTATTGCGGGACAAAAACCGAAAACGGGTGGTGCGCGAACTTCACAACGCCGGAGCAGGCACTCAGGGACGCTGAACGGGCGGACGAACGCCGCTGGGCCATGCACAAGGCAGACGACCAAACAAGGCCGGAACGGAGATAACGAAGCCATGATCGAGCTTGACACGCTTTACAACCGGGACTGCATGGAAGGAATGAAAGAGATACCCGACGGGTATTTCGACATTGCCGTGGTTGATCCGCCTTACGGGATCGGAATGGACGGCCAACGCGAATCCGTAGACCTGAGGGGGGGAAGGCGCTTATATCGCAAGAAACACGAGAACTACGGGTGGGACAAAGCGATACCAGGCGAGGACTACTTCCGAGAATTGGAACGCGTATCCAGAGAGCAAATCATATTCGGAGCAAACTACTTCGTGGAGCACCTGCACAAGGGAACCAAAGGATGGATCGTATGGGACAAGGCGCAGCACGGCCTTACCATGAGCGACTGCGAGCTGGTGTACACGAGTTTCAACGTTCCGACGCGCGTGGTGGTCATAAGCCGCGGGGAGCTTGCACGGGAAGACACGTTCCATCCGACACAAAAGCCGGTCAAGCTCTATCAATGGATACTAGCCAACTACGCGATGAAAGGGCAGAAGATACTGGACACGCACGCCGGAAGCGGAGCCTGCCTGATCGCCTGTTACCGGATGGAATGCCCATACGTCGGGTTCGAGATCAACGAAACGTACTGGAAAAAGGCAAACGAGCGGATCGCGGCCGAAAAGGCGCAGATCAGAATGATCGACCTTCTGGAGGGAAAAGCGAATGAAGCTTAACGCAATCAAAGGCGTATGTACAAAGGCGAAAAAGTTCATCCTGTACACGGATCAGGAAGGGACGGCCGAATACATCGGGACGGACGAAGCCATGTACCCGATCGACGGGTTCGCCATCGAGGAAAGCAGCATCGAAAGCCTGTTCGACCTGAGCGGGAAGCAGATGGACAAGATCAAGATCAATTCTCTGCCGATCGACGAAAGCGGGCTGAGCGTAGCCGCAGGCGGTTACAACAACGACAGCGTGATGATCGAATCCGGCATGATCCCGTTGTGGTGGGGCGGAAGCATCCACAGGACGCTGGAATACGGGAAAAAGCTTTATATGGTCAACACGGAGTTGACGAAACCGGCGGAGGGTTCCGGCGATTATGTGCATTTCCATTTCGCAAGGAACGCGGCCGGCGAGGCGCTGATCGTCATCTTTGACGGGATGACCGTTTCTGGGATCGTAAAGCCGGACAGCGCGTCCATAGTGGAATCGATCCAGCGGTATCTGAAATACATGAGCCTGCTGGGATGCGACGACACGAAAACGCTGCAGCAAGCGATCGACGAACTGCCGGACAACGTGCAGATCGGCTTCGGGGAAGCACACGCAAGACCGGAGGATTACGAAGGAATGGAAGCCCAAAACTGACGGGATCAATAAAAACGGGAGGACAAGACAATGAGCACCAAACCGGAAACCATGCTGCGGAGCCTGCGCGGGATCGAGGCCATGTACAAGGACGATGAACCGGAATCCGAGAAACCGAACATCGCAAGGATCGCGCACGACGCGGCGGAGTGCATCGAAACGCAACAAAGGAAACTGGTAATCGCAGGCGCGGCCGCGGGAAGCAAAATACGAGAACTACTGCAAAAAAACGATCAGGGAAGCGAAACGTGGACGATAATCATGGAAATCAACGATGCGCTTCAAGAAGGGATTGAACTTGACCCGTCCTCAACGATTAAAGCAGGAAGCGTTTCGGAAACCGGATTGAACGCGCTGGCGCAGGAAATCCACAAGAACGCCGTGGCGCACGGATGGTGGGACGGGGCCGAACGCAAACTGCCGGAAATCCTGATGCTGATCGTTTCGGAACTGGCGGAGGCGCTGGAGGAATACCGGAATGGACGGCCGATGCTGTATCACGAGTGCAACGCGCTCAAAGAACCGTGTGCGACGACGGGAGAAGGCGCGGAACGCGAATGCAAACAGTTTGCTGGGCTGGAAGACGACTGCGTGGAATGGAACCCCAAGCCGGAAGGCATCGCCATCGAGCTGGCCGACGCGGTGATCCGTATTCTGGATTATTGCGGGAAAGCGAACATCGACATAGAAGACGCGATCCGCATGAAACACGAATACAACACAACGAGGCCGTACAGGCACGGCGGGAAAGCGTGCTGATTCGCAGCACAAAAGGCATAAGAAAAAGGCCCGTGTAACGAACGGGCCTTTCCCCCACCAGCTTTCGCGCGCGGCGGAAGAATGAGTTTCTTCTATTACATTATACCGCCGACCGTGCGAAAGTTCAAGCATGTTCAAAGCGCCGACGGGCGCTTGCGAGGCTTGAATGGGGTATTAACAAATGAACCGTAAACCACTTTTCATCCATCCGCAGGCCTGGGGGGTTCTAGGGGGGACGGCACGAAGGGCCGTCATCCCCCTAGGCCAGTACTGGTTCTTATTGGGGTTCTAGGGGGGCGGTTCCGCAGAACCGCCATCCCCTAGGGGTGGGTGGGTGGACATAGCAGCGGGAGCACGGAGGCTGGGAGAAATGAGCATCAGGGATTGCGAAATCCTGTTCGATACCACAGCGGACGGGAGAATGGACACCGGGTGGCAAAGCGGGGTGCTACGGCAGCGGGCAAAAACAGTAAAAGCCGGAAAGATGCTCTACTGCGAAAGTTACCCGATCTGGGATACGGCAACCAAACGGGAGGCCGGAAAGCTGCTGGAGGAGATGCGCAAAAAGAAAGGGACAACGGAGGCGCAAAAACGACTGAATGCGAGAAACGCCCAGAAGAAACTGTCATGGCTGACAAATGAGAATTTCGGGGAGGGTGATCTTCTGCTGGCGTGTACATACCCGGACGGATCGCAGCCGGCAGATGCTGACGCAGCGCAAACGGACGCGCGAAACATGATCCGGCGCATAAGAGGGCTGCGGTGCCGGAAGGCGCTGGAAGAGCTGAAATATATCTACGTAACGGAGGTGACGGAGAGCAAGGAACACGGAACGAGATACCATCACCACATGATCATCAACGGGGACGGGTTGACGCGGGAGGAAGTGGAGGAACTATGGCTGAAAAAGCACGGCGGAATCTGCAATAGCCGAAGGTGCCAGTGGCAGATCACGGGGCTGACCGGGTTTGCGCATTACATCACCAAGCAGACGGGCGAAAACCCAAAAGGACAGGAAGTGGCCACGAAACGGCGCTGGTGCTGCTCCAAGAACCTGAAAACACCAAAACAGAGCGTGGCGGATAAGAAGATCAGCCGCAGGCGCGTGGAGGCGATCGCGCAGGACGTGGAGGGAGACGGGAAAGCGATCTTTGAGAAGCTCTATCCGGGATACATCTTCGTGGAAGCGACGGTGAAGTTCTCAAAATTCGTAAGCGGCGCATACATGTACATAACCATGTGCAAACGAGACGAGAGGAGAAAACAGGATGAAAAACACGGTATTCGCAAACGACCCAATGGCCATGATGGCACAGGCGTTCGAGGAGCTATACCCGAAGAAAAAGTACATCGCGCGGATCGTGGATCGGATCGTTGATGAAAACGACAACGAGAAATTGAGCGGGACAGCATTTCCGAAAGACGGAGGCGTGCCGATTATCCTTGTGTCCGCGCAGGCCGACTATATCAACATGATCGGGGCGTTTTCGCAGGAGCTGGCGCACGTTGCCGCCGGAGCGCCGAAAGCGGGAACGGACGGGAGGACGCCGGAATGGAAAACGGCGATGAACGTGATCAACCGGCGATATCAGCAGATCGTTCAGAAAAACGAGGAAACCGCACAAAAAGCCATGGAAGCCATGGAGGCCGAAGGGAGTAAGGACAATGGCGAAGCCGAACGCGCCTTGCAAGGGGTGCAAGAGCAGGACGGCTGAATGCCATTCGACCTGCGAAGCCTATAAAGCCTTTCAGAACAAGCTTTCGGAAATCAACGACAAAATGCGAGAGGAGAAAGAGCTATGCGCCGGAAGCTATGGCAAGAAAGGACGGAGCAAGCGAAACGGAAGTTCTGTCTGGGATTGATCCGCATGGGATGGTGGTACTGCGAGGAGTGCGGGAAGTACCATATGCCTTTCCGGCTGAAAATCGAAGCAGAAAGCTACGGGTGCTTTTGGACGACGTGCCTGAAAGGGATGCGCAAAGTGGCCGTAGACAATCTGGGAGATTACGGGACAACGCCGGAAGATTTCATCATCTGGAATCTGAAAGAGCCGGAAACGGAAGCAGAACGTTTTTTCGGGATCGCAGACAAGGAACGGATCATCGCAAGGCTGGAAAGAAGGGAAAAACGAAGTGCGCGTCGATGAAATGCCGGTTCCGAGCGAAAGCGTGGAGCAGCAGCGCCTTTTCATGTGGGCACGCATGGAGGAAGGGCGTTTCCCTGAATTGAAGTGGCTGCACCATATCGCAAACGAAGGGAAGCGCAGCAGGGCCGCCGGAGGAAGGCTGAAAGCAGAGGGCCTGAAAAAGGGCGTACCGGACATTTGCCTGCCGATCTCGCGCGGAGAATATCACGGGTTGTACGTGGAATTGAAAAGGCAAAGAGGAAGCACGCCGACGGCCGAGCAATGCGAATGGATGGAAGGGCTGAACCAGCAGGGTAATTGTGTGTGCTGGTGCCGCGGGTGGGAAGCCGCAGCAAAAGCAATCGCAGATTATCTGAAACGTGGGAAGGTAGTATACACGCCGACGGCCGGACGCGGCGGAGAATACCACGCATAACGGAGGGATTGAGATATGGGCGACAAAAAGCCGGCGGAGGTGAGGCCGGACATTAAACAGGCGATCGAGGTGGCGGCGCGTACCGCAGCGCACGCAGCCATTGACGAAATGGAAAAGCAGGAAGGAACGCACAGGGAAACAAACCACTTCCGAGCGATGGAAAGCCTGCTGTGGAACTATACCAAGCTGCGGGATCGGGTGGCGGATCGGGACGCGTATATGCAGATCGATATACAGGAGCGTTCAAAGTCAGTAACCGTTGCGCCGCCTAAAGGACAAACGTACAAGGATCACGATGAAGTACTGGACGAGATATACCGGATGAAGGCCATGTCATACGCGCAGACGCTCGCACGGTTTGAGGAACTGGACGGAATCGTAAAGCAGTTCAGAGAACGACCGGAGTTCGTGGTGGTGCGCATGTACTACTTCAACGAGAATCTGGACGGGAGCCAGCGCGAGGAGTACAAGCAACGCAGAACGTGGGAAGAGATCACCGAAGAACTATCAAAGGCGGGCGTGCTGCAAAATGTGAAGACGGCGAGAAAGTGGCGGTCGCAGATCGTGGCAGATATGGCGGTGTGTATGTTCGGCGCACCGGCGGCGCTGACAACACAGACACGAGGGTGGTAAAAGGGCAAAATTACCTTTTCGCTACCTTTTGGCTACCTTTTCGCTACCTTGACAATGGTTTTTCCATAATCTATACTTGTTACAACGAAAGCGTGGCCAAAAAAGGCGACGCTTTTTTCTTTGCGCGGAGGGCATATGAAAGACTGGGCAAGGGGGTTCTACACGTCGCAGGCGTGGATCGTGAACAGCAAGGCGTACATAGCATCACAGCACGGGGAGTGCGAACGGTGCAGAGCGGCAGGGGTAGAGGGAAGCGTGGCAAAGATTGCGCACCATAAAATCTACCTGACCAGCGATAACATACACGATCCACGGATCACGATGGCATGGGACAACCTTGAAGCACTATGCCAGGACTGCCACAACAAAGAGCATCACAGGAAAAATAAAAAGCGGTGCTATTACTTCGACAAGCATGGAAACATGCACAAGGCATGATCCCCCCTATTCCGAAAAGAAAGGGTGGGGGAAATTGAACCGAGTAGGGGAGATAGATTATACTCCGACGGGCGCGCGTAAGGGGTGGGGTTGAGCGGGAGCGGCGGAGGGAAAAACAGAGCGAAACATTTTCGGAAGGAGGCGTTTTTTCGATGGAAAAAATTCAGGCATCTAATGTAACTTTGTCACGAGATGAGCGGATCAAAAAGGAGAAGCGGAGACTAAACGGAATCTTCCGCGACCTTGACGCGAACAAAAAAAAGACGGTAAAAAGCCTCATCGATAACGCCGCTTTCATGGCCATTGCGCTGGAAGATTTACAGGAAATCATATCGCGCGACGGGTACACGGAGGAGTATCAGAACGGCCAGAACCAGAAAGGCATGAAGGAAACGGCAGAGGTAAAAACCCACATGGCCATGACGAAAAACCACGCCATGGTAATTAAACTGCTGGCCGATCTTACACCACCGGCGCGGAGGAAGAAGAGCAGGCTTCAAGCGCTACGGGATGATGACGGAGAATGAAACCGTATGCGAATTACATATACGAATACCACGCGGAGATCAAAGCCGGGGCCGTGATTGTAGGAACATGGATACGGATGATCTACGAAATACTGGTGCGCGGGATCAGCGACGGGGTGTATTTTTACGACGCGAAGAAAGCAAACAAGGCGATCCGGTTTATAGAGAACTTCTGCCACCATTCGGAGGGAAGAAGCGACCTGCTCAAGCTGGAGCTGTGGCAGAAGGCGCTGGTGGCGGCGATCTTCGGGATCGTGGACGCGGACGGCATACGACAGTTCCGCGAAGTGTTTGTGGTCGTCGCGCGAAAGAACGGAAAGAGCCTGCTGGCTTCGGCGATCTTCGCATACATGGCCTATGTGGACGGCGAATACGGCGCGAAGCTCTACTGCATCGCACCGAAGCTGGAGCAGGCGGAAAAGGTATTCGACGGGTTCTATCAGATGGTGCTGGCGGAGGATGAACTTCTGCTTGCTTCCAAGAAGCGCCGAACCGACCTGTATATCCCGGACACGAACACGTCGGTAAAACCGCTGGCGTTCAATGCGAAGAAGTCCGACGGATTCAACCCGCAGGGCGTTTGCTGCGACGAGGTGGCCAGCTGGCCGGCGGCGAGCGGGCAAAAGCAGTACGAGGTGATGAAGTCAGCGCTGGGAGCGAGAAAGCAACCGATCATCTTTACGATCAGCACGGCCGGGTATATCAACGACGGGCCTTACGACGAGCTGATGAAGCGTTCCACGGCATTCCTGAAAGGCGGCAGCAAAGAGCGCCGTCTTTTGCCGTTTATCTATATGCTGGACGATCAGGACAAGTGGAACGACATGAACGAGCTGCGCAAGGCGAACCCGAATATGGGCGTGTCGGTATCGGAGGAGTTCTACCAAGAAGAGATGGCGATCGCCGAAAAATCGCTGCCGAAGCTTGCGGAATTCAAGTGCAAGTACTGCAACATCAAACAGAACGCCGCCGTGGCATGGCTGGATTATGACGTGGTAAACGGCGCAATGGCGGGGCTGACGCTGGACGACTTCGCCGGATGCTACGCCGTGGGCGGGATCGACCTTTCGCAGACGACCGACCTGACGGCGGCAACGGTGCTGATCGAACGCCGCGGGGTACTCTACGCCTTTACGAAGTTCTTTATGCCGCGAGAGCGACTGGAGAAAGCGATCGCCGTGGACGATGTGCCTTACGACATCTTCGAGAAAGAAGGGCTGGTGCAGTTCTCTGGCGATCACTACGTGAACTATCGGGACGTGTACCAGTGGTTCGTAGACCTGCGGGAAAAGCACAAGATATACACGCTCAAGATCGGGTACGACAAGTACAGCGCGCAGCAGCTTGTGGAAGACCTGAAAGGGTACGGATACCACATGGACGACGTGTGGCAAGGTGAGAACCTTTCGCCGGTGCTCAAGGAGTTCGAGGGGATACTACTGGACGGAAACTTCAAGATTGCCGGACAGAACCGCCTGCTGAAAGCGCACTTCCTAAACGTGGCGCTAAAGCAGAACATGGAAACGCGGAAATCGCGGCCGGTCAAGATCGAGGAAACATCGAGGATCGACGGGTTTGTATCGGCCATCGACGCGATGACGGTACGGCAGAAGTATTACAACGAAATCGGGTACATGCTGAAAAACGCGGCCTGAAACAGGAGGGATCAAACAGATGGGCGTATTCGAGACGATTTTCAAACGGCCGCGTCCGGGCGCGGGAAGCACGATGAAGTATTTCCAGATGTTGACCGGGTACGCGCCGATTTTTTCGACGTATGCGGGCGGAATCTACGAGATGGAGGCGACACGCGCGGCGATCAATGCGATCGCTACGCATTGCAGCAAGCTGAAACCGGAAACGGAAGGAAGCGCAGGAAGCGGGATCGGGCGTATCCTGCAGTACAGCCCGAACCCGTTTATGGACACGACGAAGTTCCTTGCACGCCTGGCCACAATGCTGTACGTGCACAACAACGCTTTCATCGTTCCGCTGGAGGACGAAACGGGGCAGATCACCGGGTTCTTTCCGGTGCTGCCGGAACACGTGGAGATCGTCGAGTTCAACGGAAAGCCGTACATGCGCTACACGTTCTCCAACGGGCAGCGGGCGGCGATCGAGTTTGAGCGGGTGGGCATCCTGACGCGCCACCAGCACCGGGACGACTTCTTCGGGGAAAACAACGACGCGATGAAGCCAACGATGCAGCTGATCTACAGCAACAATCAGGGCATCGTGAACGGGATCAAGAATTCGGCCATGATCCGCTTTCTGGCGAAGATCAACAACATGATTTCGTCGGAGGACATCGAAAAAGAGCGGCAGCGCTTTACCGACGACAACCTGACGGCGGAAAACCAGAGCGGCGTTATCATGTACGACGCGAAGTTCGCGGACGTACACGAGATCGAAAGCAAGCCGTTTACCGTGAACGCGGCGCAGATGAAGCAGATCATGGAGAACGTATACAACTACTTCGGCGTGTCGGAAGCGATTCTCCAGAACAAATACAACGAGGACGAATGGAACGCCTTTTACGAGGGCGCGGTGGAGCCGTTCGCGCTGCAGCTTTCGCTGGTGCTGACAAACATGGCGTTCACCCGGCGCGAGATTGCGCACGGAAACGCGATCACGCTGACGGCGAACCGGCTGCAATACGCCAGCAACGCGACGAAACTGAGCATCACAACGCAACTATTCGACCGCGGGCTGCTGACGATGAATCAGGCCATGGACATCTGGAACATGGCGCACGTAGAGGGCGGAGACAAGTACTGGATACGCAAGGAATACGCGGAAGTATCACAAATGCAGAGGGGAGGAAACGACAATGCCGGTGGTGGAAACGAGGGAGTACCGGGCGATGGCGCTGCCGCTGGGGATAGCGGAAACGAACAAGCGGTTTAATTCGGAGTTTTACGTGGAGGGGTACGCCACCACGTTTGACGATCCGTACCTGCTGTACGAATACGACGGCGTAAAGGTGTTCGAGCAGATCAGCCGGAACGCGCTGGACGGTGCGGACATCTCCGACGTGATTATGCAATACGACCATGCCGGGAAGGTGCTGGCCCGTATCTCCAACAAAACGCTTGGGATCACGCCGGATCAAAAGGGCCTGTTCATCTATGCCGACCTTTCCAAAAGCAGGGCGGCGCAGGACATGTACGAGGAGATTAAAAACCAGCTGATCACGCGCATGTCGTGGGCCTTCGTCGTGGCCAAAGACAGCTACGACAGGACGACCAGAACGCGCACCATTGAGAAGATAAAAAAGGTGTACGACGTATCGGCGGTATCTATTCCGGCCAACCAAGGCACGGAAATAGCGGCGCGCAACTTCGCCCAAGGGAGGCTTGAGGCGGAGCGTCGGGAGACGATGGAGCGCCAGATACACATTCTCTTACTGAAAACGAAACTGGAGGTTTGACAACATGAGGATCAAGGAAATTGAAAAACGGCTTGCCGAAATCCGGGCCGAGATCGAAACCGGCGGGGATACCATGACCGAGGAGCGGATCGCCGCGCTGGACAAGGAAGTAACCGACCTGCAAGAAGAGCGCAAGAAGATCGTGGCCGCGCAGGAAAAGCGCGGACAGCTCCTGCAGAGCATCGCCGCGGGCAGCGGAGAAGTGCAGCGTACCTTTACGCCCGCCTCCCCTACGCCGGCCGCCGCGCCTGCCAATGAACAGCGGCAGGCGGAGGACAGAACCAACACCATGGAATACCGGCGCGCGTTCATGGGATACGTGATGCGCGGTACGCCGATCCCGATGGAGCTTCGCACTGACGCGGTGACAACGACGACCGACGCGGGCGCGGTGATCCCGAACGTGCTGCTGGACAAGATCATCGAAAAGATGGAAAACGTCGGGATGATCCTGCCGCTGGTGACGAAGACCGCCTACAAGGGCGGCGTATCCATCCCCACGTCCAGCGCGAAGCCGACCGCGACCTGGGTAAACGAAGGCGCGACCAGCGACAAGCAAAAGAAGACCGTGGCCAAGGACGCAATGATCACGTTCGCTTACTACAAGCTGCGCTGCGCCGTTGCGGTGACGCTGGAAATGGACACGATGGCGCTTTCCGCGTTCGAGGCCATGCTGATCGCCAACATCACGGAAGCCATGGTAAAGGCGCTGGAGCAGGCGATCATCAGCGGAACCGGCAGCGGGCAGCCCAAGGGCATCATCACCGAAACGCCGGCGAGCGGGCAGACCGTGGAGGTTTCCGCCGTTGCCTACGAAGACCTGATCAAAGCCGAAGCGGCGCTGCCGCAGAAGTACGAGGCCAACGCCGTGTGGTGCATGAGCAAGAAATCGTTCATGGCCTACATCGGGCTTACGGACGCGAATGGCCAGCCGATCGCCCGTGTGAACTACGGGATCGCCGGCCGGCCTGAACGCTTCCTGCTGGGCAGGCCCGTGATCTGCAACGACTATCTTTCCTCCTACGCCACGACTCTTGCGGCGAACACCGTGTTCGGGTTCCTGTTCGATTTCAGCGACTACATGCTGAACACGAACTTCGCCATGACGATCAAGAAGTACGAGGACAACGACACCGACGACAAGATCACCAAGGCGATCATGCTGGCCGACGGCAAGGTGCTGGACAAGAACAGCCTTGTCGTGCTCAAAAAGGTTGCCGCGTAACGACGGATAACGCATAAGCGGAGGAGCGGCAAGCTCCTCCGCGGAAAGGCAGGAACACATGATACCCTATAAACACAGATTCGGGCAACGGATCAAAAACGACGCGGAGGGAAGCAACCTGCGCGCGTTTCTGGCGCACCTGCACTTTACGGCGGCGGAGGCCGTGGCGGCGGACACGGACGGCATTGTGGACGGAGCCGCGGGAACCAGCGGAGAAGGCGCGGAAGCGCTGGTAATCGTGCCGGCGGACGCTGCGTTTATCGCACAGCCGCCTTGCGCGCGCAACCTGACGGTGACCGTAGCGGCGACGACTGCGGGCGACGTAGCCGCCGGAAACATCGTGATCGCGGGAATGAACGAGAAAGGCGAAGAGATCAGCGAGAACTTCGCGGTGACGGCGGATACTCCGGCGACGATCACGGGCACCAAAGCGTTCAAGGAAATCACGAGCATTACGGTGCCGGTGCAGGATGGCGACAGCGTAACGGTGGACGTGGGCTGGGGCACCAAGCTGGGGATCGGGTACAAGCTCGCCCACAATACGGTGCTGGCCGCCTACCGTAACAACGCCAAGGAAGGCACCGCGCCGACCGTGGCCGTGAGCGCGGACGCGCTGGAAAGCAACACAATGGCGCTGAACAGCGCGCTGAACGGAAGCGTTGTGGACGCTTACCTGATCGTGCCGACGGAATAACCCGGAAGGGGTGAAGACGAATGCTGGATAAGGTAAAAATGGCGCTGCGGATGAAGGGAACGAGCCTTGACAGTGACGTGCAGGAAACGATCGACGCGTGCAAGGCCGACCTGAAACTGGCGGGCGTACAGGCCGGAGGGCTGGAAACGGGAGATACAGAGCCGTCCGACCCGCTGATCCGGCGCGCCATCATCCTGTACGCCAAAGCCACGTATGACTTCGAGGGACAGGGCGACCGCTACCAGCGGGCTTACGACGCGCTGAAAATGTCCATAATGCTGGCGGGTGATTACCAGTGATGAACGACGAGATCACGCTGATCCCGCAGGATACGAAGAAGACGAGCACGGGCGCGACGTACAAAGAACCAAAACGGGACGCAGCGCGAAGCGCCTTCGCCACCGTGGAGAACGCCTCCATGACGGAATACTATACGGCCGTTGCCGCGGGCAAAAAAACGGAGTTAAAAGCAACCCTGTACGCGGCGGAATACGAAGGCGAAACGCTGATCGGTTACGACGGAAAGGAATACCGCGTGGTGCGCACCTACCGACCGAAGAACCGAATGGACATGATCGAACTGTACTGCGAAGCGGCCGAGGGGGTGTAACCGTGGGGAGGATCAACTGCCTGAACGGAAGCTTTGACAGCCTGATCGCAGACCTGCGCAAGAAAAGCGCTTCCGCGCCGGAGACGATCCGCAAGGCGGTGGACAAAGCCGGCGACGTGCTGGTAGAGGAAACCACAAAAAGCATCGTCAAGGAGAGCGTGGTGGACACCGGAGCGCTGTTGCAATCCGTGAAAAAGGGAAAAGCGCAGGCGACGGGCGGAGGGTACAAGATCGAGGTATGGCCGCAGGGGATGCGCAGGGACAAGCACCACAGGAAAGCCGCGCGTAACGAAACCATCGGATTCGTGAACGAGCACGGCCGAAAGTGGAGCGGAACCGGAAAGAACAAGACGGCTGCCAAGAACGGATACAAGGGAAGACCGTTCATGGCAAACGCCGCGAAGGCGGCGGAGGAGCGCGTGGGCGACGTAATGCTGGACGTATTGGAGCGTGATCTGAATGGATGAAGCCATCTACGCGATCCTATCCGGGATCGAGGAAACCCATCAGATCGCGCTGGACGGTACGCCGGACAGGGCGATTGTCTACCGGATGGCCGTAGGCAACGGCGCGGCGTATGAGGGATGCAAACCGCTGGTGGAGGTATACTACTACGTCGTGCTGATCTACATGAAAACCTACGACGGAACGCTGGTAAACAGCGTGAAACAAGCGCTGCGAGCAGGCGGATGGGCCGTAGGCGGAGACGAACAGACCAAGGAACAAGTAAACGGCAGCGACTACTACATGTACGCGCTGCAAGCAACGAAATGGAGGGAAACATGACATGTCGCAACCTTTGAAGATTACGGTACTGGACTTCTACGTGGCCGACAAGACGGAAGCGGTGGACGGCGGCGTGCCCACGTATGGAACGCCGAAGGTGCTGGGCGGAGCGGCGCAGGTGCAGGTGGCCTACAGCAAGAACCCGCTGAAAGTGTACGAGAGCGGGAGGGCCGTGTACAACAAAACGCACATCGCCGACGCGACGGTGACGCTGGGATCGCACACGGTGCCGCTGGCGGACAAGAAAGACCTGTTCTTCGGCGTGGAGGCGGACGTGAACGGCGTGTACGAGGAAGGCGGAGACACCGATACGCCCAAGGGAGTGGCCATCGGGTGGCCGGTGCTGCTTTCCGACGGAAAGTACCTGTGCACGTGGTTCTACGACGCGTCGGCTTCGCCCAACGACGAGAACTACCAGACAGAGAACGAAAGCGGCCCGCAGATTGAGCCGGACAGCATCGAATTTTCCTGCGTGCGCAGGGCTGGAGACCGGCTGCTGCGCAGGACGAAGGTATGCGCGACGCTGGCGGATATGCAGACGTTCTTTGCGGCCGTCGTGCCGAGCGGAACCTGAGCGACAACATAACAACCGAAGGGCGGCCGGCGGAATGCCGGCCGCTTTTTATTGCATAGGAGGAACAGGGTATGAAAAATTCACTGGACATCCGGGTGAACCAGCGCGTTTTGAAGCTCAAAGACAAAACGTATCTGCTGGACTTCGACATGCAGGCGCTTTCGCTTGCGGAAAACGTGTACAAAACGCAGTTCGGCAGCGACATTAACGTATCGGAGATAGTGCTGGAACTGTTCAAGGTAAAGATGACGGCGCTGATGGCGTTTACCTACGGCGCGATCCGATCGGCCGGAACGAAGATGACGTGGGACGAGTTTTCCAAAACCGTGTTTACCTACGACAACTTCAACGACGTGTTCGCGGTGGTATCCGAAGCGATCACGGAACTGTTCTCCATGGGCGATGACGACGACGACAAGGAAACGCCGCCGGCGGAGGACGACGAAAAAAACTGATCTTCCCGTGGCGGGAACTGTACGAATTCTACATCCGCGCGACCGGCCTTCCGTATAACGCGGGCGGGCGCGGAGCGGAAATCGCCACGGGATACGCGAACCACGACAAGTTCTGGAAAACGACCATCAAAGAGATTTTCTTCCTGATCCATATCAAGGAAGGCGCAGCAACGGAACAAATTGAGCACGCGATACGCGAGGCATTGCCGGAGGGTGAGGAATAATGAGCGGAGGAAGCAAGATTCTTCGCCTGGGCGTAGAGCTGACGGGCGAGGAAGGGTACAAGGCGGGGCTGAAAAAGCTGGAAGACGGGATGAAAAACGTATCGGCAGCCCAGAAGCTGCTGAACGCCCAGTACGACAGCGGAGACAAGAGCCTTGCCAAGGTGAGCCAGCAGCAGGAGCTTTTGAAGCAGAAGCTGGAACTGCAAAAGAAAAAGCTACAGGAGATACGGGCGGAGTACGACAAGGTATCTGCTTCGGAGGGCGAGAACAGCGAGGCGGCCCAGAAGCTGGCGCGGGACTATACCTATGCGGAAGCCGCCTGCGCGCAGACCGAAAAGGAATTAAGCGGGTTAAGCAAGGAATTTCAGACGGCCAGCAGCAAGGTGGAGCAGTTCAAGAAAAAGCTGCAGGAAGGCGAGAGCCAGCTGGAAAAGATCGGGAAGAAAATTTCCGACGTAGGAACAAAGCTGACGACACACCTGACCGTACCGATCGCGGCCGGAGCCACGGCGGCGATCAAGATGTTTATGGACTTCGAGGACGAGATGACCGTGGTCAGCACCATAGCGGACGAAACGGCCATGTCGATGGACGATATGAGCGCGGCGACGCTGAAAGCCAGCAACGACACGGGCGTGGCGGCAACGGAGCTGGCGCAGGCGGAATACCAAGCGATCAGCGCAGGTGTAGATACGGCGCATTCCGTGGACTTTGTGGCCACCAGCGCGAAAGCGGCAAAGGCCGGGCTGACGGACACGACGACGGCCGTTGACGGCGCGACCAGTGCCATGAACGCGTGGAAGATCAGCACGGAAGACGCGACGAGCGTATACGACAAGATGATCACGGCGCAGAACTTCGGTAAAACGACGCTGGGCGACATCGCAAGCCAGATCGGAAACCTGACGGGGCTTGCGCCGCAACTGAACGTATCGCTGAGCGAGACGTTGGCGGCGGTAGCGGCACTGACCAAAAACGGCGTACAGACAAGCACCGCCATGAACGGACTGAAAGCGATTATGTCGTCCGTGCTGAAACCGACGGCGGAAGCCACGGAGTACGCCAAAAAGCTGGGGCTGGAATTTAGCGCCACGGCGCTGCAGAGCAAGGGACTGACCGGGTTCCTTGCAGACGTAATGGAGAAAACCGGCGGAAGCGACGAGGCGCTAGCCACGCTGTTTGGAAGCGTGGAGGGCCTGTCCTCCGTGATGCTGCTGGGAAAAGGCGCGGCGGAAGATTACGCGGAAGCGCTGAACCAGATTGAGAACAGCGCCGGGGCCATGGAAACGGCATTCGAGACGCGCACCAGCAGCAAAGCGGAGCAGTTAAAAAAGGCGCTCAACGAGCTGAAAAACGAGGGCATCAAGCTGGGACAAACGCTCGCGCCGGCGGTGCAGCTGGCCACGAACGCGCTGAGCGGACTGGCGGGCATCCTTGAGCGCATGACACCAGAGCAACAGCAAATGGCCATCACGATCGCGGCGATCACGGCCGGGATCGGGCCGCTGATCCTAGGCATTGGGAAAACAGTTACGGCCATCGGGAAAGTAAAAAAGGCGTTCTCCGCGCTATCCGTGCTGGTGGGAGGAGCCGGGCCGCTGGCGCTGGTAATTGCCGGAATCGCGGCGGCAACGGCCGGGATCGTGCTGCTGAAAAACAGAATCGACGACCTGAAATTTTCAAGCCAAGTCAAGGAGGCTTTTTCCAACGTAACGATAGACGCTGGAAAAGTAAACGCGGCGCTGGAACAGGCGGAGGGAATCAAAAACGAGCTAGACCTAACGGCTACGGCGAAAATTAAGCTTGAAACAGATTCAAAAGCGCTGCAAGACGAGATCATCGCATGGCTTACGGATGGAAAGCGCGAAACTAAGGCGCAAAAGGAAGAATACAAAGCCAAGGCGGATGAACTATTCCAGCCCGTATTTGATGCTGCGCAAAAATCATTCCAAGAACAGAAGGCGGCATTGGACGAAGCGCTGGCGCAAGGAATCATTTCGCCGGAACAGTATCAACTTGCGCTTGATGAACTAAACCAAACGACGAACGATACAAAACTGGCGCTGGAAACCGAAAAACAGGCTTACGTGGATTATGTGATCGCGCTTGCCAACGCAAACCGTAAGCCGACGGAGGAAGAAATCGCCAAGCTGGAAGAACTGCGCCAAAAGGTGGTTGATGTTGCGCAAGAAATTCTTGATGCAACGATTGTCGCAAACCAAGCGGCAAAGTCAAGCTTCGATCTCGTTAAATCAGGACGAGGATCAGAAGCGGACGTGGCAATAGCCGTAACTTATGCGCAAAAAGTTCAAACCACAAAAACGGATACGGCGAAAACGCTATACGAACAGGCAATGGCCGCGCTGCAAAAGAAGTTCGCCGACGCGGAGGCGGCCGGTGATAACGAAGTAAAAGCGCAAGTACTGATCGACATGGAGACGGAGAGCGACAACTACGACGACCAAGTTACCAAAATCGAAGACGAGTATACCCAGATGATGACCGACATCGCGGACGGAATCGCTGAAAAATACCCGGATCAAGCCGCTAAGATCAAGGAAGTGGCAGCGAAAGAAGACCTATACACGCAAATTCTTTCAGCCATTACAGCGGTACGAAGCGACAACACGACGCAGGAAGAGAAAAAAGCCGGGCAGCAGATCATCCAAGAGATGTACGACAACATGTTCGGAGCGGGAAGTTTTGAAAACCTTGATTACAAGGGACAAGCGCTTGCGGCGGATAAAATGATGTCGCAGCTTGGATCAGACATCAAAGCAGGGATGCACGAGATCGACTTCAACGGAATGTTTGTCGATTTATCCGCAGCCATTGGAGCCGGTGCGTTGAGCGGACTGGACGTGTCAAGCGTCGGGGACACCATGAAAGATATGCTGACCGTGCTTGACCTAGCAGACGACGGAAAAACGGCCGGGGAGAACCTGATCGAGGGAGAAAAAACCGGCATCCTTGAAAACAAGGATTCACTCAACAACGCCATCATACAGAGCTGCATTGAGGCAAACAGTGCATTGACCAGCACGCAGGGGATAAATTCACCTTCGACTGTATGGAAAGAGTTCGGCGGATACCTGATGGAAGGCCTTGAACTGGGCATCGACAGGGGCAAGCCGGCCGTGCTGGCCAGCGTAGGAAAGCTCTCGGGATCGCTCTACACGGTAGGCCAAAGCAGCATACAGGGGCTGATCAACGGCGCGAACAGCAAGCGCGGCGCGCTGATTGCCACCTACCAGAGCATTGCGGCGGCGGCGCTGCGCGCGGCAAAGAACAAGCTGGAGGTACACTCCCCTTCACGGGCGTTCTACCGGATCGGCGAAAACACCGGGGAAGGCATGGTGCGCGGCCTGATCTCCAAGGTAAACGCGGTCAAGCGGGCCATGAACACAATGGTAAACCCGGACGAAACCGCACAGGGAGTGAACGGCGGAGGCGCACAGGCAGGCGGAAACGGGAGCAACCAAAGAACAATCGTGGTGAACAACTACGTAACCTATTCAGGCGCGGTAACGAACCGGGACAGCCGGAAGCTGGCGCAGCAACTGGGCAAATACGTAACGAGCCAACAGGCGGCGAAGGGGATGTGACAAAGTGAACTATATGGCTTTCGCAGGCGTAAACAACCTGCAAACCGGCGCGATTATTACGACCATGCCGAACTTTCCGGTGCCGGCGGAACGCGGGGAAGCGGTAGAGATCGCAGGGAGAGACGGGACGGTGTGGAAGTCCGAAGGTTCATACGACGACATATCCCTTGTACCGACCCTGTATATTCCGCCGGAGAAAATTCAAGTGGTGCGCGCATGGCTGACGGGAGAAGGCGAGCTGGAGTTCGAGCAGGACGCGGCGAGCTACTACAAAGCGAGAATATCGGGCGGCGTGGAATACACGCCGCTTGATTTTAACGCCGGATACCAGGCGAGCATCCCGTTTGAATGCCAGCCGTTCCGATACGTGAGGAGCGCGCCGACGGTAAGCATTACGGCGAGCGGAACGGTGGTGATCAACCCGCACACGGTGTTTTCCGAACCGCTGATCCACATCTACGGAGCGGGAAACGGAACCATGACGATCGGGGGCGTGACGTTTACGATTACGAACATCGTGAACGGAATGCTGATCGACTGCGAGGCGAAGGAAGCCTATTCGGGAGCGGTGGCGTTGAACGACCGCATGGCCGGAGGCTTCCCAGTGCTGGCAGCCGGAGAGAACACGATCATCTTTTCCGGAGGGATCGGGCAGGTAGACATTGAGACGAGGTGGCGAATGCTATGATTACCCTTTACGCAAAGAACGCCACGGACTTCTCCCACAACGGCCTGATGGTGCTGGACAACTACGTAACGCTGGCGGAGATCACGGACGAGCTGAACGGAGAGTATTCGCTGGAAGTGCAGCTGATGTTCGACACCAAGCTGAACGCAATCGAAAACGGCATGGTATTGAAGGTGCCGGCACCGAGCCGGGAAACGCCGGAAATACAGATGTACACGCAAACCGGGTACGACGTATACGTGGTATCGGAAAACGAAGACGGGTACGCGAAGGTATACTCGCTGGCCGACGAGGACGCAACCTGCCTGACGAACATCAAAACCGGAACGGAGATCATCGTAACGGACACGGAGGACGGATGGTACAAGGTGGTCACGCCGGCGGGCGGTTCCGGGTACGTGAAAACCGGACTGCTGACCTATGCGCGGACGGAGTACAACCCGCCGATCTACACAACCGTAATCCACCCGCAGCAGACGCGGGAACAGCTATTCCGAATCGAAAGCCACGAGTGCGAACTGGACACGATCACGATCAAAGCCCGCCACATTTTCTACGATATGGCGGGCAACTACATCAAGGACGCGGCCAGCGGGCCGGCAGGAGCATCGACGCACTTTGACAGGATCAAGAACAACCTTGTGTTTGCGAGCAAGTTCAAACTGTACGGCGGAGCGACCGGGACGGGCGACCTTGACCTGAACCGCAAAAACCCGGTGGACGCGATACTGGGCAGCGACGGCGTGGTGGACACCTGCGGCGGCGAAGTGCTGCGGGACAACTACAACGTATACTACGCTGACAACATCGGGTACGACCGCGGCGTGCTGATCGCCTACCGGAAAAACATTACCGGCATGACGGTGAACATAACGGACGAAAACGTGGCCACGCACATCATCCCGGTGGGATACGACGCGGACGACAACCTTGTGTATCTGGACGGGATCGCGGTGGCATCGGAGCACGCGGCGGAATACGGAACGATACGTGCGGTTGAGATGGAATACCGGGACGTGAAGGTGGGCGACCTGTACGCGGACGTACCGGCCGTGAAGGCAAAGCTGCAGGCGCTGGCCGAGGAAGCCTTCGCTGCCGGCGCGGACATGCCGGAGATCGAGGCGGATGTGGATTTCGTAGACCTGCGCAACAGCGGGGAAACGGAACTGGCCAGCACGCTTTCCAGCGTGTTCGTAGGCGACACAATCCACCTGCGGCATGAGAACTACGGTTTCGACATCGCGGTGGAAGTGATCGCCGGGTGCTGGGACTGCGTGAAGGAAGAATGGGTGTCCATTGAGCTGGGAAGCAAACACGCAACGCTGGGAAGCGTGAAGGTTGATCCTTCGCTGATCCCGGATTCGTCGCTTTCAAACCGCAAGATCGGGATCAATGCCGTGGGTGCGGAGAACATCGGAGCCGCGGCGGTGACGGAAGACAAGATTGCCAGCGGAGCAGTATCCACGCAGAAGATCGCCTACGGGGCCATTACTGCGGACAAGATCATCGCAAACGCCATCACGGCGGAAAAGATCGACGCGGGAGCCATCACCACCGAAAAGCTGGCGGCCGGAGCGGTAACGGCGGAAACCATCGAAGCCGGGGCCATCACAGCGGAGAAGCTGGCGGCCAATGCGGTGACGGCAGACAAGATTGCGGCAGGGGCCATCACGGCGCAGGCGATCGCCGCCGGGGAGATCACAACGGAGCTACTGGCGGCCGGAGCGATCACTACGGACAAGATCGCCGCCGGAGCGGTAACGGCGGAAAGCGGGATCATCGCAAACGGAGCGATCCAGAGCGTGCATATCGCGGACGCGTCGATTACGAATGTAAAGATCGTAAGCGTTGCCGCGGGGAAAATCACGGCCGGAACGATCGACGCGGGCGTAATCAACGTGGTGAACCTAAACGCCGATAACCTGTCGGTGGGAACCATCAACGGCGCGCGTATCCCGGTGCTGGGAACGGAGAAGATCGCGGACGGTGCGATTTCCGGCGTGAAGATTGTAAACGGGGCCGTTACGACGGACAAAATCGAGGACAGCGCGATCACGGCGGACAAGATACTGGCCAGCGCGGTAACGGCGGAGAAAATCGGAGCCGACGCGGTGACGGCGGAGAAAATACTGGCCGGGGCCATCACGACGGACAAGATCGGCGCAAATGCGGTGAGCGCGGCAAAGATCGCGGCGGGAGCGATCACCACCGAGAAGATCGCCGCAGGAGCGGTAACGGCCGATACGATCGCCGCTGGGACGATCACGGCGGCAAAGCTTGCCTCCAACGTAGGCGCGTCGCTGGACATCAGCTCCAACACGGCCATCACATCGAAAGTTTCCACGGACGGCGTGATCAGCGCGATTAACCAGAGCGCGGAAGCAATCGCCATTGCAGCCGCGAAGATCAACTTCAACGGAGCGGTGACGGCGAACGAGTATTTCAAAATCTTGACGGATGGAAGCATACAGGCGATCGCGGGAACGATCGGCGGGTGGACGATCACTGCAACGGACTTCACCAGCGGATCATGGGCGGCAGGAACACAAATGGGAATGCGCGCCGGGGACGCAAGCTGGGGCATCTGGGCCGGTAACGGAAAGTTCCGCGTGCAGCCGGATGGGTACGTATACGCGGAGAACGTGGATATTGCCGGGAAAATAACGGCGACCAGCGGAACCATCGGAGGATACACGGTAGGAAACGCTCATTCAGCAGGATATTTGCCGAATTCTTTATACACTGGTGGGCAAATTGATGCTACGTCAACATCAACGGGAATGTCATCCGGAAATACTGACTGGGCGTTCTGGGCCGGAAGCGGAGTATACCGGGTAACGCAGGCTGGGGCGCTTTATGCATCAAACGCGAATATTTCGGGAACGTTCGCTGCCGGAAACTGGGTGTTCAACGGAACCGGAATGACCTACACGAACGAAAGCAATTATGTTCGGATGATCATTTCCGGGACAACGGCCTATTACCAGAGCAATGGATACCACGTGGAATATGGTTCTGATTACACTAAAAATGTAACCATTAGAGGGTACGGCGTAAAGCTCTACAGCCAAAGCGCCGGGGCATCGGTAAGCGTAAACCGGTATTCAGGAAGCTACAACTACGAAGACGTGTGCCTGTTCTGCGACCAAGCCGGGGGCGATTCTTCCTCTTCGGCCGGAAACATCGGAACCGGCGATAAAATATGGGATTTAGCGTGGATACGGTATATCCACTATTTCACGCTGCATTCCGAATCGTCCAGAACAGTAAAACACGACATTGCCGACATGCAGGACTACGGAAGCGTGATCGACGCGCTGCAGCCGGTAAGCTTCGTGTACAACAACGACAGGGAGGAACGGACGCGCTTCGGATTGATTTACGAAGATACGCTGCCGATCTTCCCGGAAATCTGCCTGCCGAAAGAACGCGAAAACGACACGGTAGGCATTGACTATATGGCGCTGGTGCCGGTGCTGCTCAACGAGATCAAGGAACTACGCAACCGCGTACAAACGCTGGAAACGGCCGCGAACGCATAAACGACAGGAGGAAGAACGATGCTGATCAGAAACAGAGTTAAATTCGACGGAAAGTACGCGGTTCCGGCCCGTATCCTGCTGGGAATGCAGGGAGACAACCTATCGGAACGGGTGGTATTCACGCTGCCGCAGGTGGAAGCCGGGCAAACGGTATACGCAAAGTGGCAAGGGAAAACGGAAAATTCCGACATTATCACCTGCGTAGCCGGAGAAACGGAGGGCGAGTATTACTGGGACGTTTCAGCGACCGACACGCGCGTGGCACAGGACATGGACGTTTACGTGCAGATCGTGGGCGCGGACGGCGTGGTATGGTCGTCCAACGTATTCACGGCAAGCGTAAGGGACGTGCCGGACGTTGACAGCAACATCGAGCAGTAATACCCGACCGTAATCCAGCAGATGCTGGACGAAATGACGGCGCACGACGCGCGCATGGACGAGCTGGAAGCGGAGGTGGAAACCGCAACCGGGACGGCCTACGCGGCAGCGGACGCGGCAAACGCCGCTGCCGCAGCCGCCAACACAGCAGCCGACACGGCGAACACAGCCGCAGCGAACGCCGACGCGAAGGCCGCCGCCGCCAATACCGCGGCCGGCGCGGCGAACACCGCTGCCGCGAACGCCGACGCAAAGGCCGCCGCAGCCAACACGGCGGCCGGAACGGCTAACACAGCCGCCGCGAATGCCGACGCGAAGGCCGCCGCCGCCAATACCGCGGCCGGCGCGGCGAACACCGCCGCCACGAATGCCGACGCGAAGGCCGCCGCCGCCAATACCGCGGCCGGCGCGGCGAACACCGCTGCCGCGAATGCTGACGCGGTTATTAACAGCCTGATCGACGAGGACACCGGAAAGATCAGCATGACCTATATTCCGGGAATGCTGGTGCATCGCTGGGGCGTGCAGGTGCCGGCCAGCAGTCTTGCCGCGTGCACGCGCCTATACGAGGCGGAGGGAATGGTGGCCAATGCGCACCTGGGAAGCTACAACGGAGCGCTGGTCAATGACTTCAACGACGTGTTCCTAATGAAGGGACGCGAGAAACGGATCAACTACGACATCGTAAACAAGGTGATACTGGCGGAGGAAGGCGACGCGGATTTTGCCATCGACGGAACCAACGGGGACGTGTTCGTGCGGCAGCTTGCGCACTGGCGGAAGCGGGAACGCCTATCCGACGGAAGCGAGATCAGAGCCTTTGCGGACGGGGCGCTGGAAGGCTACGAATACGTACCGGAAAGGCTGATCCCGTGTTTCCTTGCCTCCGCAGCGGACAGCGGAAGCGCAGCGAACGACGGAAACGGAACGATGAAGTCCATCGCTGGAGCATTCACAATTCCGCTTACGGAAGTATCGCTGCAGAACTTCCTGACCAAGGCGCAAAACACCGGGTGCATCCTGATGGACGCGAAAACGTGGGCGGATCAGGCGGACATGATGCTGATCGAGTTTGCCAGCCGGGACATGCAAACGAAGATCGGAAAGGGCATATCGGAACACAGTTACGCCGGATACGCGATCCAAAACACGGGAACAGGGATAAACTACGTTATCGTGACGAACGCAGAAGCGGCAAACTTCACGAGCTACAGCACCGTAACAATCAACACAACGAGCGCCGGAGGGCATGATATTGCATGGTGTCGGAAGATCACGGCGATCACCGACATGGGAGATGGTACGTCAAAGATTGAATTCGATGGAGCAGCGGTCACGGTTGCGGCGGGATACTACGTGAGAGCGTCCAAAAACTTCATGGGCCAAAGCGAAAGCATCCTGCTGGGATCAGGATACATCGGAACGAACGGAAAGGCGGCCGTGCGATACCGCGGCGTTGAGGACGTTTACGGGCATGTGTTTCAAGGCCTGCTGGGCGTGCTGAAACTAGGAACCCATCCGCCGGTATACTACGCGGCGGATGATCCGGCAAACTACGCGATGGCGGTGGGAAGCGGATACAGGGAGATCGGAAGGTGCCTTATCGATACGGAAGGGTACGTAAAAACGGTACTCTTCAACGATACGGCGCAGCGCGAAACATCGATCATCTGCGACGACATCGGGGCCGGAAGCACGACGTACTGGTGCGATTACTGCTGGAGAAACAGCCAACCCGCAACGGAGGAACCGACGCGGCTTCGCGTCCCCTTCGCGGGCGGCGGCTGGAACGGCGGTACGTACTGCGGCCCGTGGTCTGTGATCTGGTCCTATGCGCCGTCGAATGCGAACTGGCACTGCGGCGCGCGCCTCCTCGTTATTCCTCCGTGGGGGGAGCGGGGGGCATAACCCCCCCGCCACTCCCCTACGGGAATAAACCATAACGGAAAGCGATCGTTGCGCGGGTTTTTCTTCGCGTCCCCTTCGCGGGCGGCAACTGGAACAACGGTACGAACTGCGGCCCGTGGTATGTGAACTGGAACTATGCGCCGTCGAATGCGAACTGGAACTACGGCGCGCGCCTTCTCTTATCCTGCCGCGCTTGCGCGGCGGTAAGATTACCATCTGATCGTCTTTCCGGTGTATTCGCCATGCTACGGTTCAAAGCCGCGGCGGATGCTGAAATCAAATCACCGGAGGAAGCCGGCGGCGCGAACCGTCAAGCTGCGGGTGGGGTTAGTATCCACGCCGGAAAATACGGTTGTACGGCGCGCAGAAAACCCTGTGAGATAAGAGGATGACAATGCCTAAAAGAAAAGGCTACCTATGGGATGAACTGGCGACGGCAGAAACGGCCAAGGTTGCGATGCGCATGGCGGCGCGAGGAAAAAACGACCGGCCGGCCGTCGCCGTTCACCTGACGAACGACAACTTCGAGAAAGACGCGCAGTGGCTTGCCGCACTGGTAAGGGAAAAGCGCTTCAAACCGAAACCGACGATCAACGTGAGAATACAGGACGGCCCGCACAAGAAACCGAGAGACATCAGCATTCCGGTGTTCTGGCCGGATCAATGCGTGCACTGGATGCTGATGCTTTGTATTCAACCCATTATCATGCGTGGGATGTATGAATACAACTGCGGGAGCATACCGGGACGCGGGACAAAATACGCGCTGGACGCGGTGATGCGATGGTTGAACGACGATCCGAAAAACTGCGTGTGGTGCCTGCAACTGGACGTTGCGAAGTTCTACGAGCACATCCAAGCGGACGCGCTTATGGGAATGTTCCACCGAGTGATTAAAGACCCGAACGTACTGTGGCTGATCGAAACGATCGTAAGAAGCAACGAAAGGGGCGTTCCGATCGGGTTTTATACGTCGCAATGGTTCGCAAACTTCTACCTTCAAGGGATCGACCATACGATCAAGGAGAAGCTGAAAATACCGCACTACGTAAGGTATATGGACGACATGATGCTTTTCGGGCCGAACAAGCGGGAACTGCTGAAAGCAAAGGATGTGATCGAACAGGAGCTGGAAAGGATCGGGATGCACATCAAAAGCAACGAGAGCGACCCGCATAAAACAACATGGGCGATCTTCCGACCGCGCGATAAAAAGATTGTATTTCTGGGATGCAGCATTGAGGCCATACGGCTTGCGGACGGAAAACACCGGTATAAATGGATGCGGACACTTTCCCGCGAGAACATGCTGCGCATGACGCGCAGGATCAAGCGAATATACCGAAAGGGAACCATGACACCGACGGACGCTTGCGCCGTCGTTTCTTTTTACGGAGCGGAGCGCGAGGGAAACAACTGGAGGTTTGAGCAAAAGTGGATGCGGCCCTATGCAAACATGGAAAAAGCAAGGAAGGTGATTTCGGATGCGGGTAAAATGCAGGCAGCCGCCCAAACCATACGGCATTGAGAAAACCGGAAACGGTATGGCGACGATCACGGTGACCGATATTGTCGCATTTTCGGACGGAGAGTATACGGTGGACATCTTCGAGCTGAAAGGCGTGCGATGTTTCGATGGGATGGAAGAGAACATCCGCAAAAACAACAGGGCGTGGGTGGCGGCGGGAGCAGCCGTAGAATACGAGATCGGAGTTCTGCGGGCAGCAGTCATGCGAGCGGCGGACGAAATAAGGACGGGAGGAATAACCGATGAAAGAGGTTAGAACCGGGTACGCAGCGCCGGTAACGGTAGAACGGACGGCAAGCGGAGAAGCGCTGGTGACGCTGCGCAAAGCGACGGGGACGCTTCCGGCAACGGAAGGAAGCACGGAAGAACAAACCGTGTACGAGATGTACCAGTTTACAACCGCATACGACGACGGGCTGGAAAGTAGACTGAACGCCGGCTTTGAAAACGCATTCCTGAGAGCTGCCGCACGCGCGACGGAGATGATGGCGGTGCAGGCACGCAAGAAGCGCGACGAGTTGATGGCCGCGAGCGATTTCCGGGTTGCGGTGGATTACCCTGCAATGGACAAAGAGCGGAACGGGTGGATCACCTACCGGCAGGCATTGCGGGACGTGCCGGAACAAAGCGGTTTTCCGCAGACCATCAGCTGGCCTACGCCACCGACGCGGGAAAAGGCAAGCGATACGTTGATCGCCGCGATCGACGCGGTGATCGGAGAGGAGTAAAGCATGTCAAGGATTGACAAAGCGAAAGCGTTCAGAAGCCGACTAAACGTTGCGGTATCGGGAATGGCACAGGCGGGAACGATCGACGCGGATGTGGTGGCGAGCGTTGCAGAAGAATTCAAGCTGGGCGGAAGGTACGTAAAAGGAGAGCTGCGCAGTTTCGACGGGAAGCTTTACCGGTGCAAAAAGGAGACCACGGCGGCAAAAAAAGCCCCGGACAAGGACGCGGCGGGATGGGAACTGGCCGGGGCCAGCGAAACGATCAACGGAACGGTATACCCGGAATGGGTTAAACCGGCCAACAAAAAGGCGGGCTACAAGAAAGGCGACGTGGTAGCCTGCGAAGGCAAGGTGTACGAAAGCACCGAGGACGGGAACACGTGGAAGCCGGACAGCGGGGCCGGATGGCTAGTAAAACAGGCGTAAGCAAGCGGGCGAAAGCCCGCTTTTCATTTTGAAAGGAGAAAATCACATGGCCACAATCATCACCAACGCGGCGCTGATCGCAAAAGGGAAAGAACTGCTTGCGTATGCGTTGAAAACCACAATCCCCTACGTAAACAACGGAATGACGTTGCAGGGAATGGACTGCCAAGGACTGGTGGAGTACTGCCTGATCGAAGCCGGAGTGCCGAAAAAAAAGTGCGGGCTTGCCGGGAGCAACGCGCACTGGCGGGCGTGCGTATGGCGCGGGACACCGGAGGAATGCAAAAAGGCGTTCGGGAGCGTGCCGGCAGGGGCCGCGCTGTTCATATGGGCAAACGACGACGGAGAGCCGAGCAAGTACAAAGGCGATGGGATGGGAAACGCCAGCCACATCGGACTATGGCTGGGAAACACGTCGATCGCCGCAAGCGCGAGCCGCGGACGCGTGATTGAAAGCAACTTCAAAGGGAAAACCATCAACGGCGGGTGGAACATGATCGGCCTGCTGCCGTGGGTGGACTACGGACTTTCCGACGCGAAGAAAGCGCTGCTCACAACGGCCGAAACCACGGCGGAGGAAACAACGGAAGCGGAGACGGCGGAGGATCAAAGCACCGGAACCACCGTGGCGGATACGTCCGGGTTCTACACGATCAAGAAAGGCTGTAAGGGCGGGGCCGTGGAGCGCCTGCAAACGTGGCTGGTCGAACTGGGGTACACGCTGGAGGTGGATCATGAGTTCGGGCCGGCCACGGACAACGCTGTGCGGTACTTCCAGAAGATGAACGGGCTTACCCAGGACGGGATCGTGGGACAGAAAACGTGGGCGGCGCTGGCGCAGGAGCGGGCCAACCGAAACGAAAACGCCGTCGGCTAACACACCAACAAATGACAGGCAGGAGTGATGAACTTGACGATCGAGCTTACGATCCTTTTGAGCGTGGTTTCCGTATCCGCGGCGCTTTTCTTTGGGATTTCGAGCAAGAAACGCTGCGACAAAACGGAAGCGCAAAAAGATTCGGCGGAAATGGCCACCGTGATCGTGAAACTGGAAAACATTGGGAACGGGGTAAACGAGATCAAGGCAGACATGCGCAACATGCGCGAGGAAGTGGCTGCGACGCGGGAGCGTATTGTGGCGGTAGAGGCCAGCGCGAAGCAGGCGCACAAAAGGATCGATGAACTGACCGGAACGCGCAGACGCGGAGGGAATGAAGAATGAACGACCCCGTAAAGAAAGAACAGCCAAGAGCACCCAACAACGGGAAACCGTATGTTCAGTTCTCAAAAAGGATGGTCGTTGCGGTAACGATCGCCGCAACGGCGGTATGCCTGCTGGGAATGATCCTGTGCGCCTGCATGGGAAACACAGACGGGCTGGTGGAGATCGTAAAAGCCTTTATCGGCTATGCGCTGGTGGCGTTTGCTGCATACAGCGGAAATTCCGCCGTTGAAAAATGGCTGGTAAAGAAGTACAGCACGGGCGAAAATACGTCCGAGTAAGGAGAAAACCATGAAAAGGATTCTTGCGATTCTGATGTGCATCCTGATGGTGGTCGTGATCCCGGTGGTAGCGCTGGCGGAGACGACGGTGGACGGAGGACAGATCGCCACGCAGGTGGTTGCGTGGGTACTTTGCAGCATTCTGGCGGCGCTGGGCGCGCTGGCCACGTGGGCGGTCAAGAAATACGCGATCCCGTGGATACAGAACATCGCGGCACCGTGGCTGGAACAGCATAACCTTTTAGAGGCCGCGAAGACGGCCGTGGAATATGCGGAAGCAGCGCTGGGACGTTACAACGGTGAAGATAAATTGAAAATGGCGCTTGCCTACCTGCAGCGCAACGGCTGGAATATTGAGAGCGAGAACGTACTGGCAGCCGTTCAGGCGAAGTGGCAGGAGCTGAACCTTGCCCAGATCACCGCCGGCGTGAAGGAAGCGCTGAACGACACGCAGAGCACGGAACAGGCGACGACCTGATGCAGCCTCCCCGCCGTAAAAAGCGGGGAGGCGTTTTTATTTGCAATGAACGATCGGAACCACAAGGCCAAACTGGCCATTTACATAGACATAAGCCGGGAGGTGTTCGAGCACCGGACGGTATGTACCACCATAAAAGGACGTCAATCTCGATACGAGGTTGGCGGCCTTTTTGTATTGATGGAATGTATTGATTTATAAGCGTTTTCGAGATTTCGTTGGTTGAGAGTATGCCATTAATGGCGGCTTTCAAGAGCGCTAGGAAACCAGAAATTACCATGTACTAGACATTCTTACACAAATGCTCAGGTGGGTGCATTTTTTTGCACCCAGTCCATAACGGGGCCAGTTCACAATGATACTATTGATGGGAACATGTGGGATTAAATGGCGACCGCATAAAATTTGATGTGGCATGAACATTAACAATGCCTATTGACATTCATTGGCAGATATTGCAATATTGTGTATGAGAAAAGGACGATACATGCAAATATCATAGCTATCGGTAGCTAATGACAAATTTAATATCAGAAAGCAATAATAACAGTGATTCTACCCAATAGCAGCGAATATAAGGGCAAGCTAACGATGTTCCGTCGTTAAGCCATCCGCGCCGGTTTCGATGACTGCTGGGCCAACCGCGATCATAAAAACCATTGTTAGCGTAGGCGACCGCCTACTGGAGGCTACTCTGTAAGAAGATCCGGATTACTGATGTACTTTGATAATGTATCCAGTAGGGTGTAAGATATAGTAGAACAGGAGGAAGATACGTGGCTGAAAATCATATCTATTTTAGTGATTTCTTTGATGTTGATCCAGACGTGTTGGATGAGTACGGAGTAATGGATATATCGCTGCTCAATGATCTTCCCCTGTTCATCGATCCGTTCTTAATCTTCTGTAGTGACGATGCTGAGTACAAATCCATGCATGATGAAATCATTCGCTATTTGGTGTTCCTGCGTGATCGTTCCGTTATGCATCCAACACCCAGCGATGCAACGCTCCGGTACTTTTACTGCTTTCCTGAAGTGAAGCAAACATATCTTGGCTTTTGCCAACATGGGAATGCTGGTAGTGGGTTGGGCATTGATTTTGCTCGAGCGCTTCACTCTGGCTTACATGATATTTTTCAAGACTTTGGCAAGGAAACCATCACCAAAGGGACACACATTGAAAAAGTGTGCCTATTAAAGGAGGGTGTTGGTCGCGACAATATCAGCGACTTCATCACCAATCTCATCAAGATCTTTCTCTTGAATTATACGGAGATATTTGCAAAACAGTATCTCCTTCCAGAACAATGTCGAGAGTTTTCCGTACCAAAAGTATTGTTCGACTATGATAAAGGTGTTTGGGTCACAAAACGTTATTATCTTCCTTGTTCTGACAGCGATTATGTAGTGTTAACGCCAGTAAACTTGCTTGTTCGGGATGATATCTGGATTAATCGAAAGGACATGATACGGAGTTTCCCACAGATAGCATCATCTATTCCCGACGACGAACTACGTGAACGGGTCAATGAGTATTTCGCATCTATGCTGTCAAAAACCCCAAAGCAAGAAGAACGCGATCAGGCTGCTGAGTATACTCTCCGGAAATATCCCGCCATGATCGATTATTACATTCGCCATCAGGAGGATCATGAGGAGGATGCATTGCAGCGAAGTGAATCTGACGTAAGCAATGTACAGCAGATTTTTATTCAGCAGGTTACTGACTTGGTTGGCCTGCTAAAGCAACAAACGGATTTTTATCGCGTACATGTAGCCGATTCGTACAATGAAGCTATGCAGCGAATCCTGTTTTTGAAGCAGGTTGTCGAAGATTGCGATGGGTATCGTTGGTTTTACAATGGCGATCAGCCAATTAGACGCGAGTCTGATTTGCATCTAATGTATAAACTGGCGTGTTTCAATACTCTATCTGACGAGAATGCAGAAGTTAATAATGGACGAGGCCCTGTAGACTTTAAACTATCTATTGGTCGGAAAGATCAAACAATCGTTGAATTTAAACTTGTTAAAACACTCAAGCGCAATCTTGAAAAGCAGGTGGAAGTATACACGAAAGCAAATGATCAACCTAAGAAAATCATCGTGATTATGTTCTTTACAGATGAAGAACATGCCAAAGCCTTGAAAATTCTTAACGACTTGAATTTGACTGGCGCATCTTGGGTTGTAACAATCGATGCCCGTGGTGATAAGATTCAAGCTTCAAAAGAGTAGGAGAAAACTTCCCATCCATTAACCGTTAGCAGTCATGCACTATGTAAGCGCATGGCGCATGCCGTTTAAGTTCCTAAAATGTTTGAAGTAACCACAAACAGACAGTAATTTTCAAGTGATTAATCATCGCACAAATGCGTGGTAAAAATGGCATGGATATGTACGGTCAACTGGTTCAATAATTGCATATACGAGGAGGAGCTGGTTCTGTATGGCTGAGAGCGACTTTGAAACAATTCTCTTGAATAGGGATAAATCTGGCCTTCTTTGTATCCCGAGCAATAATAAGAAACCGCCAGTTATCCTTTGTGGTTCCTTAATTTCTTCATACAATCCGACTAATATACCTAATGGTATGGTTCTGTCTGATACAATTTTTCATGTTATATTTAGGAATAATAAGCAAATCCACGGTTTGTTTAACGCTGAGGAGATGCAAGAAATTCAGGATGTCTTTGAAGGCAAAATTGGAATTGGTTCAGGGCTAGCGTTTGAGATGATATTTAATGAATGTCCATTTTTAGAAGAATTCAAAATGATCCTTCTAGATTTTTTCTCCGGAAGAAAACCTAACGATATTCACAAATACTTAATACAACTCTTGAAGGATGGCAGAATCTCGTCAGTAATCACGCCAAATTATGATGATTGCTTCGATGACGCGGCACAGGAGATATATGGACTCGATTATTCAAATTCATATATCTCGGTATCAAACGAGGGCAATACAACGAGAATGAACGAACTCAGACAGTGCAGTGTTTTTTACATCCATGGTTGTGTGAGAAACAATGACCCACAGAACCTAATCGTCAGTATGGCAGAAGAAAATGAAATGCCTAAATGGAAAAGAGAATTCCTTAAACATCTACTAGAGAACAGAACCTTAATCATAGTCGGTTATTCTGGTTTGGATTTCGAAATTTGCCCTGTACTCTGTGGGTTGGTTGGGAGTGGGGTGTTTGATAACATTATATACAACAAATTCGTGGATGATGATACAAAGCTGAGTGCACTCGACATGATTGAAGTGGCTCGTCAATCACTGACTTATAATATTCGGAAACTTTTAAGTTATCCGTCGGATAGTTCGAATCATGAACGGATTTTTCTTTCGGGGGATTTGTTCGAAGCTTTGCATAGAATTTTTCATGATAATAGAAACACTGCTAGCAGACATTCGAATGCAACTGAATTCTATGAAGTAGTTAACAACTGCATAGAAGATAAGACGGAATTAACAAGAATGTGGATTATCAATCTGCTTGTGCGAATGGGTTGTATCCGTCATGCGGTAAAGTTGCTTAACTACATAATAAGAGTTGATCCTCCGAGTGATCTTCTTGAAACCGTTCCATTTTTATGGGTATCGGCAGCTATATTCTATAAGGCTGGAAGTTATAGCAATTCAGCGCACTTGTATCTTCGATGCATTCATTTAGTAGACCGAGAAGCTCTAGTTCATAATCATTCTGCAAGTATAGCCATGCAACAGATCAATGCCCGAAGTGATCTGTTAGAATGCTTAAGGACGGGTGGCTACTATATCCGTGGATTATTCTTCTATATATCTATGAAACACATGTATCAACAATACATGTCAACATATAGCGAGAGTTCTCAACTTAGAATATCGTACGCAAATGTCATTTATAGAGAGGTTGTTATTTTGCGATCTCTTGTTCATGCTACTCATTATTGCCCAAAGATCATTTCGAAAATGATATCCAGCAGGTTAAAAGAGGGTATTAAAATTGCCGTGGAGTGTGGGGACAGAGTACTTCTACAAAATTATGCGATGGAACAAAGCGTTCTTGCATCATACATTCCATTACCAGAATTCGATAACTTCAAGGAGGATATGTTAATAAATCCTGCTCTATCCTTGAAAGAGGATAGAAATGGGTATGACGAGTTAGGCACTCTGTTTGAGCAAATTATTTATAGACGAAAGGAGTTCTTACGTAAATGTAATCCATCAAACAGAAGAGAAAATGCTATAACAGGGTTCTCTCAAGATGACCAACGAAAGCAGATGTACAATATAGCTTGTATCTCTTATAAGTATGGGATTCTCCCTGAGGCACACAAGTGCTTAGCATTATCGAAAAAAAGCAAACTAACAACATATGACCAAAAAGAGATTGGAAGCAGAGACATTATCTCAAGATGTCAATACTCATTGCCCAAGAGATTATTATTTTTGCTGAGAATAGGTCATTAACTTATTTACTCCAATGTCCTGTGGAATGTTGTTCATGATAAGTATTGCTCCTTTGGGTTTTGTCAGTGTTTCAACCCACCTATACTGAATTTTGCCTTGCACAATTATTCTGCTCGATCAGATTTCTACTATGAATGATTGCTTGGCTAAGTGTATAATACTAATAATGGTAATCTTGCCATAAATAGATAGTGTCAAGGCGAGGACCTGTTGAAAAAGTAGATAAAAAGCGCCTGAAATGGTAAAATAGAGCCATGGAGGCGAGCCACATGATGGGACGGAAAAGCGGACAGATAGAGATGTTGATCTTCAATCCGGAGGATATCATTCCTACAAACCATATACTCCGAAAAATTGATAGGATTGTGTCATTCGAGTACATCTATGAACTACTTGAACCGACCTATTCGGAGATAGGCCGTCCGTCCATCGACCCTGTGAGCCTTGTAAAGATGCTCCTGATCGGGTATTTGTTTGGGATCAAAAGCGAACGGCGTCTGGTTAACGAAGTTGCCCTGAACATTGCCTACCGATGGTTTTGCGGGTTTAACATCACAGATCACATACCAGACCACTCGACGTTTTCAAAGAACCGCATCAGCCGGTGGAAAGAAAGCAATCTTTTTGAGAAAGTGTTTGTATATATTGTGCAGGAATGCATTCGCCATAAACTGGTTGACGGCGATGAAATGGTAGCCGACGGTACCTATATCCCGGCGAATGTTGCTCAAAGTAGTTGGGTGGATGTCGAAACCAAGGTAGAACTCAGCATGCAGAGCTATCTGAATGATTTGGATGCGGAATTGGCGCAGCAACCCGGATTTAAAGCCCCGCCGCCCAAGGAAATTACGAAGACACGAACCACAAGCACCACGGATCTCGATTGCGGATATATGAATCATGGGACAAAACATGGCGTCGGTTATTTAGCTGAGACCACTGTGGACAGTAAACACGGGATTATTACGGGAATGGATGTTTACCCAGCAAACGAAAAAGAAAGCCTGATCGTTCTTCGTCACCTGGAAAAGCAAATGTCTCAGGCGGATTTTTCCATACACAAACTCGCGTTGGATCGGGGGTACGATACTGGGGCTGTCCACCGTGGTTTGGAGATGTTAGGGATTATAGGATATATTCCAGAGATTCATTTCCCCAACAGCCCTGAGAAATATGGTTTCAGATACGACGAAAGTGAAGGTTGCTTCATCTGTCCCGTTGGGAATCGCTTAACATATCATAAACTGGTCTGCAATCAATCCACAGGCAAGTATCTGCGGTGCTACCAGATTCAAGACGATCGATGCTTGTCGTGCTCCAGGCGTTCTGAATGCTTCAGTAAAACCCCAGTAAAGCGCAAGATTCTTGCAAGTAGTTGTTATCCGGCTTTCTTCCGCGGGCATAAACGGATTGGAACTAAAGAATACTACGCCATGATGCGAAAACGGAAGATATGGAGCGAAGGAAGTTTCTCGGTTCTCAAGCGCGAGCATCTGATATCCAAGATTCGGAAAAGAGGTATCCTCTGTGCTACAGAGGAATGCCTCTTGGCTGCCATGGCACTAGACCTAAAGAGGATGGTTAAGGCCATCTTGCCTATAAAATTCTTGAGCTTTCGGTTCTATGTGAACGTGTGTTGTTCGTGAAATTGATCCATTTTTCAACAGGTCCTTCAGTATACTCGACCGGCAGTCCCCGTGACCTTTTCGCTGCGCACGTTGATTTCGGGCATTCTATGAACAGTATGGACGGCAAGTCCTTCCTGAAGGCCTTGCCGCGACTTCGCATGCCGCCGCCGTCCATTCGCGCAGGCGCGCGGGCTGTGTGCGCCCGACACGCGCGGTTGCGCACCCGCCGTCACCGCAATAGCGGCGAAGTGCGGCCGTTGCAGCCCCGGGATCACGTTCGGCCGGTTCGTTCAGACCGTTCTTTTTCCTTGGACCGTCGGGGGCAAGGAGTTTTGCCGCCGTGAAAATCAACTACGATGTCCCGCGCGCCTTCATGCATGGGGCGCGGCGCGACTGTCTGTACGGCGTCAGCCGTGTTTGTTCGCACAGCGCTTGCGCCGGCAAGGCAAAGCCCAAGAACAAAGGTATTCCGCATGGATCTCGCCTGAATCCTGTCGTGCGCGCCTGCTGGCTTGGCCGCCTGCCGTGACTGCCGCGTTTGGGAAGGGTCGGGGTTGGTTTAAACCATGAGCCGTGCCCGTATGGGGCAGGAACTCCGAACCGGCTGTTTGGCAGAACGCCTCTTTTCGCCCATGTCCGGTTACGGGTTGGCGGAACCCCCGTGTTCCTCCCAATAGGCCGACACGCTTTCCTCCATCCTGGAGAATTGGGCGGCAAATTCGTAACTGTCCAGATAGCGCTGGTAATCGGCGGGCAACGCGCCGCGCGAGAGTTCCTCTACATCCAGCGCAACGGTGAATGTTTTCGTCAGCCCTTTGCCGGGATGAAGGGCATATCCCGCCAACGTGCGCAAAAACAGCGTGCGGAGGTCTGCGGTAGGGTCGCTGATGGCCGCCGCTCGAGCGTCCTGATAGGCCGCGCTCAGCGTCAATCCCGGGCTGATCCCTTCACATTTCAGCTGAAGCGCGTGCGGGCCCTTATCGACTCCGAGCGTCTGCTTATCCTGCGCGAAGTATAGGGGCGCCCATTCCGTCGGCGTTAACGCCTGCAGGGCTTCGCCCTGGGCCTGTACCCAACGGGTGAAAGCCGGTGAAACATTCAGCACATCGGCGTCGCTCTCCGCCTCGCCCTCGATTGGCACGGGAAAGAGGCGGGCCCGCAGGGCGGTCAGCACGTCTTTGTTTCCGTAGGCCTTCCCAACGGCGGCGGCGGCCTTTTTTACGGCGGCTTTCAAAGGTGTCTCGCTGCTTTGCAGCAGCTTTCCGTCCTCATCGATGGTCAGCGTGCAATTCAGGTTGTATGCCGCGGCGTTTTGCAGCATATCGCTAAGCCAGGTATCGGGGTTGTCCGCATAGGCGCCAAGGGATTCCAACGCGGGGTCAAAGGAGCGCAGCCGAAGCGAAAGGGTATCGCCGTCCATGCGCACCGCCTGCGCGCCAGCCTCGTAGATCGCCTTTTGCCACGGGTCGCTTGCCTTGCCGGCCAAACCGTCAAGGAGGATCGATACAATCAGTTCGGCGTTTCCCTCGGTTACGGCATAGGTGTACGCATCGTTTCCGCTTTGCGGATTGACAGAAGCCGCGAGCTTGTCCTCAAAGGGTTGCCAGATATCTATAGCGGTTGTCGTGGGCAACGAGGCGCAATAGATCCGGTCCTCGTAGATGCCGCCGGATGTCACGGAAATCATACCGCCGAGTTCATGCTTCATCTTTACGGAGGCAATTTTCCGGTGTGTGCGCGCGTCCAGTGCGGTCAGGGTCACGATGGCGCCGTAGCCTTTGATGGGGTCGTAGGCATTCCCGTAATTTCCATAAAAGGAATACTGAATGTCAAACAGTATCACAACGGAGGCAAGGTTCGGGTTGCCCGTAAAGGAAAGCGATGCGCTTTGCAGCGAGCGGTCGCACGCGGAAACAACCGGCTTGAGATTGTTCAGCACTTCTTGGGCCGTCTCCAGGGTATCGTTGTAGGCGCGGCCCGGTCTGTACAGCGCGGAGGCCTTGATCACCGCAAGGCAAAGCCCCGGCTGCGGTCTCAGCGGTTTGAACCGGTCAAAGGCTACGCCGAACACTTCCTCAAATCCGGACGTTTCCCAGATGGCCGCCGGTTCGGTCCGTTGCATGTCGGCGGCGGCAAAGCGCGCCTGCTCCACCTCGGTTGGATTACGGTAGGAATGGGTCGTGCCGTTTTCCACATAGCGGCTCGCCACATAATTGCTGATTTTCCGGCTTTGCTCGGATGGGTCGGCGTGTTCCAGCATGTCGCCTATCTGGAGCAGCAGCTCGCCCGCCAGCCCGTTTTGAACCGCGTAGTCCACCATGTCCTGACAAGCCTTGCTCGGATCGCCCTCCGCGAGGCCGGCCGCGTCGATCAGGTTGAAGACGCTGCATGTTCCGTTATGCGTCATGGCACGCCGATACCAGGCAAAATCCTTGACGGGTTCGGCGCTTTCCGCCTGCTCGCCAAACGCCGCCGCAGGAAGGCAAGCGAGCAGCAGAAACCCTATCAGAACCGCAAGAAAACGTCGTAAACCGCCTGATGTAACGCGTACCGGAACACGTGCCTGAAAACAGGTCATGATCGGATTGTTTGCGATGGGCATGAAACGCACCCCCCCCACCTTTTTCCATATCATATCATAACCAAGCAATCCATACAATGAATCTTACGCAAGGAAATCCGCCGGTTTCCCCTGAAACCCTCCGGTATGCCCCAACGGTTGGGCAGAAAGCGCCCGCAACGGCAAACGGACGATCCGCATAAGCGCCTTGGTCTCCAGGTTGTGATGGCGTAGGATTCTGTTTGGCAGGCCAGAACAAAGGCAGTCTGGTTATCGCTTGCCGGCAGCCCGCACCCGGCTGGAGCGGCGGCAGCCTTGCCTTTGGGTGTGATCGGTTCGGATTGGGCACAAACCTTGCCTGTGCGCCATCCTGAAACGCAAACGCGGTTCCGGCGACATTGTCGCCGGAACCGCCCTGCCGGGTTTTCGAGATGAGATGGCCTGTATCGGCGCCGCTCCGCTCCGCGGCGGCCTTGCACAGCCTTCGGAAAGCATGCCGCAGGCGGCGTAAGCGGTGGCACGCTACGGGCGGCCGTGTTTCACAGGCCCGTGAGGATCGGGGCGCCGGTTATGCCGCTGCGCAGAGGGAGGGTTTTGGCACCCGGCGTCGTAAACCGGCGCCAGATCAGTCGTGCCTGCGCGTGTGGACTGCTTGCGCAAACGGAGAGGCACGCTTGCGGCGGAGGCGTCGGCGCGGGTTGTCCGGCATCCGTTGCCGAATTTCTGAAAATGGTGCTTGTAGTGTGCGAAACTCCTGCTACAATGAGGGTGTCAGCGCTGATCAACCTGATTCAAAGGAGAGAGGAACATGGAATTTTCTTTGCATGCCATTGGGAAAATCAGCACAAACAGAGGGCAGCCCTGCTTGCGGATCGATCGCGCTTATCGGGGGGCGTTGCAAGGTTTGGAGGGTTTCAGCCACATTCAGGTCCTGTGGTGGTTTGACGGTTGCGATACGGCGGCGGAAAGGGCGAAAACCGGCGAAACCAAGCCGTATGTACATGGACCGGATCGGGTGGGCGTCTTTGCCACACGCAGCCCCAGCAGGCCCAACCCCCTTGCGCTTTCCTGCGCAGAGGTGACCGGTATCGACGCTGAGAACGGCATCGTAGGGCTTGCCTATCTGGATGCGAACGAAGGCAGCCCGCTACTGGACATCAAGCCGTATACGCCCAGCCTGGATCGGGTTGAGAACCCTCGTGTGCCGCAGTGGTGCGCCCATTGGCCCATGAGCTGTGAAACCTCCGGCGATTTTGACTGGGCCGGTGAGTTCAACTTCTGACCGGCAGACTTGCTCGCTCGGGGAGCAATCCGCGGATTGCTCCCCCCTTCTCATGCGCCGGAGGTGCTCGCTGCGGGCATCTTCACCGGCCCGCTTCGCTCCCGTAACAAGCCCAAAGCCAGCCTTGGCGGCGCGTTCTCCTTGCCGCGCGGTTGTGCCATGGG
Source organism: Clostridiales bacterium (assembly GCA_012517815.1). Taxonomy (GTDB): domain Bacteria; phylum Bacillota; class Clostridia; order Christensenellales; family Aristaeellaceae; genus CAXXOK01. The sequence continues at coordinate 103,359 of JAAYUF010000133.1, forward strand.
ATTGTCTCCCCGCCTTCTCTGGGTTTTTGCCGGAGCCGCATTCCTTTCTGGCCGA